>NZ_JBIYCV010000007.1:0-381049 GCF_044908085.1 Paenibacillus sp. RC73
GAGACTTGAGCGCCAGCTTGAGAGGAGGCATCCTTGGGATACCACCCTGATCGTATCTAGGTTCTAACTTGGTACCGTGATCCGGTACGAGGACAGTGTCAGGTGGGCAGTTTGACTGGGGCGGTCGCCTCCTAAAGAGTAACGGAGGCGCCCCAAGGTTCCCTCAGAATGGTTGGAAATCATTCGAAGAGTGCAAAGGCAGAAGGGAGCTTGACTGCGAGACCTACAAGTCGAGCAGGGACGAAAGTCGGGCTTAGTGATCCGGTGGTACCGCATGGAAGGGCCATCGCTCAACGGATAAAAGCTACCCTGGGGATAACAGGCTTATCTCCCCCAAGAGTCCACATCGACGGGGAGGTTTGGCACCTCGATGTCGGCTCATCGCATCCTGGGGCTGAAGTAGGTCCCAAGGGTTGGGCTGTTCGCCCATTAAAGCGGTACGCGAGCTGGGTTCAGAACGTCGTGAGACAGTTCGGTCCCTATCTGTCGTGGGCGTAGGAAATTTGAGAGGAGCTGTCCTTAGTACGAGAGGACCGGGATGGACGTACCGCTGGTGTACCAGTTGTTCCGCCAGGAGCACCGCTGGGTAGCTATGTACGGAAGGGATAAGCGCTGAAAGCATCTAAGCGTGAAGCCCCCCTCAAGATGAGATTTCCCAATTAGTAAGACCCCTTGAAGACGACGAGGTAGATAGGTTGGGGGTGGAAGTGCAGTAATGCATGGAGCTGACCAATACTAATCGGTCGAGGGCTTATCCTAAAGTATAGGACGCAATGGAGTTTCGGATCCAGTTTTCAGGGTGTAACCTTGAATAAATGATTATTATTCCCTGATAGCTCAGTTGGTAGAGCACTCGACTGTTAATCGAGTTGTCACAGGTTCGAGTCCTGTTCGGGGAGCCATATGGAGAGGTGTCCGAGTTGGCCGAAGGAGCACGATTGGAAATCGTGTAGGCGCCAAAAGCGTCTCGAGGGTTCGAATCCCTCTCTCTCCGCCAGATATTATTTATTGTGTGGCCCGTTGGTCAAGCGGTTAAGACACCTCCCTTTCACGGAGGTAACAGGGGTTCGATTCCCCTACGGGTCATTAACTATTTTATAAAAGAGCTTGAAATAAAAAGCTTGTAATGGTATAATATGTGAAGTGTTGCGTTGTGGAGGCTTAGCTCAGCTGGGAGAGCATCTGCCTTACAAGCAGAGGGTCGGGGGTTCGAGCCCCTCAGCCTCCACCACTTGGAAAATTGAATACTTATTATTGTCGCGGGGTGGAGCAGTTCGGTAGCTCGTCGGGCTCATAACCCGAAGGTCACAGGTTCAAATCCTGTCCCCGCAATTAATTTCCCTTAGGAAATACCCTTGGAACTGTGGTGTAGAGGCCTAACATGCCTGCCTGTCACGCAGGAGATCGCGGGTTCGAATCCCGTCAGTTCCGCCATTTTAGTAATACAATGTTTGTCGAAGAGGCTTAGAATAAGGCTCGGTAGCTCAGTCGGTAGAGCAGAGGACTGAAAATCCTCGTGTCGGCGGTTCGATTCCGTCCCGAGCCACTCTTAATTGAATAATTTATGTGCCGGTGTAGCTCAACTGGTAGAGCAACTGACTTGTAATCAGTAGGTTGGGGGTTCAAGTCCTCTCGCCGGCACCATTTTTGGAGGATTAGCGAAGTGGCCAAACGCATCAGACTGTAAATCTGCTCCCTTACGGGTTCGGTGGTTCGAATCCATCATCCTCCACCAGTTTTATAGGGGCATAGTTTAAAGGTAGAACAACGGTCTCCAAAACCGTTGGTGTGGGTTCAATTCCTGCTGCCCCTGCCAAATTTTTTTTGTCTTTGCGGCGATCGTGGCGAAGTGGTTAACGCACCGGACTGTGACTCCGGCATTCGTGGGTTCAAGCCCCATCGGTCGCCCTTTACCTTTAATGGGGATTAGCCAAGCGGTAAGGCAACGGACTTTGACTCCGTCATGCATAGGTTCAAATCCTATATCCCCAGCCATCTTAATGCGGACGTGGCTCAGCGGTAGAGCATCGCCTTGCCAAGGCGAGGGTCGCGGGTTCGATTCCCGTCGTCCGCTTTGTAATACTCTGGCGCCATAGCCAAGTGGTAAGGCAAAGCTCTGCAAAAGCTTTATTCCCCAGTTCAAATCTGGGTGGCGCCTCCATAATTGAATATGCCGGCGTGGCGGAATGGCAGACGCGCTCGACTCAAAATCGAGTGGGAAACCGTGGAGGTTCGAGTCCTCTCGCCGGTACCAATCAAAACTCGTGATAGTTCATTAGATTTTTCTAATGAGCTTTTTTTATATTTTTATGACCTCATTCATTTTATTGGCTGTGGTTGAATAATCGCTATGGCCCAGCCATTCCTGAACTTCCTTCATGCCCACACTGCTGGCTAACAATAGACTGGCGTAGCTATGCCGAAGATCGTGGAATCGAATACGTCTGAAGCTGTGCTTCTCCAGAAAATACGGGAATTGCTGTGTCAGGTAACCCGGCTTGATGCGTTCTCCTAATGCGTCCACATAAATATATTCCAGGTAATCGGTGCAGTAAGCGTTGCCGTAAGATAAGCGATTGGCTTCTTGTTGCTCCTTCATGCGAACCAGAAGCTCATAAAAGGTATCTACCAGCGGTAGGGTTCGACGACTGGCTTTGTTCTTTGTTCGATCCTTCTCGATTTCAATGTACTTCCCATTGAGGTTGCCAGATGTAACCGTATGTTTGATTGTAATGTGCGATTGGTTAAATCAACGGCTGACCATTTAAGTCCAACGATTTCGCTTCTCCTTAGTCCGTAAAAAGCCGCAAGTATCACAGCTAGCTCAATTTTTTTGCCCCTTATAACCGAAAAGAGCAGAACAGCCTCTGTTGCTTTTACAGCATTTTTTTCGGTTTCTTCCGCGAGTGCCTGTTCTTCCATGTGATAATTCTTTCTGGCTTCCTGGAGCAAGATTTCGGCTTTGTTTTTGGATGTTTTATTACCTGCCAATAATAGCTATACTCTTAGTAGATAGAAGCTAGTAAATCTTAGAAGGAGAAGGCCGCTCGTATTCTGTTTAATATTGATGGCGCCATAGCCAAGAGGTAAGGGATAGCTTTGCAAAAGCTCGATCCTAGTTCGAATTGTGCTTTGCCCGTCTATATCAAATAAGAAGAGGTAGCCTTTAATGGATATGATAATTCTGGTCGTGGCATGTATTGACAAAGCCGTACCCTGTGGTTAAAAAGGGGCAGAAATGCAACATATCTATGCGGATAAATGGGGACTCTCGGTGCTATGTCAAAAAAGACGCAATGTTAGGAGTAGCGGTCCCTAAGCAAACCGTCTGGTTCTAATCTTGTCCTCTTAGTCACGGCGACAAAATACTCTTGGTTCATAGATGATTGACACCTACTTGCTATTATTCGTTCATTCGCTATCTTTTCAGCCGATGATCTAAGTTTCGAGCAAATTTCGATAAACCTTATCATTTACATGCGGGTTAAACAATCCAAGGACCACACTGAGAGACTCTTACATTGCTCTACTGCCCGATAAAATCTTGCCACCTCATAGGGCATGGCAGATCCGCAGAGAAGGTGAATATCCGCCCCTGCGAAGTTTTCCTGAATGCGCTATTTTCCAAAAACTCTGCAATCCATAACAATTATGTTGTAGTCCAGATTCAATTCCTCCGTCATATAAAGTTCATTTCCTTCCAGAACATACACGTTTCCCATCTTCTCTGGCTTAAACAAGTGAATGAAATGGGCCAGATGATTGTTAGGGTTTTCTTCTGTTATTAGGGGCAGAGAGGTAGGCTTAAACCGCTGCATTCCTTCCTCAGAAAAACTTTCCCGTACACGAGCTGAGAAAGAGACGGCATTTGATTCTCTTTTTTGATAATAAACCTTAAATAAACCGGGCTGTAAATGGCTTATACAGCTTTGCAGGCATTATGAAACTGCTTTGAGTCCAACAACACCAACAACAATGATAATGATGCTTATAATGCGCCCAATGCTTTTTGATTCATTGAAAAAAAACATGTTTACTAGAACGGCAGCTAAAGTTCCTATTCCAATCCAAACAGCATAGGCAATGCTGAGTTGAAGATAGTTAAAGGAAGCGTATAGAAAAGCAAGAGCACCTCCAAATCCACCAAAGAACATCAGTATGTTCAAAATGGATTTCCTTTGGCTGAATTTTTTTAAACCGATGACTCCAATAAGTTCCAATAGAGCAGCAATAAATACGAATAGCCAACCCATATCAACGAGCTCCTTTTGCTGATCTAGATTCTGGCTTATTATCGAATAGTTTCAATGCAATAACTCCAATGACCAGGATCCCCATAAACAGACCTTTTGCAACACTGAATTCCGCTTCAAAAATAATAATGTCCATTAGAGCCGTACCTACTGTACCTGCTGCTGCAAAAATGGCATAAACGGTACCTGTCGGCAATGACTCACATGCTTTTGAAAGAAACTGTTGATAATAATAGTAATGATGATAATCCAGTGCCACCAAGTGTTGGCAACATTAAATCCAAAAACCCAAAATAATTCGAATAGAGAAGTTAAAATGACAAAAATCCAACCCTTATTCATAGACCATTTTTCCTTTCCGAAATTCACAAAAGTCACCAGACTATTAATGAATGAACATCAGTCATATTATTTCAAAAAAATAAATGCAGATTTTCCAGTACTCTTTTTCATGTTCTCCATAATGATCTTTTTATGAAATTAAATACCCGAGTCTTAAATACGTTCAGGGGTTCTTCTTGTTCAAGGCCAATGTAAAATCGTTCGGCAGCATTTTCAATCAGATTTATGATAAGTTTGGCAGTCCATTTTGCATGAAGGTCACTGATGATCTCATTATTGTTAATGGCTTTCAATAATATGTCCTCAAGCCAAGTATAATAAGGAGAATAGATTGCTTCCCATTTTTCCAGGGAATGATCGATAGCAAGACCTGAGTAACAAAGGACAAGGATTTCTTTGTATGAATCGGTTATGTTGAAGGTTTCGTTTATTACAATATCCAGCACCTCCCAAAAGCTTTCTTTATCTTGTGCTTTTTCTTTGATTTTACTAAAAGTAATGGTCAGAAGATTATCTGCAATCGCTGGGATTAACGCTTTTTTGGATGAGAAATATAAATAAAACGTTCCTTGTGCAACGCCTGCTTTTTTTACGATATCTGAAATGGCCGTCTTATCATATCCTTTTTCCGTAATGACCTCAATAGCCGCGTTTAAAATGAGATTGTATTTCCCATCAGAGAAATTTGCCAATATTCATTACCCTCCTACTTGAATGTGAATGATTATCATTCATTATACGAGAATGTGGTAATACTGTCGAAAAATTATTCCCAGCAGGTGATTAATTGATTGATAAAATGATCGAAGCTATGAACGGAAGATAACAGATTCACATGTTTATCGTCCGTCAATATAGTGGCGAGTGCATCGAATACGTCGCGGAATATTTTTCGATCCTCCCCGCTGACGGTGATTAATAATACAATTTTCACGTTAAAATTATCCCATTTGATGCCATTCGGATTCAAATAAATGAACATGCCCGTTTTGCGGGATTCCATTTTGATCGCATGAGGAATAGCAACTTGTCCGAACGCGGTAGAGGACATCGCTTCCCGTTCCATAATTTTGGCGAAAAAATCTTCGTCCGTATAACCATCCCGGTTCATGATGTGACAGATAAAACGTAAAACGTCTTCTTTCTCGCATCTTTCCGTGGAGTTGCAGAAATGTCTTTCGTCCAAAAAAGATTTTAAATAAAGCTTAAATTGATTTTTCTTTTTTTGCTCTTTTAATTCAAATAGTTTGTTCGATACTTTTTTTAGGTCGCTTTCAACAAAAAACGGAGTTATCACAACATAAGGGACTTCAGGAATTTTGTGTAATTGGACGGAAGAAATAATAAAATCGCTTGTTGCGTATTTCAAATCGCTCTCATCGGTTACAATCGAATGAATCGAAATATCGTCGCTAAAATACTGCTGTAATTTATTGATCATTTGCACATTCATACTGTAGTAAAGTGGAAACAGTACCGTGCATGAGATTTTTACGTTCGTTTGCCGCTGCAAATCAATGGCATACCCCAGGTGAAAAGCTAGATAAGCAATTTCATCATCGCTAATTCTATAGCCGGTTTTTTCTTTAATCACATGCGAAGCATGAACGGCGCAATCATAAATGAGTGGGCATTCTCTTTTGATCGTATTCGTTAATGGATTTTTCGTCGAATAATGATTTTTTAATCTCATTAAAAGATTTTTAATATGCAGCGTAAAACGCATAATAAAATCTGCATCAATAATGTTGATGTAGTAATATTTATCCAAGTCGGTTGCGATTTCACTGACCAAATCAATACAATCTGTTCCGGCAATACGTTCCAGGTCACTAATTTCGGTTTGGGTAAAGTTAACGTTTGTTCCATTGCATGAAATTAAGATCGCTAAATCAGCGATTTCGTCTTCTGAATATTGTACTTGAAAATAAGACTCCAATTTTAAGGCAATTTCTTTGGCGATTAAATAAGTAGTGTTGTTGGTAGTATAATTCACAGTCTTATTTAAAAACTGAAAATCATGTTTCATTCTGTCCAGAGCAATGGTAATATGGATGACCACATTGGTTAAATAAAAATCATTGGTAAAAAAGTGATGGGAAGAAAAGGTTTCAATGACAGCTTCCCGAATATAATCCACATTTAAATCCCGATAAAATCTTTTGATTTTATCGATATCAATAAAACTTCCGTTGGCCTCCTCGTACAAAATACTACTCATTAATTTGCGCTTGTCCTTTTCTTTGCCTCGTAAACCTAGATGCTCCTTAACCAAACTCAATTCCAAGTTGTTTTTAGTAAGCTTTTCTTTAATAAGCTTTAAATCCAGTCTCAGTGTTGACTCACTGATAAACAGAGCGTCGCTTAAATCGTAAATATAAATGGGCTCATTGGTTTGCACCAGTTTTTTCAGAATATACGCCATTCTTTCGGATTGGGTTTGCGGGATTGCTTTTTGTTCACTGGTTAGAAACCTATTTACTTGATCGGTATTGACCTTATAACCTTTATTCGAAGATAGGATTAACCCGTGGTGAATTGCATTAATCTCACTTATATAAGATTTGATGGTCCGTTTGGACACATCATATTTGTCCGCCAAACTTTGCGATGAAATCCATTCATTGTTATATGAGATTAAATATTGAATCAAATCAATATACTGCGTTTTCATGGTATGATCCCTCGCTTTAAAATGTTGCACCCTAGGGGTGCATTTTTTTATTTGAGCCCGTTTTGGGGTTTGTATTATAGTTTGGTTGTAACAAAGATAGCGCTGTCAAATCATTATAAATAAAAGCAAGGAGGATTACCATGGGAAATACAAAAGAAATGTTAAACGTGTTGTTAGTTTGCGGATCCGGAGCAAGCTCCGGCTTTATGGCTGCCAATATTCGCAAAGCCGCTAAAAAAAGAAACTTGAACATGGACATCAAAGCCAGAGGGGAAGCGGAAATCGAAAATTACATTCATGATATTGATGCTTTATTAGTCGGTCCACATTTAGCATATATTATGGATGATATCAACGAGCTTACCAAAGATACAGATGTCAAAGTGCTCTTAATGAAGCCTTCTTATTATTCCACTTTGGATGGGGAAGCGGCTTTGGATGATATGATGAATGAGTTGAACAGCTAAAAAGGGGATAAGGAAAATGAACAAATTAATGGAATGGCTGAAAAACGACTTCTCTCCGAAGATGAATAAAGTCAATAACAATGTATGGATCGTCACGCTCAAGGATTCCGTCATGCAACTATTGCCTTTCATTCTTCTGGGATCGGTATTTTGCCTGCTCACCATCCCCGGCGATGTCTATCAAATCAAAAACTACCCTAATTTTTGGGTTCCGTTCGGATGGACGATGGGCATGCTTTCGCTCTTGGTTTCTTTCCTGATTCCGTTCAATTTGATGGAGAAAAAGAAGTTAAGAAAGCAGCGGTTTATCGCCGGTTGCACCAGTTTGATTGTTTTCTTGATCATCATTACTCCCCAGGTCGTCAAAGACGGTGCGGTTGGCTTTTCCCATAGTTCTTTGGGAACCGGAGGTATGTTCGTTGCCATCATCGCCGCTCTTTTCACCGGATATATCATGAGTCTTTTCGGAAAATTCTCTTTTTTCAAGGAAGATTCCGTCATCCCGGACTTTGTCAGAGCCTGGTTTGATTCCATGCTTCCCATCGGTATCACTTTGGTTATGGCTTGGGTGTTGGTCGATATCGTTCATGTTGATATATACAACATCATTTTAAATATTTTTATGCCGTTGGCCAACGTGGTAGAGACGCCTTGGGGATTCATCCTGATTATATTTTTATACTGTTTCTTATATTCCATGGGGATCTCCAGTTGGGTGTTAACCCCTGTCACCAAACCGATTTTTCTGGCGGCCATTACCTCAAACGCGACCATGGGGGCGCATAATCTTGTAACGGCCGAAACGATTTTTTCGGCATACTTGTTTGTAGGCGGCGTAGGCTGTACGTTACCCCTGGTTATTATGCATGTCTTCTCTAAAAGCACCAAGCTAAAAGCGCTGGGACGCGCAAGTTTAGTCCCTTCCATCTTTAATATCAACGAGCCTTTGGTATTCGGTTCGATCGTATGGAACCCCATATTGATGCTGCCGATGTGGATCACGGGGATCATCTTGCCGGCGATCGTTTGGATCGGGACCAAAGTCATTCCTTTCGGCTCCATCCCGAAAGTGATCTTCGATCTGTGGTATGCTCCTTTTCCAATCTCCACGTGGATTACGACAGGAACGATCACAGGCATTATTTTGATGCTAATCTGCGTCGGGGTAGCTACGCTGATTTGGTACCCATTTTTCAAAACCTACGAAAAACAAGAACTTGAAAAAGAATTGCCGCAAACCAATTAATCTGTTAAGGAGATTTTATTATGACTTCGGAACAAGTAGCTCAAGAGGCGATGCAAATCATTTTGCACGCAGGGGAAGCAAGAAAGCATTGTACGGATGCCTTAAAGGATATTGAAAAAAGCGACTTTGACGGCGCTAAGGAAAAGATGAAATTAGCCAACGCGGAAATTGTGATCGCTCATCGCGTGCAAACGAATTGCATCCAAAAAGAAACAGAAGGAGCAAATGGAGAGTACTCGGTTTTATTTGCCCATGCGCAAGACACGCTCATGACGGTCTATAGTGAAATTAATATTGCCAAGCGGTTAATCGATATTTTTGAGAGTTTTAATCAGAGGCTGACCCAATTAGAAATGACCAATAAATAAAGGGAGGAAGTAATAAAAATGAAAAATATTCCATCAGGATTTCCAGCCGATTTTTTATGGGGAGGAGCTATCGCTGCTAATCAGGCAGAAGGCGCTTACAATGTGAACGGAAAAGGGTTAAGCGTAGCGGATATTAATGAATATACGGATGAAATTCCTTTAGATAAAAAGTACAATACAGAACTGACTATGGACTATATTAAGGAAGCTATGCAAAATGAAGAGCGAATTTTTCCAAAACGTTGGGGAATCGATTTCTATCATTCTTATAAAGAAGACTTGAAATTGTTGAGCGAACTTGGACTCAAAACCTTTCGCACCTCGATCAATTGGACAAGAATTTTTCCGAACGGTGACGAAGAGCAGCCGAATGAAGAAGGTTTGAAATTTTATGATAACCTGATCGACGAAATTATAGCGAACGGGATGGAGCCAATGATCACCCTGTCCCATTACGAAATGCCGCTGCATTTGACCTTGGCTTATAAAGGTTGGTACTCCAGAGAAATGATCGAGTTTTTTGTCCGCTTTAGCAAAGTGATTCTTGATCGGTACCATAAAAAGGTGAAATATTGGATTGTTATTAATCAAATCAATTTGATTGTTCATGAATCCTTTAACCATCTGGGCATTGCGGAAGATGTAGTAGATGATTTAGCTTCCGCCAAATATCAAGGTGTGCATAATGAAATGGTAGCTTGCGGTTTGGTCACGAAGTATGCCAAAAACCTGGATTCCAACTTGCAAATCGGGATGATGCTCTGCGGGGGACCGTCCTATCCGGCTACCAGCAAACCGGAAGATGTATTCGCCACCGTGCGCAATAATCAAATGGAGTACTTTTTCTCCGATGTGTTAATGCGCGGATATTATCCTGGCTATGCTTTCCGTTATTTCCACGACAACAATATTACCGTTGAATTCGCGGAAGGCGACGAAGAAGCATTGAGAAATACGGCTGACTTTATGTCATTTTCCTACTACTATACTCGCATTTTTGATGAAGAAAGTTTGAAAAACAAGACAGGACCTTACCGCAATTTTGAACTTCCGGCCAATTCATGGGGATGGACGATTGATCCGATTGGTCTTCGCACCTTGCTTAACCTGTTTTATGACCGGTATCAATGTCCTATTTATATCACGGAAAATGGGGTTGGCTACCATGACAAATTAGAAGAGAATAATTCGATCCATGATCCTTATCGGGTTGACTATTATCGGACTCATATCGAGCAAATGAAAGAAGCCATTAAGGATGGGGTGGATCTAAGAGGCTATTATGCTTGGGGACCGATTGATATCGTTAGTTGTTCATCCTCGGAAATGAGCAAACGCTACGGATTTATTTACGTGGATCAGGATGATTACGGCAAGGGCAGTAAAAAGCGCTTCCGGAAAGACAGCTTTTACTGGATGCAAAAAGTGATCGCTTCTAATGGAGAAAATCTGGATTGAGGTTGTGTAAATACCCGTCTTTTGCGAAATTTAGCGGTCGATTGGTTATTGTGGCCGTTGCCACCTTGTTAAGCGCTATAGCCGTCAATTTATTTATCGAGTGCAATATAGGATCCGATACATTAACGGTTTTATTGGATGGATTGCATAAAAGTCTCGGAGTTAGTGTCGGTCTTGCAAGCTTTTGCGTAAGTATTGTTTTTCTGGCTGCGGGTCTTTTGTTAAATCATAAATCAATTGGTTTTTCTTCCATTATGTATTCCTTTTTGATAGGACCCTTGATTAATTGGATTCATCCGTTTATTGCCAATATGGAGCTGTCTAATTTATCGTTATTCATAAAAATCGTCATTGTCATCCTGGCTAACTTTTGTTTCTCCATCACTTATGTGTTGTTGATGAATTTTGGCAACGGCATGTATGCCTTAGACGCTATATTGCGATATACGGAGTCAAAATTCGGATTAAGGTATGATATCGGCAGAATCGGCGTAGATGCCGTCTTTTTAAGCGCCGGATTCTTTTTCGGGGGGATCGTGGGTATCGGAACGGTTATAGCGTTTGCTTTAACCGGACCGGGAACCATGCTGCTAGAAAAAATGCTATTGAAATTAGGAAGATTGTATAAGGTGAATTGAAAAAAAGCGCAAGTTACGCCAAAGATTCAACTTATATAGAAAGAGGAGACTATGACGGAAAAAACATTTACAGTTATTGATGAGGTTGGCATACACACGCGGCCGGCTTCAATCCTGGTTCAAGCCGCAAGCAAATATAATGCAGAGCTAAATATCGAATATAATGGCAGATGTGTCAACTTGAAATCGATTGTGGGTGTTATGTCTCTGGGTATTCCTCAAGGAGCACAATTTCGAATTGTTGCTGTTGGTTCCGATGCGGATAAGGCGATCCATGGGATTGAAGAAATATTGAAAAACGAGGGGCTTGGTGAGTAATGGGGAATCGCTTAAAGGGAATCGGCGCGTCAGCCGGTATAGCGATCGCCAAAGCCTATCGTCTGGAGGAACTGGAGCTTCAAATTTTAAAGAACAATGTCATTGACAAGGAAGCTGAAAAACAGCGATTGGAGCAAGCCATCAGCCGGTCAAAAGCAGAGCTTGAAAAAATTACGGAATACGTAAACTGTGAGCTTGGCGCCGATAAAGCAGAAATTCTTGCTGCTCAGTTATTGGTGTTAAATGACCCGGAACTATTAAATCCGGTTTTCGAAAACATAAGTATGGAAGGCGTAAATGCGGAATATGCCTTAAAAGAATCAGCCCACAGGTTTATTTCCATGCTTGAATCGATGGAAAACGAATATATGCAGGAACGCGCCAAAGACATCCGCGATGTAATGAAACGGGTGACTGCGCATTTGTTAGAGGTGCAAATTCCCGATCCAAGCCTGATTTCCGAGGAAGTCGTCATCATCGCTGAGGATTTGACACCATCAGATACCGCACAGCTAAATCGCCGATATGTGAAAGGGTTTACGACGGATATCGGTGGCCGTACTTCCCATTCGGCGATCATGGCCCGCTCCATGGAAATCCCGGCTGTAGTCGGAACAAAACAAGCTATTTCAAGGATTGAAAACGGCGTAGTGGTTATTGTTGATGGTTTGGAAGGTGAAGTCATCATTGACCCATCATCAGAAGTCATTGCTCAATATGAAGCGAAAAAAGTAAAATACGAAGCGCAAAAAGCACAGTGGGCGAATTTAGTTCATGAGCCGACGGTAACTAAAGATGGCGTGCATGTCGAACTGGCCGCAAACATTGGTACACCGGCTGATGTTAAAAGTGTGTTGGAAAATGGAGGAGAAGCGGTTGGGCTTTACCGTACAGAGTTTCTCTACATGGGAAAAGACAGGCTTCCGACAGAGGATGAGCAGTTTGTTGCTTATAAAACCGTTTTGGAAAAAATGCAAGGGAAGTCGGTGGTTGTCCGTACGTTGGACATCGGTGGCGATAAAGAACTGCCTTACTTGAAACTACCCAAAGAAATGAACCCGTTTTTAGGCTTTAGGGCGATTCGTTTATGTTTGGAAGAACAGGACATTTTCCGCACGCAATTACGCGCTTTGTTACGTGCGAGTGTCTATGGAAACTTGAAAATCATGTTCCCGATGATTGCAACATTATCTGAATTTAAGGAAGCAAAAACTATTCTTATGGAAGAACAAGAAAAGCTTGCGGGAAGAGGAGTAAAAGTAGCAGAGCAAATTGAAATCGGCATGATGGTGGAAATACCGTCTACGGCCGTTATGGCTGATCTATTTGCCAAAGAGGTTGACTTCTTTAGCATCGGAACCAATGATTTGATCCAATATACTATGGCTGTCGATCGTATGAATGAACGCGTATCCTACTTGTATCAACCCTTCAACCCGGCGGTTTTACGGCTGATTTCAATGGTTATTGACGCAGCGCACAAAGAAGGAAAGTGGGTTGGGATGTGTGGAGAAATGGCCGGCGATCCACTGGCCGTTCCTATATTGCTTGGCTTGGGACTCGATGAGTTCTCCATGAGCGCAACCTCGATCCTTCCGGTACGTACGCAACTCAGAGATCTGACCGGAGAACAGGCAAAAAGCATAAAAGAGGCCGTTCTTTCCCTGAAAACCTCGGAAGAGGTCGTCGAGTATGTAAAGAAGACATTTTATATCGAATACTCCTTATGAAGACGGGGCTGTCTCAAAAGTCATAAATGAATGAGGGACGGCCCACTTCAAAAAAAATGTAACACAAAAAGAAGCCAGTCCTTGGTAAAATGGAAGTGTCGAGCAACCTTTTACAAAGGACTCGCTTTTTTTGTACACGGAATATACCATGGAGCAACTGTTTTTGCCAATGGATTGGAAGAAGCTATATTATGCATATGGCAGAAAGTCGGGAAAAAGATAAATCTACATCTTCAAGTGACGTTGCCTTAAGGCTAATACAATCTGCGAAACAAGGAAGTAAACCAGCCTAAAGTCAGTGTCTTTTTTTTGGCCGGAGTCTAGTTGATGAACAAAGCACTATAAAAAACCATTTCTTTACCGAGCGTTCTAGATATGTTATACTGATGATGCAAGCTAGGGAAATGCAACGGCAAGAAGTGAAGAATTTAAAGAGCACACAGTTGCCCCCTACATGTAATGGCTACCTCAATTCTTTTTAGAATGATCATTCTTTAATTTTGCAGGAGTATTAAACAAGGAGGAACCTTTATTCAATTTAATATCTAGTTAATCGGTTTGTAAAAGAAAATTAATGAGGTTGCCGTACTGAAAAAATTTTTCGTTTAAATATTAACGAGCAGAGGGGAATGGGTGAAGATGGAATATCGTGTATTAGGCAGTACAGGTCTTAAAGTAAGCAGTTTTGTATTAGGTACAGGTACATTTGGTTTTTGGGGAAACAACACGAAGAAAGAGTGTGAACCCATTCTGGATGAAGCTCTGGCTGCAGGAGTCAACCTGATCGATACAGCCGATGTCTATTCAAGTGGTCAAGCAGAAGAAATTTTAGGTGAACTGTTAAAAGGACGCAGGGAGGATATCCTTTTGGCCACTAAAGGTGGTTTTCCCATGGGCAGTGGACCCAATCAATCTGGTAGCTCGAAATATTGGATCAAACGAGCAGTAGAGGATAGTTTACGAAGACTTCAAACCGATTATATCGATTTGTATCAACTACACCTGCCTGATGTTAACACCGATATTGAAGAAACTCTTGATGCGCTTACGGATCTGGTTAGAGAAGGGAAGATTCGCTACATTGGCACATCGAACTTTCAAGCATGGCAAGTAACAGAAGCTCAATGGACTAGCGAACGTAAAAATGCAGCACGTTTTGTCTCTGAGCAATCCCCGTATTCCATTTTAAACCGAAGTATCGAATTCGATTTGCTTGCTGCCACAGCAAAATACGGAATGGGCGTTTTGGTTTGGAGTCCACTTTCGGGTGGTCTATTAACTGGTAAATACCGATTTGGGGAATCATACTCCTCCGATTCAAGAGCAGCCACCTTTGCGGGAAGCTTAAAATCTGTTGTCGACCCTAATCGGGAAGAAAACCGGACCAAGTTTGAAATCATAGCAAAGCTTCAAACACTTGCAGATGAAGCGGGGTTAACTTTACCGCATCTGGCCATGGCCTTTACACAATCTCATCCTTCCATAACTTCAGCCATCATTGGGGCTAGAACGATCGAGCAGCTCCGGGAAACTTTAAAGGGCAGTGACGTTCGATTGAGCAGTGATGTACTTGATGCGATAGATGCGATTGTTCCGCCAGGAGTGACCCTGGATGCGATGGAAAAAGGATGGACCCCCGATTGGTTACAAGCAGACAAGCGTAGAATCAATGGGTAAACACGTCATGGAACATTTGAAAGCAGCAAAAAGGGAATAATTTTATGGAAGAGAGCAAGTTTTAGGTTGAGGAAATGACCTTCAGTGTGAGATAAGCCAAAACACCTTCAAAAGATTACTTCCCAGACAAACTTTGGAGGTGTTTTGGCATTGGTAATAAGAATGGCAGGTGTAAGGTGTCTCAGGAGGGACATTCGAAACAGGTCACATGTAACAGATTGAATGTCGTGGTCGCTTGGATGAAAATCACTTTGAGAAAGCTTGAGAATACCCGGACATGGTGCACGAACCCCCTGGTATGCTGCTTAAGGAGAGCGTACGCTTTGAGAAGCCACCCCCCAAAAAAATAGGCTGCTAATATAACCATGCATAATGAATTTTATGGCTTACTACTGATGGTATAAATCCCAGCCTTTACACACATCAATCCATGCAATAGCGTGTCCATAGGTAAATAATTCATCAGGAGAAAGTTCGATGACTTTTGTCGGACTTCCACAAGCGGGAAAAAGGGAGTCGAAACGCTTAACAGAAATATCGATATATACTGGTATATCCTCTTTAATTGCAAATGGACATACACCACCAACCTGTTGATCTATTTGTTCCATCACTTCATCAGCGGTCAACATCCTTGCTTTGAGTCCAAAAAAATGTCTGAATTTCTTATTATCAATACCGGCATCTCCAGCCATCACAATAAGCATACAGCCATCGTTTTTTCTTAGACTCAGTGTTTTTGCAATACGAGATGGAACTACACCTATTGTTTCTGCCGCCTGTTCGACCGTGGCACAGGAACTATCAAAATTTTTGATTCTGTCTCCCATGTTAAGCTTTTCGAAATAGCTTCGAACCTTTTCAAATGACATAATCCAATCTCCTTTTATTTCATATTAAACTTAATGCACTGTAAACCAATAGCAATGCCATCATTAAATTAATTGGGCGCCAATACTTATTTATGATTTTATGCAGGATTACCCCGCCTATCGCCCATAGGTGCGTTGCTCCATCACCAATAATAGTAGCCAAAACAATAAAACCGGCTACCGCTGCAAAAGATGAATAATACGGAAGAACATAGCCTGTAAATATCGTAATTCCCCATAAAATTATTTTTACATTTACAAATTGCAGAATAAAGCCACGCATAAATGAAGTAGAGCCTTCCTCGGCATCGGAGCTGGATGGCTTGCTTATTGCCGTATAATAAGCAAGCCACAAAATATAAGCACACCCAATGTACTTCATATATGGCATTGCAGTAGGTATATACTTTGCGAGGACTACACTAAACATTCCACATATGACCATCACACTAAAAAAACCAAAATAGACTCCAAATATCAATTGTTTACTTCGCTTCATTCCATTGTTGCTAACTGCATTTAAGACTAATATATTATTAGGGCCCGGCGAAAGAGCTGTTGTAATTGCATAAGACAAGAAAGATACCCACATTACTGTACTCACCTAAATAAACCTTCTTTCAATATCATTTAAAGTAAAGATCTATTTTATTCCGTATATCCTCCTGGATCGGTTGCTCCACTTTATGAAACGATACCACAAATAAAAATATTAAAAAAATCGAAATAATAAAACTTATGATTCAGTATTATTGAATTATAGAAAGGAGATCTGCGAGAACCAAGCCATGGACTGACGGCACACCATTAAGCAATGGATAGATTCTGTTATATTTTTGAATGTTATCTCAAACAACTTGCTCGCGTATTTACTCCTTACATCCCCCTTGACAGGTTGTTTTACTTATGATAGAGTTCTGCGAACTAAATATTAATTAAATCGATATTGCAAATATTAAAATTCGATTAAATCGAATTATGTTTAGGGGTCATTAACTATGGAATTAAAGTATCTTAACACTGTCAAAACAATTTTGGAGACTGGAAGCTTTCAAAATGCTGCACGTAAACTCAATTATACGCAGTCCACAGTCACCTTCCAGATACAACAATTAGAGCAAGAACTATCAGTAAAATTATTTGAAAGAATTGGGAGAAAAATGATCCTAACACAAGCGGGGAAGGATATTTTACCGTACATTGATACGATTATTCAATCTTCCGAGCAAATCAGTAATTATGGTAAAAGCATTCTCGAAATGAGCGGTACACTAAAGGTAGCCATGCCCGAGTCGCTATTAATCTATAAGATGCAGCCTGTACTTAGAGCATTTAAAGAACGGGCTCCTAACGTAAAGTTATCGTTGCAAGCATTAAATTGTTATATAATAAGAGACCAAATCATTAACGGTGGAGCAGATATTGCAGTGCATTATGATGTGGGTGGGTACTCTCCAACAATATTAACTGAACCTATTGTCAATTTGGGCATGGCCTTAATTGCTTCGCCTAACTTACCAATCAATCAAAGGGATTTTTTGCAAGGAAACCAAAGAAAATCGGTCAGCTTGATCATTAATGATCCAGATAGCATTTTCCAGCAAATGTTTGATCAATACTTGAAAGATAAAGGTATTGTACTTGACAACACCCTTGAGTTATCAAGTATTGAAGCAACTAAACAAAGTGTGATAAGTAATTTAGGGGTGGCATATCTACCGCAATTTACAGTCGAAGAAGAATTGAAAAATAAATCTTTGATAAAACTCAAAACAGAGCTTGACACACAAAAAATCACAGCAATTTGTGCTTATCATAAAAACAAGTGGATAAGCTCCTCTATGGAATTATTCATTCGACTGATGAAAGAATTAATTTTGCTACCTGTATAATGTAAGGCAGTATTCTTCCCTTTTCTGACCAGATACGTAAGCGCATCAAGAGTTTTTTCAATATTGGTATGAACATCAGGTCGGTGTAGTTGATGCAAATGGATATAATCGGTTTGAAGTCTTCGCAAACTATCCTCTTCAGCTTGATTGCTCCATTATTTTGAGCTGTGAGATTGATTTGATCCACATGAGAGCATAATGGTGGGGAGGCTGCAAACGTATTTAACATGCTTTTTCTTTACTGATCGTTCCCGATATGTTAAATTCTTAAGAAGGAGGGAACTGAAATGTCAAGAAACAAGGAGTTTGATGAGACCAAGGTATTGGATAAGGCGATGCAACTTTTTTGGGAACAGGGCTACGAGAAAACATCCATGTCCGATTTGGTTGAGCATATGGGCATCCATCGCAGAAGCTTGTATGACACATTTGGCGACAAACATACGCTTTTTCTAAAGGCGATGGATCGTTATGAAAGTAAAGTCAACGCCTCTCTTACAGGAGGAGTTAAACGTTCCAAGACTGCAACGGAAGCCCTACAATTTATTGTTGGCATCCTGATCAGTGGGGAAACGGACTCGCCTTCCGGCTGCTTAATGGTAAATTCGGCGGTCGAATTGGCAGCGCGCGATGCCGATGTTAATAAAAAGTCTACTGAGGCGTTTACAACAGAAGAGCAACTACTCAAGGAAATAATTTTTTGGGGGCAACGAGACGGTGAATTCAGCTCTGATTACGACGCTGGGGAATTGGCAGAGTATCTGCATAATGTAGGAGTTGGATTAAGGAGTATGGCAAGAACCTCGATTCCCAGAGAGAAACTTCACCGTATAGCCAACATATCAATGCAGTTTTTAGAAAAATGATTTGATTAATATTTTTTTCACATTACTAGAATAATCGTTCTCGTATGTACAATCTCTCCATGCCGCTCTTTATTAGAGGTCTTTTATATGGAGAACGAACATTCAAATCAATAATCTTATTGAATGCTGAAAAACGGTTAATACTAAAAAATAGAGGTGAACTTGTAAGATGAGAAAAACTGTACTTATCACTGGAGTATCTGGCGGGATTGGAAAAGAATTGGCAGATCGTTTCGCCAAGGATGGATATGATTTGGTGCTGGTGGCGCGTAGTGAGAGTAAGCTTGTGGAGCTTGGTAAAGAATACAAAAAAAAATATGACACCCGAGCGACGGTCATCGCCAAGGATGTCGCGTCGCACGGTGTGCCGGAGGAGATTTTCGCGGAGCTCAAGGAGAAGGGGATCGTCGTCGACTATCTTGTCAATAATGCTGGTTTTGGTTTATTTGGGACATTTTTGGAGACGAAGTTAGAGGAAGAGACGAATATGATTGACGTCAATATAAAGGCCCTAACGATTATGACAAAGTTGTTCGTGCCGGATATGGTTAAACGCGGCGAAGGAGGCGTGATGAATGTCGCTTCATTGGTGGCTTTTTTTCCGGGACCTATGATGTCAGTTTACTACGCAACGAAGGCGTATGTGCTGTCGTTCACCGAGGCTCTTGAAAACGAATTGAACGGAACGGGCGTGACTGTGACGGCACTATGTCCAGGTCTGACATCAACCGGCTTCGTTGATCGTTCGGGTATGGGGGCCTCGAAACTGTTCCAGAATGGGGCTATCATGGAGGCCGGGCAGGTAGCTGAGGAAGGTTATCGAGGCTTTTTACGCGGCAAGACATTCATAATGCCAGGGGCTCGCAACCGATTAATGAAGTTCATTCCACGATTACTGCCACGCAAATTGGTGACCCGTATGGTTAGATTCACCCAAAACAGAACAGGGCATTGACCTGATTTTCTATAACATCCAAAGCAATGCTAAATCTGCTGACGGTCTATTGGTCACCTCTTATTAAAAATACTTTACTGATCATTCTAAAAATGCTATGCTTAGACCAAGTTAGATCTAACTCTTATTTTTTTAACTAAAGTAGAATGATCATTCTTCAATTATCTAAATAATATTTTTTAAAAGGGAGAGAATCGTATGAAGTACACAGTTATTACAGGAGCGAGCTCAGGAATAGGATATGAGACAGCATTGGCCTTTGCGTCTCGCGGCAAAAACTTGATTATTGTAGCTAGAAGATTGGAAAAATTAGAAGAGCTTAAATCAAAAATTCAAGGAATAAATTCAGATTTAGACGTTGTAATTCTTACAAGTGACCTGTCGGTTACTGATCAGGCCTATACCCTGTATAACGATTTAAAGGAGTATCAAATTGAGACTTGGATTAATAATGCCGGGCTTGGTGAATCCTCTTTTGTAGTGGATCAGAATTTAGATAAAGTTGAAGCTATGCTGCGTGTTAATATAGAAACCTTAACAATTCTCTCTACTCTATATGCACACGATTATGCTGATATAGAAGGAACTCAGTTAATTAACGTATCTTCAGCACTTGGTTATGCTGTTGCCGTTAGCAGTGTTACTTATTCTGCAACTAAATATTATGTTAGTGCCTTCACCGAAGGGCTTGCAAAAGAACTGGAACTGAAAGGTGCGAAAATGAAGGCAAAAGTTTTAGCACCAGCCATAACGGAAACGGAATTTGCGAAAAAATCAATAGATGCTGAAGAATTTGATTTTAAAGCAAACATGCCTAAGTATCACACTGCGAAGCAAATGGCGGGCTTCATGGTGGATCTTTATGATAGTAACGAAGTGGTAGGAATTGTAGACCAGAACTATAATTTCAATTTGAGAGGGCAAATCTATCCGGTAATTTCAGAATTTTAAATCCAATTGTACATCCGTGCAACTCATTTAAATAGGAGGAATAAAAGTGGAGAAATTATGGAGCAAAACAAAAATTGGTAACATTGAATTGCCTCATCGATTAGCGATGGCACCAATGACACGTAGTCGAGCGCAAGAAGATGGTACACCTGGAGAGTTGGCTGCACTTTATTATGTTCAACGTGCATCCTTAGGACTTCTTATTACGGAAGGTGCACAACCTTCAGATGATGGTCAAGGTTACTTAAGGACACCTGGGATCTATACGGAAAAGCATATTGAAGGGTGGAAAAAGGTTACCGATGCAGTGCATGAAGCAGGCGGGTATATTTATATCCAATTAATGCATGCCGGTCGTATATCGCACCCTGACAATACACCTCATCATCGGCAGCCGGTTGCACCTTCTGCAATTGCACCAGGATTAGAAACGTTTACGGCTACAGGCATGCAGGATATCCCCGTACCACGTGAGTTGAGTAAAGAAGATATTCAAGCGACCATTGCAGATTATCGTAAAGCTGCGGCGGCTGCTATTGCAGCAGGAGCTGACGGTGTTGAAATTCATGGAGCAAATGGTTATCTGATTAACCAATTTATCGGAGAAAATTCGAATACACGGACGGATGAATATGGTGGCTCTATAGAAAATCGTACTCGCTTCGCGATTGAAGTAGCAAAAGCCATCGTTGACGAGATTGGGGCAGAGAGAACTGGCTTCCGTATTTCTCCAGGAACTCCTCTTGGTGGGATTCAAGATGGTGAACAAGGTCCTGATCTTTATCGTTACCTGACGCAAGAATTAGCTAAATTAAATTTGGCTTACCTTCATATTATGCACC
This sequence comes from Paenibacillus sp. RC73, assembly GCF_044908085.1. Taxonomy (NCBI): domain Bacteria; kingdom Bacillati; phylum Bacillota; class Bacilli; order Caryophanales; family Paenibacillaceae; genus Paenibacillus; species Paenibacillus sp. RC73. The sequence continues at coordinate 21,550 of NZ_JBIYCV010000007.1, forward strand.
TCGGAAACGAAGAACTGCTTCAAGACATTCGATCTCTATGGAAGAATCCGTTGTTAGTCAATCGGGCTGGACGGGCACTGGAAAATCTTAGCGTTGATATCGATAGTGGTCTTGCTGATTTAGCACCTATTGGGGGATGGTCATTGGCTAATCCAGATTTTGTGGAACGGCTTAAAGCAGGCGCTCCATTAAATGAAGCAGATCCTGCAACATTTTATGGTGGTGAAAGCAAGGGTTATACGGATTATCCTACATTGAAAGAATTAGAATCTCAGAAGGGGTAAGTATAGCTTATATGGCAAATATCAACGCTTTACAACCAGCTTGAAGCTGGAAGTGATTCTCTATTTTTTAAACGAAATAGAGGAAATAACAAAGTAGTTTTAAACTTAAACTACAATATAGACAGTAGTGTTTAAAAATGGCGTACAACTAAAAAATTGTACGCCATAAATTTATCTGTGAGTCATCAATGTTATGAGAAAAAAACCTCAGGTCAAATAAAATTATATTTGTATAGTTTCTTGGATCAATCTAAAAATCAGTGCTTGACGCATGGGTTGCACTGTACTGGTAGGCTTTTACTGCATTCGGACGCTATGGGCCGATGTAGATCTTAATGCCTGTTCCACCGATTGAGTACGGGAACACCGGCTTCAGCGGTCAAGTTCCAGATGACTCTGGAGTCGTTGCAACCTTTGCGAGTTATATAAACTTTGGAATGGCAAGTTGGGAGGGTTTGGGATAGGTGCCTCTAGCCCAGGCTTCTATATGAAGAACTTCGGAATTATTGGACAGCCTCTGGATATTCGTTAACGGTTGTTCACGCAGCTCATGATACACATGGATTCGCATCAGTGTTGGGTAGGACTTACAACATTATAGAAATAGGTGGCTTTTCGTATAAATCCATATCTTTTGTCAAGCACTGGTTTTTGTGTTTTGATCCATCTGCACCCGAAGCTAGCAATAGCATTCATGAAACGATTAGTTTGGTTATCTGTATAGTATCGTGCTCATTTTTCTATTGAAATAGTGAAAACTATTGTCTTATCGCTACTTTGAAAAAATACAAGCTCATTTAGATTATGGTATTTAGAAAGTGAAAATAATAAGGTGAACAAACCCAATGAAGGTAACTCAACGGAAGGATGCTGATTTAAAAATGAAAACACTCATGAAAGCAGCTCAGATCACCAAGTACTCAAAAAAAATCCACGCCCAAGTCAATGACATTCCAATTCCAGAGATTGCTGACAACGAAGTTTTGGTAAAGGTCAAAGCTGCAGCGGTCAATCCACTTGAAATGTTGGTTATCACAGGTAGCGTGAAACTGATTCAAGATTATGATTTCCCATTAACGCTTGGTAATGAATTGGCAGGCGTTATCGAAAAAATCGGAAAAAATGTGACAAACTTTTACGTAGGAGACGATATCTATACACGTCTCCCACTAAAAAAAATTGGTGCTTTTGCGGGATATGCCGCAATTGACGCTGCCGCAATCTCCCCCATGCCAAAAAATTTATCCTATGTGGAAGCCGCTGCTGCAGCACTGACTGGACTCACAGCGTATCAAGGTCTACATGAAGAACTTGAGGCACAGTCTGGTAAATCTGTTTTCATTCCAGGTGGATCGGGTAGCTTTGGTCAAATGGCTGTCCCAATCGCAAAGGCAATGGGTCTAAATGTCATTGTTAGTGGCAACGCACAAGCGCGAGAACGCACTTTGGAAATTGGTGCAGACCAATATTTGGATTACACGAAAGAAAACTATGTTGACTTGTTGTCGAATGTCGATTATGTGATTGATACCTTGGGAGCCGAAGAATTTGACAATGAATTAAAAATCATTAAACCGGGCGGAAGATTACTCTCTCTTCGTACAGGACCCAATAAACGTTTCGCAGAAGACAATAACTTTCCATGGTGGAAACAAAAGCTATTTTCTGTTGTTGGCGCAAAGTATGACAACAAAGCCAAGAAACACGACGTGGAATACCGCTTTATCTTCGTTCGTTCTGACGGCGCACAACTAAAAGAGATTACCAAAATCATTGAAAAAAACAACATTGTTCCACCGATTCATCCAACACTATTTACCATAGGCAACGTTAATGAAGCGCTAGAACTAGTCGCAAATGGACGTCCAAAAGGGAAGGTGATTATTAATTTTTAAGGAGAAAATGATGAAAGCAGTACAAATATACGGCTACTCAAAAAAGCTAGAAGCTCACATCAACGATTTGCCTATTCCTGGAATAAACAAACATCAAGTATTGATCAAAACATATGTAGCGGGCGTTAAAGGGACAGCTCAAGGAAAGATTCTTATGACTATACAAGAGGGAGAAACAACAACATAAAGTTGATAAATCGAACTGTTTTTCGGTTGTTCGAATATACTTCAAGGCTTCGAAAGCGCACGCTTGATTTTTTTCGAGTTTTACCCTCACGTTTGCTGATCATCTACTTAAATGTATAATGAATGCATGAGGTGATGGAAATGGCAAGATATAAAGAATTTGAAGTTAATGAAGTATTAGATAAAGCGATACAACTCTTTTGGATGCAAGGGTACGAGAAAACCTCGATGCAAGAATTAGTCGACTTTATGGGAATTCACAGAAAAAGCATCTATGATACTTTTGGGGATAAGCATGCTTTATTTATGAATGCACTCAAACGATACGAGGCTATTCAAAACAACAAAATGAGATTATTGGTTGACAAGCAAGAACCGGTTAAGGAATTAATTCGACAATTTTTTGAGTCCACTCTACAGAAAAAAGGAGACCCCCAAGGGTGTTTCATCGTTAATTCGGGTGTGGAGCTGGGATTATTAGATCCAGAAGTTGCCTCCTTAGTTGAAGATAGCTATTCAAAAACGGAGAAGTTGTTATATAATCTCATTCTTATTGGTCAACAAACAGGTGAATTCGAAGCTCAGCTTGACCCTGAAGCCCTTTCTCATTACTTCATGAATGCTTGGTTAGGGTTACGTACGATGGTCAAAACAGCAACCAGTCAAGAGAAGTTATTCGGTATTATTAATACCACACTGAGCATTTTAGATTGAAAAGGAAATAATATGAGTCTTAAAGCCGCTGATCTGAATAGCGAAGATCAGTGGTACTTTAACAATGACTTATGCTAGAAGTAAATTCTTTACCAATCGTTCTCAATATGGTATATTGGTGATGGGAGGGAAATGGAATGGCAAGGAGCCATTGGATAAAGGGAAAAGGCTCGTTTTACTCAAGTATATTAGAGGCAGCAGAATGGTGAATTCTCCTCTGATTTCGAGGGTAGTATTTATTTTTTCTCTTTATTAGAATGTTCGTTCTTGTATAGTTGAACCTCCTCTTTTCCCTATAGCTATATCATGTAACGAATGAGCGTTCTATATATCTGTTTATAGTAGCTAACTTCATTAATTGCATTTATGGCATGATGAATAGCTCAGAAGAGTAAGATGTTCTGTTATACTCAAAAACAACTAAAGGAGCATAAAAAAATGAATATTTCTGAACAAGTCGCCTTTGTCACCGGTGCGAACCGAGGTCTTGGTCGTCAACTTGCACTTGAACTTCTATCCAGAGGGGCTAAGGTTTATGCTGGTGCAAGAAATCCGGATTCCGTTGACATTCCCGGTGTAACACCTGTAAAACTTGATATTACCAATCCTCAAGAGGTATCTGCAGCTATTCTGGCAGCTAAGGATGTTACGCTTCTGATCAATAATGCAGGCACGTCTACAGGCGCTTCTTTGCTTGACGGAGATCTCGATAAAATACACTTGGAGTTTAATACACACGTCTTTGGCACATTATCCATGGTTCGTGCTTTCGCGCCTATTATTGCAAAGAATGGCGGGGGTTCAATTCTGAATATTCTTTCCGTATTATCTTGGGTTAGTATGGGAAGTGAAGGCGCGTATACGGCTGCAAAGGCGGCAGAGTGGGGAATGACAAACGCACTGCGCTTAAATCTGTATCCTCAAAAAGTGAGGGTAGCTAGCTTGCATGTGGGATTTATGGACACAGACATGACGGCAGGCATTGAAGCTCCCAAATCCAATCCTGCGGATATTGCAAAATTGGCTATCGATGGTTTAGAATCCGATAGTTTTGAAATTATCGCCGACAACGTGAGCCGCACTGTCCAAAGCGGTCTTGCCGGCGGTGTTGCCGCGATATACCCACAGCTAACCTAAGGTGATTTTACGAATTTCTTTGTTGAAGGAAAGGGAGCTAATAATACCAAGCATGAATCAACATATTTCAGCATTCAAAAGTCTGCCATTAAAAAAATCTCTCCGATTTTTAGATCCTGACTAATTCAGGATTCAAAATTTTGGAGGGATATTTTTTTGATAACATGCTGTAACGGGCTCTAAACTTTTGACTTACAAAGCGGTTGAAAAGGGCTTCAGGGCCCCTCCTTTTTATTATATTTATGTTTTAGAGCAATGTAAATTTGACGGGTTTTTTAATTATGTAGTAGGATATTGGTACTGAAAAAACGTTTATAGTTTTATTTGGTATAAAGGAATGAGGGATGAATATGAAGGAAAGGATTTTAGAAGCTTTTGTGGAGGAGGCGCATGAAAGCGGTTTGAAATTTACCATGGATGATCTTGCGAAAAGACTTGCTATTAGTAAGCGCACCTTATATGAGCATTTTTCGTCCAAAACACTCATTTTAGAAACGCTTATAGAGCGTACGAATGATGATATGATTCGAAAAACCGAGCAAATTGTCGAAAACGATCAATTAACCTTGCTAGAGAAGATTAAGCAGTCGATCAGGGTCATACCGCAATATTATGAGTTTTATGATTTGCGAATACTGGATCAAATGAAAAAATATTATCCTGAGCATTGGAAAAGGATGTATACCGATTTGAATGATTGGCCCCAGATCAGAACATTAATCCAGCAGGGCATCCAGGAAGGGATTATTGTAAATAAAAACGAGGCTCTCATCATGAGACTTATTATTGATTCTATAAATTTAACGCTTGATCAGCGATTTTTTCTGGATAACAGCGTGACGGTAGAGGATGCTATTTATTCTATTGTAGATATATTGTTATTTGGACTGGTCGAAAAATAGAAAATGGCCTCAACAATATGTTACATATTTGAAGAGGTCATTTTTTTATAAGAAAACTAATAAAACAATTTAAGTTTTATTGTTTCCGAAGATACGGTAAGCAAGTTTAAGAAATGATAAATAATAAAAGATACACAGGAAAAGGAAGGGTTGAAACATGTCTATGCTGACACGAAATCGGGGAGCTATGCTGTTACTGATGCTTAACATCTTTTTGGCATTCATGGGAATTGGATTGGTTGTTCCCGTATTACCTAAATTTATAAGCGAGCTGGGAATGAATGGCTCATCGATGGGACTGATGGTCGCGGCTTTTGCCCTGACACAGCTTTTATTATCACCATTGGCGGGCAAGTGGTCTGATCGTTATGGACGTAAAAAATTGATTGTTTCGGGTATGTTTATTTTTATGTTATCCGAGCTTGTCTTTGGGCTGGCTAGTTCTGTACCTACATTGTTTGTAGCTCGAATCATGGGTGGGGCGGGGGCCGCGCTGCTTACTCCTTCTATAATGGCGTATGTCGCTGACGTGACCTCATTCGAGGAAAGAGGCCAGGGAATGGGGATGATTAACGCGGCGATTAACACTGGGTTTATTATCGGACCAGGCATTGGTGGTTTGCTGGCCACGTACGGCATACGTATTCCCTTTTTTGCAGCCGCAGGAGCTGCGGGGATAGCCGCTATCTTGTCTTTGCTAGTGCTACCCGAATCCTTAAGCAAGGAAAAGCAACGGGATAATAGAGAGCTTCCGCGGCAAAAGGAAAACCTTTTGCAGCAGTTTGCCAAGTCGTATCGTTCTCCTTATTTCATGGGATTGGTCATTGTGTTTGTGGTTGCTTTTGGGCTGGCTAACTTTGAAACGGTGTTCGGATTGTTTGTAGATCATAAATATGGTTTTACGCCAGTGGATATTGCCATCATTATAACCACAGGTTCCATTCTGGGGGCAGTTGTCCAAGCGACTATATTTGGCTGGATTATTAATCGTTTTGGCGAGAAAAAGGTCATTCATATCTGTCTGGCAGTTGCGGGACTATTCATTTTTCTGACACTGTTTGCCGAGCAGTACGCCATGATTATGCTGACGACCTTCATCATTTTTCTGGCCATGGACATTCTTCGTCCGGCGGTAAGCACATCCTTATCACGGCAGGCCGGGGACGAGCAGGGGTTCGTGGCTGGAATGAACTCATCTTATACAAGTTTGGGTAATGTGATCGGACCACTGATTGCAGGACTGCTGTTCGATGTTCATATTAACTTGCCTTATATGGTTGCAGCTATAGCGTTACTGGCTTGTCTCGTCCTTTCACTACGCTCCAAGCAAGCGGGTGAGCAACAACCAACAGCCCGTGCGGCAGAACAACATAGAGGGTGATAGCCGCAGGTCTGTATGCACCCCCGACTTAGGTCTAGGTTCAAAAACCGTCTGGGGTCCGTTTTGGCGAACTCCGGATCAGCGTACAATAAGGACATAAGCAAGACACAGTGAAAGGCGGTGAGAGATGATGAGAGTTAACAAAGGGAATGGGTTGGCTATTGTACTGATTGTATTGGGTTCGATTATGCTGCTCGGTAAGTTTACTCCATTTTTCGGTTACTTTATAGGACACTTGATCGGTTACTTAATCCCGATAGCGATGATCATGCTAGGTTACTACGGTGTGAAAAGAGGAAATGTGGTCTTCGGCTGGATCGTACTTGTAATCGGGGTACTGGTTTTACTCGGCAAACTGTCATGGCTTTTGGGGCCGCTGCTGGCAATTGGTTTAATCATATTTGGTGTTTCACTGCTGAGTGACCGCAGAAGACGTTACTGAGATTGATGGATTCGCGGGTAATGTGAATTACAGAAACGAAGTATGAAGATATGAAAATACGAAATGTGAAAGGAGCAGACGCAAATGAGTGTGTTTCGTAGAATGCGTGATATTACCGTAGCGACCTTCAATGAGCATTTGGAACAAAGTCAAGAACCGATACAACTGATTGATCAGTTCTTGTATAACACCCGCGAGGATATTGCCGAAGCGGAAAAGCTTCATCAGCAATATGCAGTGCACACAAGACAGATGAAGCAACAGCTGGATCACGCAGTGTCCATGCAGATTAAACGGGAGGAACAGGCGCTGCTGGCTTTAAAGGCAGATGAAGAACACATTGCAAAGCTGGCCCTTCAGGAAAAAATGCTGTATGCAGAAAAAGAAGAGCAGTATAGAGAGCTGTGGGAGCAGAGCCGTGAATCGCTACGTGAATTGGAGCATCAGCTAGATACCTTAAAAATGGAATATCAAACGGTAAACAGTAAGCGCCAGTATTATGCGGCACGTGTACAAACGTTGAGACTCCAGCAGCAGATGAACGAACGGGCAGGTACATACGGTGGACGAAATGTTCCCCGAATGTTCAACCGCTTGGAAGATCGGGTAGCCGATATGGAAGCAGAAACGCTGAGCTTGCGTGATTTGCGGCGGGGAGAAGGCGGTCACACGCAGGATGCCCATGGCGGCGAATCGCTGCTCGAACAAGAGTGGGCGAGACTGAAGAGCAAGCTGAACAACAGCGGGAAGGAGTAAGTTGATTATGACCCGAATTTACCGATCAAACCGGGATAGAGTATTAACAGGTGTATGCGGCGGTCTTTCTGACGCAACAGGGATGGACTCAACTTGGATTCGTATTCTGGTTGTGATCAGTTTCTTTATAACAGCAGGAACCACATTTATGCTGTATGTAATTGCGGCGCTGGTTATCTCCAAGGAGCCGAGATCTCCTTATGATGGAGGATTTGGTCCCAACAGTGGGCCTTACAATCAACAGGATTCACGCTATTATGGCGGGAACAGCACCGGTTCACAGTACGGACCGGGAACTGGTTACAATCAGGGCGGAGCATACGGTAATCCGAGCCAATCTTTTGGTCAAGATGCCCGTCATTCATCCAAATTTAACACAGGTCCTAACAGTGATCTGGATTCCATGATGGAAGATATCGAGAGAAAAGCAATGAAAAAAGAGTTGGCAGAGTTACGCAAAAAAGTAGAGCAATTCGAGAAGGGAGATCGTAAATAATGGGAATCTTTAAAAGAATGAAGGATATGACAAGAGCATCGGTGAATGAAGTGCTGGATAAAGTGGAAGACCCGATTATTATGCTAAACCAATATCTGCGTGATATGGAAGCGGAAATTCACGAGGCAGAAGTAACGGTTGCCAAGCAAATGGCAAATGAACGTCGCATGAAACAGCGCTTGGAGGAAGCAGTAAGAGTATCTAATGAGCGTGAACAACAAGCAGAATCCGCATTGCGGAACGGCCAGGAGGAAGTAGCGCGCAAGCTGCTGGGCGAAAAGATCTATTTTACACAAAAACAAGATGAATACCGCGACCTGCACACGCAAGCCGAGCTTCAAGCCAAAGAATTGGTGCAACAGCTTCACGACATGAAGGATGAGTTCTACAAAATGCGCAACAAGCGCAATGAGCTGGTATCCCGCGCTCAAATGGCAAAAGCCAAAAAACAAATGTCGCAAATCAACAGTCTGCACACGATTGAAAGCGGATCTGCTTCGCTGGGCTTTCACCGCATGGAAGAAAAAATCATGCAAATGGAAGCAGAAGCTGACGTACTGCGTGCCCCTTACCGTCAAGCTCCGGGAGAAGCGTACGTCAATCCGGCAGAGGCTGAAAAACTGTTCAAAGTGAATGAGCAGCTTCAACAGCTCAAATCCAAAATTCAAACGGGTGCTAAACCAGTAGATATAAAGAAGGACTGACTACTCGAAAATAAGACATTATGATATGCTGTATGGAATGGACACTGGTCAATTATAGTGCTCAATCTGTATGGTTCGGGAAAGCCATATGGCGGAATGTCGCGCCACTATGGCTTTTCCTTCCTGTATAAATAAAGGGGGTGCAGCATGGAGAAAAGGAAATCAGTCTTGGCACTGGCAGGTATCGCAATCGGGATTATCATTTTATTCGGTCAGTGGATTGGCTTCCTCTCCGTGATTGCACTGATCCTGATGTTGGCCGGAATATATAAGATTCGTAATTCCAAAATCAAAAAGGGCTATACAATGCTCGCAATTGGGGCAGGGCTGCTCGTACTGGATCATTTATTTCTTTTTGTGGTAGTAACTCTAGGGTCGCTAGCTGCATTCTATTCACGTTCAAGAAAGCTGCATAAGGGTCAAAGCTCGATATTCAAGCACAATTTTATATCCAATCATAAATGGGACGAAGTGCCGTGGAGCTTGCGCAGCACAAGTATATGGCATGTGGTTGGGGATGTGGATGCTGATTTGACGTTGGCACTTCCGGAAGAACGTGAACCCGTTATATTTTTGCAGGGGATCTTCGGTGATATTGACATCACGCTACCGGATAATTACGGTGTAGAGGTGGAAATGTTCGTGTTGTTCGGGCAGATTCAATTTGACCGTGATCATGAGGCGGGTATGCTCAATCGTCTGGTTTGGAAGTCACCCAATTATGCACAGAGTGAATATAAAGTGAAGTTTGTCATTTCGTATTTGGCGGGCGATGTGCGCGTCCGATTTTATTGATCAGGAGGAGCCGGGATGAATCATAAAAAAACGTCCAACATGGTAACCCGCAGTATGGGTGAAGGTATCCTCCTGTGTGTTGTTGTGGGCGTAGTTGTTTTTTATATGCTGTATACATATGGATATGTGAAGTCGTTCCCAACCTGGGGAATGATATTGAAATTTGTGGGAGCCGTCGTCATGGTACTGATTGGCACCGGGGCAATATACGGTTTTTATGAGAGCTACCGCTTCAAAAGCAGGCTGGAAAAGCTGCGGGAGACGCTGCTGATGTGGGAAAAGGGGACCCCTGCCCGGGAGCTGCCGCCACTGGGTCATGATGAGTTGGGCAGGCTGGGTGAGCAACTGGAGCGAATCGGGCACAAATGGCAAGAGCAGGTTACTTCTTTGCAACGCCTGTCCACCAACAATGCACAGCTGGCAGAGCAGGCCAGAGTAACCGCGATTGTCGAGGAAAGGCAGCGATTGGCGAGGGAGCTACATGATGCAGTGTCGCAGCAATTGTTCGCCATTTCGATGACGGCGACGGCTGTAGGCAGGACGCTGGATAAGGATTTTGATAAGGCGCAGCGTCAGGTTGCATTGATTGAAGAAATGTCCTCGGTGGCGCAATCCGAAATGAGGGCGTTACTGCTTCATTTACGACCTGTTTATTTGGAAGGCAAGCGGCTGGAACAGGGATTACGTGATTTAATACAGGAATTGCAGGCCAAGGTTCCCATGGAGATTGATTTTGAGATGGAGAGCGGAGTACAGTTGGTTAAAGGCATTGAGAACCATTTGTTTCGCATCGTTCAGGAAGCTATGTCTAATACGTTGCGTCATGCCAAAGCAAGCCGCATGGAGATTCGTATCGTGCAACGCCCGGATTCCGTTCGGTTAACGATTAGGGATAACGGAATTGGATTCGAGCTGGACGAGAAAAAGCAGACTTCGTATGGATTGTCCACGATGCAGGAGCGGGTCAGCGAGATTGGAGGAGCTATACAGTATATAACGGCTCCGGAGAAAGGAACACGAATTGAGGTATCGGTGCCGGTTATAAATGATGAAAGCGGAAGGAACGATGATCATGGAAACGGAATTGCCGATTAGCGTACTGCTGGTAGACGACCATGAAATGGTGCGGATTGGTCTGGCGGCGGTGTTGGGCACGGAAGAAGGCATTGAAGTGGTAGGCGAGGCCGGGAGCGGGGAAGAAGGCATACGACTGGCTACGGAATACAAGCCGGACGTGATTTTAATGGATCTGGTTATGGACGGCATGGATGGAATCGAGACGACTCGCCAAGTGACACGCCTGCTTCCAGAGACGAAGGTCATCGTACTGACGAGTTATTTGGACGATGAGAAAATGTATCCGGTTATTGAAGCGGGCGCGTTCAGCTATCTGCTCAAAACCTCCCGTGCATCCGAGGTTGCGGATGCGATCCGTGCAGCGGCACGCGGACAGTCCGTGCTGGAATCGCAGGTGGCTTCCAAGATGATGAATCGATTTCGCCAGCCGCAGGCTGAAGCGCCTGCGCATGCGGAACTGACGGATCGTGAAATGGAAGTACTCCGGCTGTTGGCACAGGGTAAATCCAATCAGGATATTGCAGATGAGCTGATCATCGGGATCAAGACAGTGAAATTTCATGTCACGAACCTTCTGGCCAAGCTGGGGGTAGAGGACCGCACACAGGCGGCAATCTATGCCTACAAAAACGGATTAGCGGAGTAGCGTGTAGAACGGACTGATACTATGAAATACAAAAGAATGGAGTCATTTTACGCTGCTGAACAGGTTCCAAATTAAATAGGTGAATACAACGAACCGGAGACTTGTAGTAGCTCTCCGGTTTTTTTCGGTCCTTAAAACGTTATTTAAATAAGTAAGAACAGAAAGGCGATTAAGGCCAAATCCAGCGCAAGTCCGGCTCCGTATCCATATCCACCATATCCGCCGCCATAGCCTGGTCCACCATTTCCAGCAAATCCACCTGTGTCATAGGGAGGGGACGGACTCAGGGGCTCCCTAGTGGGTTTGATTAAACTGCTTATTTTGGCAGAGGAATTTGCTTTGTTTTTAGAATTTCTTTTTTTCTTTTTGGAGGATATCTTCTTGGCTTCTTGTTTTCCCTTGTTATTATAGTTTCCGGCGTAGAGACTATTAGAAAAGGAGGATGGATATCCGTTCAGCATCAGCTTACCTTTGCCACACCCGCTGAGAATGCCAACATGTCGTGTACCGTCATGCAGAACAGCACAGACCAGACGTCCACCGTGAGGTGCCACATTGGCTTCATTTACAGGATATATGGGAAACATGATTTCACCTCTTTCTGAATAAGATACGTTGTGATCATAGTCTATTCTCACGCTGCCTATAATGTATGGTCGAACACCCAGCAGGTGAACGAATATTTTTAAAAGATGTTCTTCTGCTTCTAGCGTGTATAAAACCTCTTGCAACGGGAAAGCTATTGATAGATTGATAGAATCCAAGCCAGCCGAAAAAAACATCCAGAATGTGCCTCCAGGAATCGGATGCTTGTGGAGCGGGAGGAACCATGATGTTAAAAGCAGAGGTCATCAAAAAAGGGATTGTCGCTATCGCGGTGTTCGGAACGTTGCTGTTACTGGTAGGCTGGCGTTACGGGACGTTTCAAGCTACCGGATATGATTCCCTCAAGGCAGGAACGGACTTGCGCTCTGTATTGACCGTCTCGGATCAGGCTCCTGGTACACTGGATAAGCTGGTTGTGAAATGGCAAGGTAACTGGACTTCTTACGGTGATGATCCAGCAGCCATGGCGGCCCGGATAGCCGATCAACTGAATATTCCCGCCGTAAGCAAGGTTGAGGAAAATGGACACACGGTGTATCGATCTGTTGGCAGTAGCGGAGAACTGAAAATCCGCTTAAATGTGATGGAACAGCTAGCTGGTCAATGGTATACGGTCGTTCAACTTGAGAGTAGCAATGCAGGACGTGAGCAGTTAATCCGACTGCATGAACTTTGTGCTGAACAATTGGCGGCTGTGGGAGTACAAGCAGTATGGAATACGTCCATTCAGCATTCGCTGAAATCAAATGAGCCCGTGGACCAACTGATGAAGCTGACAGAGACACGTTTAGCAGGAAGCTTGTCCATGAAAGCAAAAGAAAGATATACAGATGCGACGACGGTAGCTGTATCCTATGAAGCACCGAAGCTACCTCTGACAGTTCAAAGTGGTGAGCATCAGGTGCATATGCAGATGGCTGTGCATGAAGATGAGGAGCATCAGGATACTCGTATTACGATCGGTTTTCCGCTGATTACGATAGAATACTGACTTATAAGGTAAATTTATGATTCATCGGATAGCTTATCCATGCTGAATATGCTAAAATGTCATCAAATCTTCAGTTCCATGTTTGTCGAAAATCAAGTATGATCTTGAATAAATATACACAATACTACATGCGGATTTCGAGGGTTGTGGAAGCGGAATCTTGTCATGGGAAGAATGAGGTACTTCATGGCTGACATACCTAATAATGAATCTGTTGTGATGCAAGGCGCTGTGTTATTTATTTTTGGTGCTACGGGCGATTTGGCCCGCCGCAAGCTTTTTCCTGCGATCTACAGCTTGTACCGCGAAGGGAAGCTGGGTGAGGATTTTGCCGTTATTGGCGTAGCGAGACGCCCTCGCACAGAGGAAGAATTCCGTAATGACCTGTACGCTTCGATACAGGAGTTTAGCCGTTACAAGGCAGAAAACGATCAAGAATGGCAGGCATTTGCCGAGCATTTTGAATATAAATCACTGGATATCAACAATGTCGAAGGATTTCATGAACTGAAACAGCAGACAGAGACCATAGAGAAGAAATTCAGCATTCCGGGGAACCGTTTGTTTTATTTGGCTTTGGCCCCTGAACTGTTTGGAAGCGTATCGGAGAGCCTCAAAGAAGGCGGTATGATGGATGGCAAGGGCTGGAATCGTCTTGTCATTGAGAAGCCGTTTGGTTATAACCTGGAATCTGCGCAAGAGCTGAATGTTGAAATACGCGAAGTATTTGAAGAGGAAGAAATTTATCGGATTGATCACTATCTTGGTAAGGAAATGGTGCAAAATATCGAAGTCATCCGCTTCGCAAACGCCTTCTTTGAACCATTGTGGAATAATAAGCATATTTCCAATGTGCAAATTACGCTTAGTGAAACCGTGGGCGTAGAGGAACGCGGAGGTTATTACGATCATTCCGGCGCTCTGCGGGATATGGGACAGAACCATATGCTGCAAATGCTGACGATGATTGCAATGGAACCACCGAGTCGTTTGCTCCCTGAGGATATCCGTGATGAAAAGGTGAAAGTGCTGCGTTCGTTGCGTCCTTTTGAATCCGCAGAGGATGTGTTGACTAATGTGGTACGTGGTCAATACACGGAAGGAAGCTATCGCGGTCAGCAGTTGCCGGGGTATCGTGAAGAGGACAAGGTTGATCCACAGTCGAGCACAGAGACTTATTTTGCTTCACGCGTATTTGTGGATAATTTCCGTTGGGCAGGGGTTCCTTTCTACATTCGTACTGGCAAACGTCTTCCTGTAAAGACAACCGAAATCGTTGTGGAATTTAAGAGCATGCCTACGAACGTATATCTTGGTCAAAAGCATAAGCTGGAACCGAACTTGCTCGTGATCCGGGTTAATCCGATGGAGGGCATTTACATCAAAATTAATGCCAAGAAGCCGGGTTCGGAATCGGATATTGAACCGCTGGCTATGGATTTCTGCCAAAGCTGTATGGTCGGCATCAACTCACCTGAGGCTTATGAACGGTTGTTGATGGACGCGATTGAAGGGGACTCTACGTACTTCACGCGTTGGGATGAGGTTGCGACAGCATGGAGATTCGTGGATCGGATCGCCAAAGCATGGCAACAAGCCCCGGATACGCTGGAAACCTATGCTGCAGGCTCATGGGGACCGGAAGGAGCTCATAAGCTGCTGGAGCAAGATGGCTTCAAATGGTGGCCAGTCAGTGGCCAGGATGAAGATAATGTCATCTGGCGGGTAGGCGGCACTCAGTAATCCTGATAATTGTTCAGCATCCCCCTACGTCCTGTTCAGGATGTAAGGGGATGCTTTGCGTTCGGAGTGTGCTATAATAACTTAGTCTCAGGTTTTCAGTTTGCAACTGATTATACGTTAAAGGCAGGCTAAAACATGTAAATAGATCGTATTTATAATGAATATGGTAACGGAGTACGCCGAATACTGGATCTAACGGTAAAGAAACCGATAGCACCGATGAAATTACGAAAACAGGCGTGCATCATGGCCTTTTTATGAATAGCTTGAGCAGGAACGCAATGGATTTGATCATGAAGGGATATGTGAAATGAGTAAAACACTGGATATACTTCAACAGGAAGTCGACAAACGGCGCACGTTTGCGATTATTTCTCACCCGGATGCGGGGAAAACGACACTGACGGAGAAGCTGCTGCTGTTCGGGGGCGCGATTCGTCTTGCCGGTTCAGTTAAAGCGCGTAAGGCAAGCAAGCACGCCACGAGTGACTGGATGGAGATTGAAAAGCAGCGGGGAATTTCGGTCACATCCTCAGTTATGCAATTTGATTATAATGGGCATCGCATTAACATTCTGGACACCCCAGGTCACCAGGATTTTAGTGAAGACACTTATCGTACATTAACAGCAGCGGATAGCGCAGTCATGCTGATTGATGTAGCGAAGGGTGTGGAAGCGCAAACGATTAAGCTGTTTCAGGTTTGTGCCAAGCGTGGCATTCCGATTTTCACCTTCATTAACAAGCTGGACCGTGAGGGACGCAGTCCTTTTGATCTGATGGAGGAGCTGGAGCAGGTGCTCGGCATCCGTTCGGTGCCTATGAACTGGCCAATTGGTACAGGACGTGAGTTGTGTGGTGTCTATGACCGTGTCAAAAATCAGGTCGAGCTGTTTCAGGGAGACGACCATTCCACGATCAAGGTACAAAAAGTGGAGGGTTACAATGATCCAATCATTCGCGAAATGGCGGGTGAATATTTGCATGACCAATTGTGTCAGGATCTGGAGTTACTCGATGTTGCGGGTGACCCTTTTGACATGGAGAAAGTACAGCGCGGGGAATTAACGCCTGTATTCTTCGGTAGTGCGATTAATAACTTTGGAGTTCAAACGTTTTTGGAAAACTTTCTTCAGCTTGCCCCTAAGCCGGAGCCGCGTCACAGTACAGCGGGGGAAATCGAGCCGACGAACGAGAAATTTACCGGCTATGTATTTAAAATTCAAGCAAACATGAACCCGGCTCACCGTGACCGCATCGCATTCCTGCGTATTGTGTCTGGTAAGTTCCAACGGGGGATGAGTGTTAAGCATGTACGGATGGGCAAGGAGATTAAGTTGTCCCAACCACAGCAGTTTCTCGCGCAGGACCGCGATATTGTCGAGGAAGCTTTCCCGGGCGATATTATCGGCTTGTTTGATCCGGGTATTTTTCGTATTGGGGATTCCCTTAGTCAAGGTGGAGAGGTTGTATTTGATGAGTTGCCAACCTTCTCGCCTGAGATTTTTGCCAAGGTAACGGTGAAAAATGCCTTGAAGCACAAGCAGTATTTGAAGGGTATTGACCAGTTGACCGAGGAAGGTATGATTCAGGTGTTCCGTACGGTAAGCTTTGACGATACGTTGCTGGGCGTTGTCGGTCAACTGCAATTTGAAGTATTTGAGTACCGCATGAAGGGTGAATATGGAGTTGATGTACAGCTTCAGCGTATGCCATTCCAGTTTGCACGCTGGATTGTGGATGATCAGATTGATCCAAGCAAATTCCGTATTAACTCTACGTTGGTGAAGGACAAGAAGGGCAATTATGTTGCCTTGTTCGAAAATGAGTATGCGATGCGGACAGCTATAGAGAAAAATCCTACAGCTAAGTTTTTGGAGATGGCTCCATAAGATTAGGATTTGATAAGCAGGACAGGAATGAAAATTGTTATTTGATCTGTACAACGAATAGTCCACTCGGTGTTACGGCGAGTGGACTATTCTCGTATACGGCCAGTAGGATGAAGCAGGATTGAACAAAAGTTTGAATATAGGACTTAGGTTAGCGGGACGGGCTTGATTTTATCAAGCTGCTCATGTGCCAGGTGGACAAACTCTTGTTGCTGGGTCTGGTTCATGTGCTTCCATGCCACCTCAAGAATGACACCCAATCCGGGCAAAGCGGCCTCTGGTCCATCCACTGACCCGATAATCATATCGGTAAGATCAGCTTCTGATTTGCCGTGAACTTTGTGAACAATGGCTTGTCGTAAATCCAGTGTAATGGGCATGTGTACCTCCCGTATGTTTGTAATCGTTGTCGGATGTATTATGGCTTGGGCTGCTGCCCGGTATACATGAAGAAGCATTTGGCATAAGCATGCCAAATTTATGTTTTTGGCGGGTTATGCTATACTATGACGGACAGTATGGTGATCGGGAGGTAAGGAAGGAATGGCTAAGAAGCAGTATGCGGTAATCGGCATGGGTCGTTTTGGCTCCAGTGTTGCCACTGCATTGAGCGAAATGGGTTTTGACGTGCTGGCGATTGATTCGGACGAGCAGCGCACACAGGAAATGTCGAATATTGTGACACATGCAGTATCTGCCGATTCGACGGATGAGGAAGCGTTACGAGCACTTGGCATCCGTAATTTTGATGTCATTGTGGTGGCGATTGGCGAAGATATACAGGCAAGTATATTGACGACATTAATCCTCAAGGATATGGGGGTGCCAGCTCTGATCGTAAAAGCGCAAAATGAATTGCACGGGAAAGTGCTGCAAAAAATAGGCGCGGATAAGGTGGTTTATCCTGAGCGGGACATGGGGTTACGAGTAGCCCATCATTTGACGTCCCCGAATATTCTGGATTATATTGAGCTGTCCAAGGATTATAGTATTCTGGAGATAAAAGCCGCAGATTCCATGATAGGAAAAAATTTGAAGGAACTTGATATACGCGCTCGTTTTGGCTGTAACGTGATGGCGATTCGCCGAGATCAGGAAATGAATATCTCCCCTTATGCTGAAGATCGGCTGGAGACGGGGGATGTGCTTGTTATTGTAGGCCACAAGGATGATTTAACCAAGCTGGAGCTAGCTTTTGCAGTGTGATGATAAATCATTTATTTATAAAGGAACGGACGGATAACGAATGGAAATCATTTCACCAAACAATACACGTGTAAAAGAATGGGCACAACTGCTGGAAAAAAAGCATCGCACCCGGCAGCATAAATATATCGTCGAGGGCATTCATCTGGTGCAGGAAGCGCTGCGTTCGAACGCGGTTGTCGAAAGCGTTGCCTATGATTTGGACAAGGGCATTCCTGCCGAGTTGAATGGCCTGGACCAAGCAGACCAGCCGGTGGAATGGGTTCCCGTGTCGGCGGCGGTCATTGCCAAATGCACCGATACGAAGACACCGCAGTCCGTTTTTGCTATCGTGCACAAGGAGGAGCGCGGCGCATTCCCGGCGTTGCTGGAGCAGCCGGATGCGCTGGTGATGGTGCTGGACGGGGTACAGGACCCCGGCAATGTAGGCACCATCATCCGTAGTGCCGACGCCGCCGGAGCCGCAGGCGTCATTCTGGGTCACGGCTGCGCCGACCTGTACAACCCGAAGACGATCCGCTCTACGATGGGATCGTTTTTTCACCTGCCCGTGATTGAGGGCAGTCTGGAGGAGCTTTTGCCACAGGCTAAAAGCAAAGGTGCCCGACTGATCAGCACCTCGCTGGACGCAAGTCTGTCGTGCTATGCCGTTGATTTGCGTGTTTCTACTTGGTTTGTGATTGGGAACGAAGGCCAAGGTATTTCCGCTGCTACCGCACGTATGGTGGATGAATCGGTGTTCATCCCGATGCAGGGGCAGGCGGAATCGCTGAACGCAGCGATGGCCTCCACGGTGCTGCTTTTTGAGGCGATGAGACAGCGAAACTAGTGGAAATAACTATATATTTGTCGATTGTAGCATCAAATCAATTTGACAGGCTTCCAAATCTTTGTTAGAGTTTCAATCAAATACGTATAACCTTTTCATGGGATGTTACCGTTAGGGCATAACCTGAACCGGCTTGTCTACACTACACGTGTATCTGGGCTAGTTTGGGTTTTTTTATTTCTCCAACCCCTTTCGGCTTTCCCCCATCACACATTTGGAAGGAGAACGTTTATGTCCAGCTTTATTTTTCCGAAAGACTTTTTATGGGGTGGTGCTCTTGCTGCCAATCAGGCCGAGGGTGCTTATCTGGAAGACGGCAAAGGATTGAGCCTGGTGGATCTGTTGCCGACTGGAGAGAAAAGAAGAAGTATCATGCAGGGGAATGTTCCCTCGCTCATTCCGCTCGAAGGCGAATTCTATCCTTCTCACGGAGCGATTGATTTTTACCATCGCTATCGCGAGGATATTGCGTTATTTGCGGAAATGGGTTTCAAGGCGCTGCGTGTTTCCATTGCCTGGGCCCGTATTTTCCCAACGGGAGAAGACGCCACGCCGAATGAAGCCGGGTTACAATTTTACGATGATCTGTTCGACGAATTGCTTAAACATGGCATCCAGCCAGTGGTTACCCTCGCTCATTTTGACGTACCGGTAAATCTGATTGATAAATACGGCAGCTGGCGAAGCCGAAAACTGGTTGCTTTGTTTGAAACATATGCCAAAACAGTATTCGCCCGTTACAAAGATAAAGTGAAATATTGGATGACGTTCAACGAAATTAACATGCTGCTCCATTTGCCGTTTATTGGTGCCGGGCTTGTATTTCAAGAAGGTGAAAACGTCAAACAAATTCAGTATCAGGCTGCACATCACCAGCTTGTTGCAAGTGCATTGGCTGTAAAAGCGTGCCACGAGATCATTCCAGACGCCAAGATTGGCTGTATGCTGGCTGCCGGCAGCTTCTATCCGTATACGTGTAATCCCGAAGATGTTTATCAAGGAATGGAAAAAGACCGCGAGTCCTACTTCTTCATTGACGTGCAGTCACGCGGGGAATATCCTGGTTATGCGAAGCGCTTCTTCAAGGATCATGGACTCTCCATCGAGATGGAACCGGACGACGCGGACATTTTGAAGCATCATACCGTTGACTATATCGGATTCAGTTATTATTCTAGCCGGACGACCAGCACAGACCCGGAAGTTGTCAAAAACATGACGAGCGGCAATGTGTTTGGCTCCGTATCCAACCCGTATCTGGACAAGTCCGATTGGGGCTGGACGATTGATCCGAAGGGGTTCCGTATCACGGCAAACCAATTGCACGACCGCTACCAAAAGCCTCTGTTTGTGGTGGAAAACGGCTTTGGTGCCAACGACGTGGTTTCTCCTGAAGGAGAAGTCAACGACGATTACCGGATCGACTATTTGAAGCGGCATATTGCGGAAATGGGCGAGGCTCTTCAGGATGGGGTTGAGATTATCGGTTATACGAGTTGGGGTCCTATTGACATCGTCAGCGCTTCCTCTGGAGAGATGAAAAAACGCTACGGCTATATTTATGTGGACCGGGATAACGAAGGCAACGGCTCGCTGAACCGGATTAAAAAGAAAAGCTTCCACTGGTACAAAAACGTAATTCATTCCGATGGCGAGAATCTGGGAGAGTAACGTCCCACAAGAAAATAGATCGGACATCCCGTAAGTATGGGGATGTCCGGTCTTCGTTTCTTGGTTGAAAGCGTTGACAATCGACCCTCTTCGGGCTATACTTGACGCAATTCCATCATTTTTAGGATTGTTACTGCATAGGCAGGCAAAACCTAAGCCACGAATAAGCGGATATTACAGTCTTGTTTATTTGTTGAGCTTTGGTTTTTTCTGTTTGTCAGAAACAGGATGGAATAGGTGTGGCTCTTGCTGGCATATGGAACGGGGGATCGAGATGAAAATAGCAAAGGTCATCAACAATAATGTAATTAGTGTCTACCAGACGGACGGTACAGAACTCGTGGTGATGGGCCGCGGGGTTGCTTTTAAGAAAAAGCCTGGAGAAAAAGTAGATGAAACCAGAATTCAGAAAGTATTTGCCCTGAAAAACAAGCAGACGTCCGACAACTTCAAAATGCTGCTGCGTGAGGTTCCGCTGGAACTGATTGTGATTGTGGAAGAGATCATTAATGATGCCAAGCACAATTTAAACAAAAAGCTGAACGAAAATATTTATGTTTCCTTGACTGACCACATCAATTTCGCCGTTGAAAGATACCAGGAAGGATTGGAGATCAAAAACGCGTTATTGTGGGAAGTCAAGCAGTTGTACAAAGAAGAATTTGCGATCGGTCTGAAAACGCTAGAACAAATTAAACAAAAGCTCGATATTGAACTGCCTGTGGACGAAGCGGCTTTTATCGCGATTCACATCGTGAATGCCGAAATGAACGAGGAAGTTATCACCACAATGAGTATTACAAAATTTATGCAGCAAATTATCAATATTGCAAAATATCATTTTAAGGTCGATTTTGACGAGGACTCTCTGAGTTATTTCCGCTTTATTACGCATCTGAAATTTTTCGCCCAGCGTGTGTTTAAGGGGAATCACTACGAAAACAACTACGATCATTTGTATGACATGATCAAGGAAAAGCACAGAGACGCGGCTGCTTGCACGGAGAAAATCGGAGCTTTTGTGGAAAAAGAATACAACCACGAATTGACGAACGAAGAAAAGCTGTATCTGACCGTGCATATTGAGCGGGTGGTTAACAGATAAGCTGGATTTTTCCTGCAAACAGGATAGAGAATATATGGGTAAATATTTTTATTGACAGATATGGTTGATTAATTATATTATGAGAACAACAGGAATTTAATACAGCTTTAACTGGGATTGTTACTGGTTATGCAGGCAAAACCTAAGTCATGAAAAATTGCGGGACAAAAAGCGCCCACCATTTTTCAAGGCTTAGGTTTTTTGTGTGCCTAAATACGTAAAATGCCCATTAGAACATGGAGGTGTCTAGCATGAGTTATGAAAAATTGGCTAAGGAAATTGTTGACCTGGTAGGTGGTGAAAAAAATGTGGTATCCCTCGTACACTGTGCCACCCGCTTGCGTTTTGTGCTAAAGGACGAGGCGAAAGCGGACAAAGAAAAACTGGAAAAAACCGATGGGATCATCACGGTTAAGCAGAGCGGTGGTCAGTTTCAGGTCGTAGTCGGTAACAAAGTACCGGAAGTATACAGTGCTATCAGCAAGGTATCCAACATTTTGGACGAGTCCAAAAAAGATGAAAAACCTGCTAAAGCCAACAAAGGCTTCGGTGCCATTATAGACGTTGTTTCCAGTATTTTTGCACCGCTACTCGGAGTCATGGCGGGAGCCGGTATTCTGAAAGGCCTGCTGCTTATTGCCAGCAACGCTGGATGGCTGACACCAAAGGACACTACCTACATTATTTTGCTGGCTGCCGCGGATAGTCTGTTTTATTTTCTGCCCCTCCTGTTAGCGGTTACAACGGCCCGGAAATTTGAAGGTAACATCTTCGTTGCCCTGACGATTGCCGGAGGATTGCTTTACCCGTCCATCGTCACGTTGAAAACGGAAGGTACACCTACTGACTTTTTCGGTATTCCAATTGTCATGATGAGTTATTCGTCTACGGTTATTCCCATTATTATTGCTATCATTGTCATGAGCAAGCTGGAAAAACTGTGTAACCGGTTGATCCATGAAAGCGTCAAAAATTTTATTACGCCATTGATCCTGCTCGTGATTATGCTTCCTCTGACTTTGATCGTGTTTGGTCCATTCGGGGTCTACGTGGGCAACGGCATCGCAACTGGACTCATTGCCGCGTTCGGCTTCAGCCCGTTGTTGGCTGGCGCAATCATGGGTGCTTGCTGGCAAATTCTCGTTATTTTCGGCGTCCATTGGGGTCTCGTACCTGTATTTATTAATAACATTGCTGTGAACGGAAGAGACGGAATCAAACCTTCCGCTGCGGCTTCCATCTTCGCTCAAACCGGTGCTGCGTTTGGTGTCATGCTTAAAACAAAAAATAAAAAGTTGAAGACCTTGGCGGGTTCCGCTACGCTTACCGCATTGTTCGGTATCACAGAACCAGCCGTATATGGAGTCACGCTTCCGCTGAAACGTCCGTTTATTGCAGGTATTATCGGCGGTGCTATCGGTGGTGCAATTATCGGCCAAGCGGGAACGCAAGCATTCGCTTCCGGCGCGCCGGGACTGCTGACCTTGCCCATCTTCTACGGCCCCGGCGGACAAGGCTTCCCGGGACTGATTTTAGGAATTTCGGTATCGTTTCTGGTTTCAGCCATTCTGACTTATATTTTAGGGTTTGAAGATCCGGTTGAAGCGGAAGAATCACCCGAAAATTCGACTAAAGAACCAGTTCATACAACAGATGTTTCTAACGAAGAGGTATTTAGTCCGATTGAAGGAACCGTTGTCTCCCTCTCGGAAGTTCCCGATCCCGCATTTGCGTCGGAGGCTATGGGTAAAGGCGTCGCCATCGAACCGACATCGGGCAAAGTTGTAGCCCCTTTCGACGGGACGATTACCGTGGCGTTCAAGAAAAAACATGCGCTTGCGGTTGTTTCGCCCCAAGGCGCAGAAATTCTGATTCATGTGGGAGTAGACACGGTTAGGCTGGACGGTAAACATTTTATCTCCCATATCAAAGAAGGCGACCAGGTAAAAGCGGGGGACCTTCTGCTCGAATTTGACGTTGAGCAGATCAGGGCAGAAGGCTACCCTACGATTACGCCGATTATCGTTACGAATTCTTCCGCTTATTCAGAAATCCTTCCAACCACCAAAGGACAGGTGCAGATGCAGGACCCACTGTTAAAACTGTTCGGCGGTACGAATGAGTAAGAGGGAATTGCCTGAATACGTCTGTTGAATAACCAGAATAAGTGATTTAGTGAGTTGAACAAGCCGCTCTTTTCGGGGTTAGTAGGATACAAACCTATAACCGAAGAGGCGGCTTTGCGTATTATCAGGTTAGCTGGTTTTTATGAATAGGTGGCTCCGATGGAGTCATCTTTTTTCGTTATCTTGCCTTTACATTCCAAGAGGGGTACATATGTTCACTGTTTGGTTTATAATTTAAACATAGATATGTGGGAGGCTACATCGCAAATGAGAGGTGAATGTAATGAAGAAATCCGAGTTGCCCATAACTAGCGAGAAGTGGAAAGCTATTGTGGAGAACGACAAGTCTTATGATGGTGAATTTTTTTATGCTGTGAGGACAACAGGAATATTTTGTCGCCCCTCCTGCAAATCCCGCCCTCCCAAAAGAGAAAACATCCGCTTATTCAAAACAGCAGAACAGGCTTTAGCGGAGCATTTTCGACCATGCAAAAGGTGTAAACCGACGGGGCAACGCTTGCCTGATCATGAATGGATTGCGTTGGTTACAGAGTATGTGGATTCTAACTATAAGGAAAATTTAACGCTGCACTTGCTTGCAGAAATGAGTCATGGGAGCCCTTACCATTTACATCGTACCTTCAAGCGGGTCATGGATATAACCCCGATGGAATATATACAGCAAACCAGATTGGAACAAGCCAAGCAACAGCTAATGAACTCGGATAAGTCAGTTGCGGAAGTAGGGGAGAGCGTAGGTCTGTCCAATACCCCTTACTTTTCTACGTTATTTAAAAAGAATACAGGCTACACGCCTTTGCAATATCGCCACCTTAAATCAGAAAAATTACAAAATGGAGGTATACATCATGTTAACCCAAACCCCTAAAACGATCTATTGGTCATTGTTAACCCATGAAGATTGGAATTTATATATTGCAGCTACACCGGATGGATTATGTTATGTAGGCTCACCCGATAAACCTTTAGAGGAATTGGCTTTGTGGGCAGGAAGCCGATTTCCTGGCAGTCCATTGGTTGAAGATGATGAGGTCTTGCAGCCCTATGCCACAGAACTAATGGAATACTTTCAAGGGAAACGCACAAGTTTTACCGTTCCTTTTGACTTTCGGGGGACTGCGTTTCAAATGGCGGTCTGGAACGCGCTGTGTGGCATTCCGTATGGAGAGACACAATCCTACTCAGACATTGCCCACGCTATCCAAAAGCCTGCCTCTGTTCGGGCGGTGGGGGCTGCAATCGGTGCTAACCCGATTCTGGTCACCGTCCCATGCCATCGGGTCATCGGCAAAAATGGTGCTTTAACCGGATATCGCGGTGGTTTGGACATGAAAGTAAAGCTTTTGCAGCTTGAAAGAGGTTAACCATGGAAGCACATCATATATACAAATCCCCCAATACCCTTCTGAATAAAGGAACAGGCTTCTTGTCCGGGTATACGCACTCGCTAAATCCGTATACAGGCTGCACATTTGGTTGCTCGTATTGCTATGTGCGCCAAATGCCAGTCTCCACGTTCCGTAAGGAAGCTTGGGGAACATGGGTTGATATTAAAAAGCAGGCGGCAGATATTCTTCGCAAGGAGCTTCGGCGGGCCAAATCCAGGGGGAAAGTCACTATTTTTATGTCTTCCAGCACAGATCCTTATCAACCTGTCGAGTACAAGGAAGAAGTGACCCGTTCACTGCTGGAGGTGATGGTGGAAGATCCGCCGGATTTCCTGTTTGTACAGACTCGCAGTCCGCTTGTACGGCGGGATATCGACCTGTTGCTCCAACTAGAGGATCGCGTACGGGTGAGCATGACGGTAGAAACAGACCTCGAAGATATACGCAAACATTTTACGCCGGATGCGCCCCCTATTCAGGCCCGTTTCAAGACGCTGCAACTGTTAAAAGAGGCAGGAGTACCGACGCAAGCCACAATCGCTCCGATGCTTCCAAGTAGCGAACATTTTGCGGACAAGCTTTTGCCACTGGTCAACCGTATCTGTATTGATGATTATTTTATGGGAGACGGCAGTGGAGGAAGGCGTACACGAAGCTTAAATATCGGTGCGCTGTACGAGCCGTTAGGGCTGGAGGATTGGTATCATCCGGCTGCCTACAAGGCGGTCTACGAACAATTTCGCAACGTTTTTCCTGAAGAACAGCTTTTTGTGAGCCGTGAAGGATTTGAGCCCTGAGTTTGGAATAGACCTCATTCCAATGGAATGTGGGTGGGACAGCATAAGGGTTGTAGAGGGGGAAGCTGAGTTTGCAAACTGTGATCACGAGAAATTTTGACTATGGGGAGAAGGAAATCAATTATCTGAAAAATGTGGATACCGTACTCGGTACAGCAATGACGCAAATGGGCAAGGTTGAACGAGTGATTATTCCCGATCTGTTCGCTGCGCTTGTTCATGCGATTGTGGGACAGCTTATTTCTGCCAAGGCGGTTCAAACCATATGGGCAAGAATGCAGGAGAAGCTGGGTGCGATGAATTCGGAAAATATAGCGACCCAGTCGGTTGATGCTATTCAAAGCTGTGGTATAACGATGAAAAAGGCGGCTTGTATCCTGAATATAGCCCAAACGATAGAGCAGGGTTTGTTGGATTTGCAGGAATTATATGAACTCTCCGATACACAAGTGATTCAAAAACTGTCCTCGCTGCATGGGATAGGTCCGTGGACGGCTGAAATGATGCTGATTAATTCCATGGAACGTCCGGATGTCGTCAGTTGGGGCGATATAGCTATTCGGCGGGGGATGATGAAGCTGTACAATCTGGATACACTTACCAGGGAGCAATTCGAGGAGTACTGTCGAGTCTATTCGCCTTATGGTTCGGTGGCCTCTATTTATTTATGGAGTATTTCATTTCGTTAAGGATCAGGGAGTGGGAATTGTGAAAACAACAATCAGAGAACAAATACTATTATATGTCGATTCAGATTTTCAAAAATTTACGGCGGCATTGCTTCCGAATATTGATAATGTGCTGGGCGTACGTCTGCCGGTACTACGTAAGCTGGCTCAGGATATTGCCAAGGGCGATTGGCATCTCTACCTTGAAACCGCTGAAAGTGAACATTTCGAAGAAGTAATGCTACAAGGTATGGTGATTGGCTATGTGAAAGCAGATATAGAGGAAGTTTTGGGCTACGTCGCCAGTTTTATTCCTAAAATTGATAATTGGTCAGTGTGTGACAGCTTCTGCGCCGGATTAAAATGTACGAAAAATCATAAGGAACGGGTATGGGACTTTATCCAGCCGTATCTGTCATCCAGAAAAGAATATGAAATTCGGTTTGGCGTGGTCATGCTTCTGAATTTTTATATTGAGGAAGAGTATATCATCCGGGTACTGCAATGGATGGATCAAACCCACCGTGAGGATTATTATGTACAAATGGCGGTCGCATGGGCAATATCTATCTGTTATATCAAGCTGCCTGAGATGACGATGAATTACTTGAAAAACAATACACTGGATGATTTTACGTTCAATAAAGCTTTGCAAAAGATCACGGAATCATACCGGGTGGATCAGGAAACGAAAACAACCATTCGCAGTATGAAGCGAAAAAGAAATTAGGATTGGACCCCACCTGTAAGTGTTATACTGAAAAAAACATGCGTGTATGAAAACGACAGGAGGGGAGTCAGTGAATTCGATCCCGCTGGGAGTGCTTGTTGTAGATGATGAAACTAGACAGCGTCGAGGGTTGGCTGCCATGGTCAGGGATTTACGTCCCGAATACGAGGTATGGGAAGCCAAGAACGGGAAAGATGCTCTGACCATTTCGTTGTCCAAACCGATCCAGATCGTTTTTACAGATATTCAAATGCCGATTATGAATGGACTTGAATATCTCCAACAATTGAGAACATCCGGTCAGCATGAGACCAAAGTTATTTTAGTGACAGTCTACCAGGAATTTAGCTATGCACAGCAGGCGGTGCGGTACGGGGCGAATGATTATTTGGTGAAACCCGTGCAATCGCAGAAGCTAATTGAAGTGATTCAACACATGGAAAAGGTAATTGTACAAGAACAGGAAGCACTCAGCGAAAATCGAACGGCGTTGAACCAGATCGAGCAGAGTATGCCTGCATTTTTGGAGCATTTGTTTAGCAAATGGGTGACAGACAAGTTACAGGCTCACGAGAAAAGCCTGTTAAAGAGTCACTTTGGATGGCAGGGGCTAGGAGAGGTTCTCGCGTTGGGAGCATCTGCCTCCCGCCCGGAGGATATTCATGAGTGGGATTCCCTACTCCGTAATACGGTTGCTGAAATATTGCGGCCTTGGGCGTCATCTGTCGTGTTTCCACTCGAATCCCATAAAGAGCATGTGGTCGCAGTTGTAAATTGGAAGGACAGGGTTGAAGGTAAGGAGGCCAAAAGTGCACTTCAAGTTGGACTGGAAAAGATGGAGCAGCAGCAATCTATTTCGATCTGGTCTGCTTGGGGTCAACCTTTTGATTTTGATGAGATGCAAATAAGCCAATCTCTCGAAAAGGCCGTTCGCCTCATCTCCATGCGTTTTTATACCCCTCACATCAGATGTTTGGACCTTGTCGTTTCAGATGATGAACAGCCGGTACAGGAAATGAGCGCACACGAACAAATGACCAATTTGAAATTTATTGAAAGCGCTATCTCGAATGAAGAGACCGATCAGCTATTGGATAGGGTGCAACATTTCATTGGACGAATGACGCAAGGGTATCCTGCACCTGAAGCGCTTAAAACGAAATTGATACAGCTCCTATTGGTTAGTTTACAAAGGTTAAATATAGGGTGGAGTGAAGAATTTTACTCGCGTCATTCGGAGCAGATGAACAAAGCTGTCTTGGAAGCCACATGTCTTCAGGACCTCCAGGATCGTGTTGCATCATGGCTTAAAGAACTGATCCTTGAGCTTCATAGCGGTTCCAAAGGCGAACCCATTATGAAAAAGTGCAAGGAATTTCTGGACACGCACCTACATGAAGACCTAAGTCTGGAGATTGTGGCCCGGCGCTTCCACTATAATGCGTCCTATTTTAGTATTCTGTTCAAAAATTATTTTGGACTCTCGTTCACAGAATATATGGTGAAGCTCAGGATGCAAAAGGCTCAGCACTTACTGCTGCATACAGACGCCAAGGTCGTAGAAATTAGTAGACAGGTTGGTTATAAAGATATCAAGTATTTTTTTAAAGTTTTCAAAAAAAACGTAATGCATACACCGGAAGAATTTCGCAGGAAATTCAACTGATCGTTAGGGGAAAGGAAGGTACGATGCGCCAAGTTAAATATATGTATCAAAAATTTTTGGACAGTAGCTTTCGTACGAAGTTGATGCTGTCCTATTTTTTGTTGTCTGGTTTTATGGTTTTGATCCTGGGTTTTGTTTACTTCGAAACGAGCGCACGGAATATTACTACAAACGTAACAGATAGCGTTACAAGCGTTCTGCGTAGTAATAACCAGCTGCTGGATAACAAGCTAACTGCTATTCAAAAAACCGTAGATATGATTCCGATCGACCATGACCTTCTTCAGACCATTACGGACGTGGATATTTCGGATTCTTCATCGCTTTTACGAGCTGATCGCAGCATTACGAAAATTTTGTACAGATACTTTGGCAATATGGAGGAAGTATACGCTTCCCAGATTATGACGCGAAATTATGCATACGGAAGCACCAATCGGATGTATATTCCCGTTCAGCCGTTTTATTCTTCTCCCTTGGCGACAACGGCGGTGGAAGCAGAGGGGGCTACCAAGTGGATTCCCGCCTATTCGTATGCCGATACATTTCATCAGCAGGATTTAAAACGAGGCTCCTATGAGTTTAGTTCTTTATTTGCTGTGGTGAAGCAGCTTCACTTGACTGCAATAGATGATGCGGGAACCTTCCACACGCTTCCGGAGGGAAAGGAAAAGCCAATACTTATATTGAATTTCCGTCCTGACTTGTTAAAAGGGGGTTTTGAAGATTACGCAGCCCGTAGCGGATTTGCACATCTATCCTACGGTATGATTCATGATAAAAACGGGATGGTCATTAGTTCAGACCTACAGCAACAAGAGGGAGAGCCCGTGGCGGATTGGCTTAAGGATGCCATTACTTCGGAACAAGGGATGAAAATGGTAAACGTTAAGGGTCAAACTATCCTACTTGTTTACGAAGCGATGAAGACAACAGGCTGGGTATCTTATATAGCTATTCCCATGGAAGATGTATTGGAACATCTGTCGACGATTCGCACCTACACGTTGTTTTTTTTAGGCTTTATGATGCTCATTGCCGTTATCCTTGCTTATTTACTGTCTGTATACATCAGCAAGCCCATCACGGATATGAAACAGGCGATGAAAGTGATGGAGAAGGGGCATTTTGATATTCGAATTCCTGAACGAGGCTATGATGAACTAGGGGATCTGGTGATCCGATTTAATCAAATGAATGAAAAAATTAAAGATTTAATCGAGGAAAATTACAAATCACGCCTGCGAGCCAAAGAGTCGGAGTTAATGGCACTTAATCTACAGCTTAATCCTCATTTTTTGTATAACACCTTAACGACCATGTATTGGATTGCATTAGAACATAAACAGCAAGGATTAGGGCAGATGATCATTAGTCTGGCGGAAATGCTGCAAATTACGACCCGAAACAAAAACGACACATGGAGCTTGGAGACAGATCTGAATTGGCTGGAAAAATACATTTATATTATGCAGAATCGCTTTGAGGACAAGTTTACGGTGGAATATGATATTGATCCGGTTTTGCTTCAGATGGAAGTTCCCAAACTTTTTTTACAGCCTTTCGTGGAGAATTCAATTATTCACGGCTTCGCCGAAATGGAATCAGGTGGTCGGATTAGGATCACAGCCTGGATCGAGAAGCAATTGGTGTGTTTTAAAGTCGAGGATAATGGATTAGGAATTCAAGAAGATCATATACGCCGAATTCAAGCTGGAGAAATCCGTTCAACGGGCATTAAAAATGTAGACAGAAGAGTACGGCTGTTATATGGGATGGAATATGGGGTTACGCTCCACTCGCCAGCAGGCAAGGGGACATTTGTCCTGATTCGAATCGGAGAAATTCATAGATCTAATCAAATGACACCAATCCAATGAGAGTACGACTTTTAATAATGTAAGCGTTTGCTAAAATGGGTTTAGTGACGAAGTAACAAACGAAAGGATAAAAAAATAAACGGTTTGGGGGCGTTACTCATGTTAAAACGAAAGTTATGGATCGTCTGCATGTGCTTGATCGTTGGGCTTATGTCAGCCTGTAGTTCAAATGAGAGCAGCAGCAAGCCAGTAGATTTGCAGGGTCACGAGCAAGTGACACTGACTTATGCCAGTTGGGGGAGCACCAATGAAAAGAAAGTTCAACAGGAAATCGCCAAAAAATTCACAGAGAAATATCCGTGGATCAAAATCAACTATATGCATATCCCCGGGGACTACGTTACCAAATTAACGACGATGTTTGCTGCCAATCAGGCACCCGATGTATTTCCCATTTATAAAGCACAGGCTCTGCAATGGGCCGAACAAGGCAAACTATATAATTTAAATGAATTTTTGAAGGAGGATAAGGAGCTAACGAAGGAAAGTCTCATTCCTAATTCAGTCATCTATTGGGATAAGGACAAAGTGGCAGGGATCAAGGTAACTGAGGAAGCCTTCGCGCTCTATTACAATAAAGATTTGTTTGATAAGGCTGGTGTTGCTTTGCCGCCAGTAAAGACTGAGGAGGCTTGGACATGGGAGCAGTTTTTAGAGACCGCACAAAAGCTCACCATTGATAAAGCGGGAAATAATGCGCTCAGTCCCAATTTCGATGCAAGTAACATTAAACAGTATGGAGTTCGGTTTGACACATGGATGTGGCATCTGCTTGTGCCTTCCAATAACGCAAGTGTCATTTCAGACAAAGGGGACTCGCTTAATCTTGAGAATCCTGATGTGATTGAAGCTGTTCAGAAGATGGCTGATCTGATCAACGTTTATCATGTGGCACCGTCGCCGACGCAGTCCAAAAATATACCTTCCCCAGCCGTAGCACTGCAAAGTAAACGTGTAGCGATGGATCTGGATGGGCAGTGGGTTCAACTGGATCTTGGAGAATCGAAGGTGAATTTCGGTGTAGGCGTGTTACCTAAACTGAAAAGCAGCAAAACGATCCTGTTTGGCGAACCGGAAGTGATTTCTGCCAAAACCAAACATCCTGAAGAAGCATGGATGTTTTATAAATTCTTGCTGGATGCTGAAAGCGGACTTGACATGCATTCTAGCGGATTGTGGATGCCTGTCATGAAAAAATGGTACACCGAACCAGACTTGATTAGCAAATGGGCGGATGTTAAACCAGGTCATGCGGATGGGTACCGTGATGCTGTCATGAACCAAACGCTGCATAACGGTGTCAATTCTTACGACTATTATCTGAAAAACTCGGAAAAAATCAATGCTATCATTAACCCGGCGTTGGATCAGGTATGGCTAGGCAAGAAAACGGTGGAGCAAGCATTCAAGGAGGTTTCCGCAAAGGCTAACGCGGAATTTAAGGGTACGTATCCGAAAGAATAGGGTGAATGTTTTGACAGAAAGAGAGGGATAGAATGCAATCATTATCTTCTATTCGCAAGAGAGAAAATGGGTTAGGGTGGCTTTTTGCCGCCCCTGCTATTCTCGGCTTTGTCATTTTTGTTCTGGGACCGATGATCGCCAGTCTGTGGTTCAGTCTTACTGATTATAAGGTTGCTTCACAGGCCCATTTTATTGGTCTGGATAATTACATCCAATTATTTGACGGAACGGATCAGTTTTTCTATAAATCGCTTGGGGTTACGTTTTATTATGTGTTTCTGAGTGTGCCCCTTCAAATTATTGTAGCTTTCTTTTTGGCGATATTACTTAATCAAAAGGTAAAAGGTTTGGCTTTTTTCAGGACTGTTTTTTACCTGCCGACCATTGTGCCACTTATTGCATCGTCTATGATTTGGATGTGGCTGTTTGATCCGGATCTTGGCTTGCTAAATGTGGTCCTGCGTGCGCTGCATTTGCCCGAAAGTCAATGGATTTATAGCGAAGGGTCGGTAGTCCCTACTCTTGTTTTAATGAGTTTATGGACCGTTGGAGGGACCATGATTATTTTTCTGGCGGGCTTGCAGGATATACCTAGACATTATTATGAAGCCATTGAAATTGACGGTGGGAATGCTCTTCACAAGCTTATCTATATTACAATTCCATTGACATCGCCCACTATTTTCTTCAATACGATTATGGGCTTCATTGGAGGCTTTCAGGTGTTTGTTCAGCCTTACGTCATGACACAGGGCGGACCCAACAACTCCAGCTTGTTTTATACATTTTATTTGTTCCGTGAGGCATTTACGTTTTCGAATATGGGTTATGCCTGTGCTATTGCCTGGGTGCTCTTTATTGTCGTTTTGATATTCACTGCCTTTCTGTTCAAGACGGCCCGAAAATGGGTGTATTACGAAGGCGGGGGGGCTTGAGGATGAAAAAACGTGGTTGGAGCTGGAGCAGGGTGTTGCTATACACAGTTCTCATTGTGGGCTCACTTTTTTGCATGTTTCCTTTTTACTGGCTGGTGCGAAGCTCCATGATGGATTTAAGCCAAATTTTCCTGATCCCGCCAAAATGGATTCCCGAGCCTTTTGTATTCGAGAATTTTTTACAGCCGTTTGAAGAATTATCGTTTGGGCGCTATTTTGTGAATACGTTTATCGTCGTTGCAGAGACTTTGGCGGGTGTACTTCTGTCGAGTACGATTTCTGCTTATAGCTTTGCACGAATGAGATGGAAGGGAAGGGATAAGGTATTTGCCGTGCTATTAAGCAGCATGATGCTGCCGTTTGCGGTTACGCTAATACCGTCTTTTATTGGTTGGCAGGCATTAGGCATGGTCAATTCGTACGTTCCACTGGTGTTACCTTCGTTTTTTGGTGGAGGCGTTTTTAATATCTTTTTGCTCAGACAATTTTACATGACTCTTCCGCGAGAACTGGATGAAGCTGTATTTGTGGATGGAGGCAACCATTTTACCATCTTTACTCGCATTATTTTACCTTTGTCGAGGTCGGCAATTTTGGTTATCGGATTGTTTACATTTTTGAATACATGGAATGATTTTATGGGACCGCTGGTTTATCTTAATGATGAGAGCAAATTTACGTTGGCGATTGGGCTACAGCAGTTTCAGGGAATATATTCGGCTCAATGGGGCGTTTTGATGGCAGCTTCTTTAATTGTTGTCTTGCCTGCTATTATTTTGTTTGCCATAGGACAGAAGTATTTTATGGAAGGGATTGCCTTAACGGGGATTAAAGGATAAGAGCCACTGCCAGGTACGCACTTTGATTTTTTTGGAATTTAATATTAAAATGGAAGTAACTTTCGAAAAGGAGATGACGTGAATTGGCAGAGCAAGTGCGTATTGGCAAAACAGATCTATATGTAAAGCAAATCGGTTTGGGTGCAAATAAGGTGGGAGGACATAATCTTTTTTCCGGTTTGAACGATGAAACGGGCAAAGAAGTCGTTCGCACAGCTTTGGATAACGGCATCAATTTTCTGGATACGGCTTTTATTTATGGACCTGAGCACTCAGAGCGGTTGATCGGTGAGGTGCTGAAGGAGCGCGGTAAACGTGAGGAAGCTGTCATTGCGACCAAGGGGGCACACAAATTTGTGAACGGAGAGGTTGTTGTTGACAACTCGCCTGCTTTTTTACGTGAATCCGTCGAATCCAGTCTGAAAAGATTGCAGACCGATTATATTGATCTG
This sequence comes from Paenibacillus sp. RC73, assembly GCF_044908085.1. NCBI lineage: Bacteria > Bacillati > Bacillota > Bacilli > Caryophanales > Paenibacillaceae > Paenibacillus > Paenibacillus sp. RC73. Next base: position 55,973 of record NZ_JBIYCV010000007.1, read on the forward strand.
TTTTATATCCATTTCCCGGATGAAGCTACGCCGAAGGCAGAGGCTGTCGGAGAATTGAAGAAGCTCAAGGACGAAGGCAAAATCAAGGCCATAGGCGTATCTAACTTTTCCATTGAACAACTTAAGGATGCGAATAGTGACGGCTATGTAGATGTGCTTCAATCCGAATATAATTTGCTCCAACGGGAAGCGGAAAAGGAACTGCTGCCTTACACCAAGGCCAATGGCATTTCGTTTGTGCCTTATTTCCCGCTGGCTTCCGGATTGCTGGGCGGTAAGTATACGAAAGACACAACCTTCACAGACAACAGAGCGAAAAGTCCATTATTCCAGGGAGAGGCATTTGCTCGTAATTTGGACAAAGTGGAGCAGGTACGGGAGATTGCCAATGCGTTGAATGCAGAGGTTGCTCATGTTGTGCTCGCATGGTATTTGATCCACGATTCGATTGATGCCCTCATTCCAGGGGCGAAGGGGCCGGAGCAGGTGCTGGCGAATCTGAAAACGCTGGATGTTAAGCTGAGTCAGGCAGATATTGAAAAGATTGACCATATTTTTAAATAATTTTTTCAAATAATACTTAAGAGTCACATCGTGGGATTATATATTTTTAGCACACCCAAGGGAGCTGCCGGACGGGCAGCTTCTTTTTCGTGTACCCCTCGCATATCCTTGTAGGGTAAGCTCATCGCTGCGGGGGGATCGGGATGAAGAGAAGACCGCATTGGCATAGCCGGCCCAACAGAAGAAGACAAGGCAGACGCAGAGTATGGCTCATTGTGGGGCTGATACTGCTGGTAGGAATCGTACAGATTGCCTCTTATGTGGAGCAGCATTTGAAACCGCCTATGATGCATTTGGCAAAAGTGCGGGTCAAGCAAATGGCGACGGAGGCCATTAATTCAGCGATTACTGCGCAGGTGGAGCAGGGGGAGACCGCTGATAAACTGATCGAATGGAGAACGGATGCGCAAGGGAAAACCTCCGGCTTTGTTCTGAATTATGCGGAGCATATGAGAATTACTTCGGATACGCTCAGGGCAGTCAAGGCAACGATGGACAGCATGAGCCATTTTGATGAGAGCGTTCCAATCGGTCAGGCATTGGGTAGTCCGCTGTTGGCAGCCTATGGCCCGAAGGTCCCACTCAAGGTGGAGCCGCATGGAGCAATCAAGGTAGATTTAAATACACGTCAGCAGGATGCGGGCATCAACATGATTTTGGTGGAGGTGTATATTCGGATTACGACGGAGGTGTCCGTCGTGATTCCTTTTGAAATGCAGCCTCAGATTGTGGAGACGGAAATTCCGGTGTCTTATTTGCTCGTGGTGGGCAATGTCCCGATGTACTACTATGATAATCAGGGTAAGCCCGTTGGTAAAAATGGAGCCATCGCCCCTAATTTGGCGCTGCCACCCCATTCGATAGAGAGAGGCGCTGCGGATTCCGGCATAGAGAGTGTTCCACAGATGCAGCAAGACGAACCCACCACTTCATCTCCAACGCCATAAGCGAAGGCAAGTGGAATGTGAAGGGACCTTATGTGGAGGTCCCTTTTACTTTACTGGTTTTGAGCGCTTTACGCTCCGTTTGCTCCCATTGTCTTAATAACGGATACGGGTCAAAGGACCAGTCCATCCAACCGTTGTCCCGGTATATGCCGTAGTGCAGATGTGGCGGGAATTTACCCTGGGTACCGGGCTTGCCGTAACCCGAGCTTCCGACCCAGCCGACAATCTGACCTGGCTTGACAATGTCCCCGTTGTGAACGGTCTTGTCAAAGCCAGAGAGGTGCGCATAGTAGTGATAGCGGTTGCTGAGATCCCGAATCCCGATTCGCCATCCACCGAACGGATTCCAGCCTTTCATTTCCACTACGCCGTAGCAGGTACTGCGAACCGGAACGCCATAGCCAGCGAATAGGTCTGTTCCTTCATGAATGCGGTAACCGCCCCAGCTCCGACGACTGCCCCAAGTGCTGCGATAGCTATAAATGCTGCCCAAGGGAAGCGGGAAGGCTTGTTTGCCAAGCTCCAGCTTTCCATATGTCCGATACAGCTTGGCAAACTGCTGTACCCTTTGAACGGCACGGCTGTTGTGGTAATATTCCCATACCGCAATGGAAAACTCATCCTCTGTGCTTCCATATTTACCGAGATAAGAGGCGATGCTGAACAGCAAGTCCCTGTCATCATCACGGTTAGCAATTCCGTCACCCGAACCGTCCTGTCCCAATCCGGAAAAAAAAGAAATGGAACGTGGATGCCGATCCTCGGGATCAGGGTTCATCAGACCCGACCAGACGGGGGCGGTGACAAAGATACCTGTGACTCGCTCCGCATGCTTGCGATCCTTGGGATGCGCAATCGTAAGCGTACGTTCATACTGGTCGATAGCGGCCAGCCTGTACCAGGGAATCCCTGTCAAGGCTTCGACGGAACGATATAGAGCAAGCCTGAACGTATACAATGATGACTGGGAATTTGGAGTAGCCACATGTGCTTGCTGAATGCTTTGGGATGATGTTTGTAAAGGTTTGGCCAAGGCCTGAGCAGGAAGCGGACAGGCCATTGTTAATGTAGTAGCACATAACAGCAGCGGCAACAGGCGAACAGCGCGGACTGTACGTTTAGGGTAAGGCACGTGAACCAACCTCCTCATAAGGGAGCTTGACAGCCCCCGTAGATTACAGGCCCGCATCCAACGGCATCGGTACGGGCGCTTTGGTTTAGATTGAGCCATATCCGTCGCTTTTATCCATATAAGGATTTTACTTTTCCGGCATCAAAGTCATATCAAAAAGGGAACAATGAATGGAGGTTTTTCCATGGCTTTCATGTTATAATGTATGGCAATGACAGCCCAAGCTTATCAGAAAGAAGGTCTATGCCATTGTCTAGAAAAGTGAAGGAAGCCAAGCCCGACTGGATTCGTATTAAACTCACGACAGGCGATAACTATCAGGAAATCAAGAGCATGATGCGTTCCAAGACATTACATACCGTATGTGAGGAGGCGCGATGCCCTAATATATATGAATGCTGGGCCAACAGGACAGCTACATTTATGATTTTGGGTGATATTTGTACGCGTGCGTGCCGTTTTTGCGCAGTGAATACGGGAATGCCTACGGAACTGGACTTACAGGAGCCTGAACGCGTCGCGGAAGCGGCTGAAAACATGAACTTGAAACACTGTGTCGTAACCAGTGTGGCCCGCGATGATTTGAAGGATGGGGGAGCCACTATATTTGCAGAAACGGTGCGGGCGATTCGTCGTCGTTTGCCTTTTTGCAGCGTAGAAGTGTTGATTCCCGATTTTATGGGCGATATCGAATCGCTGCGTATTGTCATGGATGCCAAGCCAGATATTTTGAATCATAATATTGAAACGGTGGAGCGGATGTCCGATAAAGTTCGGGCCAAGGCCAAATACCGTCGCTCCCTGGAGCTTCTTCAACGTGCAAAGCAATTAAATCCGTCCATCCCTACCAAATCCAGTATCATGCTGGGTGTGGGAGAAGAGTGGGACGAGATCTTACAAACCATGGATGATCTGCGTAAAGTCGATTGCGATATTATGACAATTGGACAATATTTGCAGCCATCCGAGAAACATTTGTATGTGCAAAAATATTACCCACCGGAAGATTTTGCGAAGTTAAAGGAAGAGGGATTACAACGGGGGTTCAGCCACGTCGAATCTGGTCCGTTGGTCCGCAGCTCCTACCAAGCGCATGAGCAGGTGAAATCTGCCGCTCAGCATAAGGAAGAAGGCGCCCTTTCGCAGGCTTGATCCGGGAAAGGCGGTCAGATTAGCTTGTTTCATATCGGTGGTAAAAACTATGAAGTGTTGCAGGATCACAAGAACGGGTGGAATCCCGAAGCTTTTCGTGATCGGTATAGTGAAGTGCTGGAGCGCTATGATTATATTATTGGTGACTGGGGTTACAATCAGCTACGTCTAAAGGGTTTTTACCGTGACGGGCATCCCAAGGCCAACAAAGATACATCCATAGCAGTACTGGACGATTACATTAATGAATATTGTAATTTCGGTTGTGCTTATTTTGTGCTGCTTAAGAGCCGCGAAGTGCTCAGCAAGAATGAAAACAATGATGAATCCGTTTCCCCGGATCATCAACAGTTGGCAGAACCTCAAGCGGAACCAATGGAAACGGTTGGAGCCGGAGAGCCGCAAGAAGTGCTGCAACGCGCAGACGGAGAAGAACGGGAATGGCCGGAGCCAAGTCGCGAGTCCAGGGAAACCGAGGAGCTGCGAGTGGAGCAGCCGCGTGAAGCTCAGGAAATTCGGGACTCACGGGAGTTGCAACAACGGGAACCAAGGGAAGTCCAGGAACCGCGTGAGCGACAGCCACGAGAATTCCGTGAAAGTCGTCCGTCCAGAGAAGGACGTGAAGGGAATCGACAGCGTGAGCCACGAGAAGCACGTGATTCGCGTCAGCCGAGAGAACCACGTGAGGCGAAGGATGGACGAATTTCCGGTGAAGGGCAGCAAGCCCGGGAACCACGGAAACAGCGTAATCAGCAAGGGAATTTCGAGAAAAAGGAATCCCGTGGCCCACGCTATGAGCGTCAACCGAAGGAAAACCGGGAGGGACGGCAAGTCCGCGTCTCACGTGATTCTGGAGGCCAGCGTCAGGCGCAGCCTGCTGCCAAAGCCGAAAGAGCTGAGGGAAGCAAAAAGAATAAAACATTCACAGCTCCACAACAAAACGGTTCCTGAATTTCAGGAGCCGTTTTTGTTTACTGGTAAAAAGATCAACTATGGATTGAGTTGGTCCTATCATACAAGCAAAAAGAGCCAAGGTTGGCTCTTTTTGCTTGTACTAGTACTTTTAAGTTCTATGTGTATTCGAAAGCAGCTTGCCTAATTAAGAAAGGCAATGCGTACCCGATCCCAAAATGGAAAGGGACGATAACGAGCGAAGCTGACTTTGTGACTGGAGACCTGACAACGAACAGAAATCAAATCATCCACAGGGAAGTTCAGATGATCTACCGTCAACAGAAGACGCTGATCTTTTCTCGAAAAAATATCACAATGATGGTGCTTGGGTAGCAACAATGGCGATCCAAGTGTCCGATACACCCGGTTGTTAATGGAAGCGATCTCGGTTAATTGCAACGCTTCAATGGTGGGGTGAACCATAGCTCCGCCGAGTGCTTTGTTATAGGCAGTCGTACCTGAAGGGGTAGAAACGCATATTCCGTCTCCGCGGAACATTTCGAAAGTGACATCGTTAATATCCACTTGTGCAACGACAGTGCCATCGACCCCTTTTAACGTAAATTCATTCAACGCAATAAAAGAAGCATTTCCCGACTTCTTGTGAATCTCCAGCTCGATCAATGGATACTTGACGATTCTCGGTTTAAGGGGTCCCTCTGATCCGCTTTGGCTCATCAGGTGGATTAGCTCCTCCAGCTCGTCCGCACGCCAATCGGCATAAAAGCCCAGATGACCGGTATGTACACCAACAAAGGCTATATCCGAAAGTCGGTCGATGAAGGTATGAAACGCATGCAGCATAGTACCGTCGCCTCCAATAGACACGACGATTTCCGGCGATTCGGCATCCAGCTTGAAATTCTTTTCTTGGGCAAGACGGTGAAACTGCTGACTCAAGTCCATGGAGTGCTGATCCCCGCGATCCAGAACATAATATCTCAAGATGAAAAGCTCCTTTGTCATGGGTATATACCGATCATAATCAATTATGAGCAAGAACACAATCGTTCATTGCCTGGACGCTCCCCTCAGACGTGCGAATAAGCGGCTTGTGCCTGCACTCAACCAAGAGAGACAGAGCATGGCTATCAGCAGGCAGGTAAGGAATAGCAGGCTTTGCCACAGCACAGTGGATGAGAAGCCGGGAGACCAGGTGATAACGTATATCGGAGAAAAGACCGGCGAGCTTCCCTCACCCATGAGCGGACGCCATAGCACGAGAGCCAGCAGAGCAGAGATGATGCCGTGCGCAGCCCGAGCCAGCAAAAACGGCAGGTACCGGAGATTCGTCGTATTCAAAATACTCGCGACCTGTGCATGAACCGATAGTCCGCCCCAGGAGAGCACAAAGGCTGCTGCGGCTACCTTGAACGGCAAAGCCGCTCCTGTGGCTTCACCAGCGGCTTGTGACCCTAAAGTGACTTCGAAAATACCACCTACAATGGAATCTGTTAACGTAGGAGGAAGGCCGCAGGCGGACAACAAGCTTGCTGTAAGCAGACGAAGCCCGCTCATTAAACCGGAGTTCGTCAAAGCTTCCAGAATGACGCAGAAGAATACAACCAGTCCTCCTACGACAATAATAAGACGGAGGGAGGAAGCAATGGCTTGACGGAGCAGCTCCCCAAACGGACGGCCATCTTCCAAGCGTGCTGTATGCATAGCAAATAACGCTTGGCGCAGTCGTCCGCGTCGTTGCGCAGAAGACGCATCTAATTTGGCATTTGGAGCGACAGCGAGGGATGTTGGTGTTGGCTGCCCGGTGTGGCCAGCTGCGGTTACAGCAGACGGGGGACGGTTGCCGTGAGTATCATCGTCCCCCGAGCGGGAACCGTGAAAGCGCATGAGCAGGCCGATGATCAGCACGCCACCATAATGGGCAGCGCCCAGCACGACTGCAATTTCAGGCTGATGGAAGAAGCCGACGGAAACGGCACCGATCAGGAATATCGGATCAGAGGAAGTTGTAAAGGCGACCAGCCGTTCTCCTTCGATACGGGTGATCCATTTTTGCTCCCACAGCTTGGCCGTTAATTTGGCTCCAATCGGGTAGCCGGATGCACAACTGACAGCGGCAACAAAGCCTCCGCAACCGGGTACACGGAACAAAGGCTGCATAAGCGGGTCCAGCAGTGTACCTATAAAATGAACGATGCCAAAACCGAGCAGCAGCTCGGAAATAACGAAAAACGGGAACAAAGACGGAAACAGCACGTCCCACCAAATGGCTAGACCACGAAGTCCGGCATTCAGAGAAGATTGCGGGTGCGCCGCCATAAGTATAAATAGGAATAGCAGCATAAGAATGAGCAAAGGGAGTGAGTAACGGCGGTACAGCGGCATAGAGGCCCCTCCTTTGGAGTTCTACTACTATTTCTATGGACGAGGATGGACAAAGAGTACCAAAAAGTCAAGAAAGCGTTTGCGCGAAATGCTGTATTTTTGTAAAGATTATGTTAAAATTAAAAAACAACGATCCATAACCTTAAGGATGGAGTGATCAGGATGAGTATCGTTGCCGGTTTGCTCGTATGTGCTTTTGTGTATGTTATTCGTGCCTCTCTCGTCCATCCCGGTGAAGAGGATTGGCGGAGTTATTAGCTGTGTTTGTAGAATGGCGGACCTGTTTGTAAGTCGTGCAAGCCTGTCTGTATATGTGAAATGATAAGATGACGCTTATTCTTAGCGTCATTTTTTGTTTTTTGTTATAATACGGGTGTATATTTATTACCATAGCACAGAAAGTTGGGGAAAAAGTGAATCCTAGCCTGAGCATTTATGACAATCTTGGGGGTGCGGAAGGCGTTCGTGCTATTATTGAGGCCTTCTACCCGAGAGTTTATAAAGATCCGTTGTTAAGTCCGCTGTTTCCTGAAGACATAGAGTCGGTCAAGGAAAGACAGTATATGTTCCTGAGCCAGTTTTTTGGCGGACCATCCCTGTTTTCAGATGCCTATGGTCACCCGATGTTACGTGCCAGACATATGAAGTTTCCCGTAACGGAGGAGCGAGCAGAGGCGTGGTTGTCCTGCATGGCGGGTGCGTTAACGGATACAGGCATTGAGGAGCCGCTTCGTTCATTTATACTTAACCGATTGTCCGGTCCTGCGCATCATTTTGTAAATACCCCGTAAACTTGCGGGGATTGCCGAATTTTGGAGAGGGTTGTAAAAACATTGGAACTTGAACCGTTATATCAGATTAAAATCTCTTGTCCGCTTTGTGAAGAAGAATTTCAGACATCTCGTGTCAGACCGAGCCTAAAGAAGGCAATTCGTACGGATTCAGACTTCTGCGCGTATTACAAGAATGAAAATCCCGATTTTTATGTCGTACGGGTTTGTCCTCATTGCGGATTTACCTCGACAGAGCATTCTACCGTTCAGTTAAGCGATCAACAGAACAAGCTGTTTAAGGACAAAATTGGTAATCGCTGGCAATCCCGTGAGTATAGCGGACATCGCAACTGGGAAGAGGCGCTGGAAACGTACAAGCTGGGTTTACTGTGTGCGCAGGTCATCGGGGAAAAGGAACGGGTGATAGCCAGCCTGCTACAGCATATCGCGTGGATGTACCGATACCAGGGGAACGAGGAGCAGGAGCTTCGGTTTCTAAAGTTTAGTCTGGACTCCTATATTCGAGTCTATGAGCTGGAAGGTGTCGGGGCGAATAATGCCAAGCTTCTCTATCTGATTGGAGAATTGCATCGACGTACAGGCAACTTTAACGAAGCGGTTCGCTGGTTTTCACGTGTCATTAATGACAAGAAAATTATGGATGCGGCTATGATCCGGGCTTCCCGTGAACAATGGGCTGTATTGAGAGAACAAATGCTGGCTAAAGATATTCAACTGCCGGAGGAAATGCAGGACGCAAGCTCCTCCTGATAAAAAAGGTGTGCACTATGGCCGGTTCAGGCTCATGGTTCACACCTTGTTTATAAAAAAGGTTACCTTTCTCAATACTGTCTCATGAATTAATGATGGCGCAGGGTGGTATCTGACAGCAGATAATCGTTGTCACAATCCACCAAAGTAATCCTGCTGTGGCAGCATGGAAACACAAGCAGCTTTTTCATACCTTCATGTATGAGCTTAAGCTCTTTGGGCTTTAGGGGTAGCAGGACGTTCTCATGGTCGCAAAACGGACAATATTGTACATAAACGTCTCCCATGACAATGTCATAAGGCCAGGTTTTGTGAAAAGGAATCATGATTTGTCCGATTCACCGCCGTTCGGGTTAGCGGTTTCTTCTTTGGCCAGTTCGGCCAGCTTTTGCATCAGAATATGCTGGGGTGTATGCATGAGATGTTCCAGCGGAATGCCGAGCTTTTCGGATAATTTCACAGCCGTTTCCGGCGAAATTTGTAAAGGTCTCATCCTGTATTCCTCCCAATTGTAGTGATTTTACCATCACGATGTAGCTTTATTGTATATGAAACCACATGATTCGCCAAAAAGAAAGGTGGAACTGCTATGAAAACACCATTGAAGCAAACATGGGATTTGGAATCCATATTTAGTGGGGGGTCTTCCTCTCCCTCATTTAAAGCATTTTTGGAGGAACTGGAGAGCAAGGTTCAACAATTGCAGTCCCAGCTTAAATCAGCCAAGGTACCGCAAACGGTATTGGATACCGAGCGTCTGGATAGTGTGCTGAGCGCTATGCAAGAGCTGTTTAACGGAGCATCGCAAGCAGGTTCCTTTGTTTCCTGTCTGACTGCTCAGAACCAACATGACAAGCAGGCTGTTGAACTGGGCGCACGCATAAATACGCTGTATGCACAGGGGAAAAGTGCTTTGGTTTCATTCCAGAACTTGCTTGCACAAACGAGTGAAGACATTTGGCAGAAGTGGATGGAACGGGAAGCGATTAAGCCGATCTCTTTTGTCCTGAATGAATACCGGAACGAGGCTCGTGAGAAAATGGCACCTGAGCTGGAAAGTCTGGCATTGGATTTGGCTGTGGACGGCTACCACGGTTGGGGTGATTTTTATGACACGATTGTCAAAAATATGACGATCCCTGTTCCAGAGAATGGAGAAATCGTAAATCTGTCCGTAGGGCAGGCTGCCAACAAGCTGGATGAACCGGATCGTAGTGTGCGTCAAGAAGTGTTCACACGTTGGGAAGAAGCATGGACCAAGGTTGAGGACTATTGTGCGGATACGCTTAATCATCTGGCAGGCTTCCGCCTCAAGCTGTATGAAAACCGGGGCTGGACGGACGTGCTCAAGGAGCCGCTGGAGATCAGCCGCATGTCGGCACAGACGCTGGATACAATGTGGCAGGTCATTAATGAAACGAAGCCTGTGCTGGTTAAATATCTGGAGCGGAAGGCGAAGCTGCTGGGCCTGGAGAAACTGTCGTGGCATGACGTTGAGGCCCCACTGGGAACGACTACTACTAAAATCCCATACGACGATGCAGCCGTAACGATTGTTGAGCAATTCGGTAAATTCAGTCCAAGAATGGCTGGTTTTGCTCAAATGGCTTTTGAGAAAAGCTGGATTGAAGCAGAAGATCGTCCGGGCAAACGTCCTGGTGGATTCTGTACTTCCCTTCGTCTTAGTAAAGAGACCCGTATTTTCATGACCTACGCCGGATCGCCTTCCAACGTTTCGACACTGGCCCATGAGCTTGGACACGGTTATCATCAGCATGTGATGAATGAATTGCATCCATTGAATCAAAATTATGCGATGAACGTAGCCGAGACGGCTTCGACGTTGGCAGAACTGATTGTATCGGATGCTTTGCTGGAGGCTGCCGAGGGTCAGGAGAAGGTAGCATTGCTGGAGGATAAAATTCAGCGCGGCGTAGCCTTTTTCATGAATATCCATGCCCGCTTCCTGTTTGAAACCCGTTTTTACGAGCTGCGGAAAAAAGGGGTCGTAGGAGCGCAACAATTGGGAGAATTAATGGAGCAAGCACAGCGTGAAGCGTTCAGCGGCGTTTTGGATGAGGCTCACCCTCATTTTTGGGCATCCAAGCTGCATTTCTATATTACGAACACTCCATTCTACAACTTCCCATATACGTTTGGATACATGTTCAGTGCCGGGATTTACGCCTTTGCGAAGAAAAATTCAGATGGCTTTGCTGATCAATATGATGCCTTGCTGCGTGATACGGGTCGCATGACGGTGGAAGAATTGGCCTCCAAGCATCTGGGGACCGATTTAACACAGGCTGACTTCTGGCGTAATGCCGCGCAAGTCACAGTTCAGGATATTGAGCAATTTTTGCAAATGACGGAATAACGGATATACACTCCAATCAGGTCTCCCGCAAGGGGGGCCTTTTTTGCAATTCCTGCAGAAGATGAGGGATAAAGTCGTAATATGTCGAATTAGAGTTGGTATTACCTGTTGGCGAAATTTAAATTGATGGATATACTTAGAAATTAGTTATAAATGCCCATTTATGTTGTTTATGATTGTAACGTTAAAAAGCTTCGCATATAATTGAGTCATAAGACCTATTAATGGTTTTGAAACAGGTATATAGGGGGATTTTTGTAATGAGTGAAGTAGGTCAATTGTCGTTAGTAAGGCAGATGGATATCGTTTTTAAAGAGCTGGATGATGAACTGGCGGGTTTATCGTCAGGAACTGTATTTGTTCAAATACGTAACAACGTGGTTGGAAAATTTGGTATCCGTCATAATCCGATTGCAGGTAAAGGTGGTACATTTGGAGCGGTGGAACCTGGGCTGTCTGTAGATCATCGGGCGGACTTCCGTCGTATGGCGCTGGATACACTAAATCACAAGCGTAGTTGGACTCATGGTGAAATTGCTTTTGATTTTGCCGTCAGACAGGGAACCATTCTGGTGGATGCTACGCTGGAATCGAATTATAACATGGCGAATCTCATGATCCGTTATAACAAGCCTACATACCGAGCGGCTAATTCGGAATAATCATCCATATTAAAGAGTAAAGAAAGGGCGGCCTTCCTGGGGAAGACCGCCTTTGTTATATGCCCGCCTTATCGCATTTTGGTTAAAAGCGATAAACGGAATGCTTCATGTGGAATAATGACGCTTATTGACCTGAACGACCTGATAATTGCTGTTCGGCCAGCTGTACCAAGCGTTTAGTGATATAACCTCCCAGAGAACCAGCCTCACGGGATGGCATGTCACCATAATAACCGTCTGCCGGAATGGTGATGCCGAGTTCTTGTGCTGCTTCATATTTCAATTGTTGCAGTGCGTTGGTGGCCTGAGGTACGACCAGGTTGTTACTGCGGCGTCCTCTGCCTTGATTAGCTCCATTAGCCATGTGTAGTCACCTCCTTCGGCTGTGATGAGGTTATTATGCGACAGAGTTATGAAAATATGCGCCGAAGGAAGGAAAATGAATAGAGGGAAATTACGGATATATCATATGAATCTGAGTTTTCAGGTTAATGGATTGCTGAGGCTCCAGACGAATCAGCCCGCCTGCCCCCACAGGATCGTGTAAATTGGGTGCATCAGACAGCCAGGTATAAGGCTCGATGCAAAGATACTGATCGCATTCACCCTTGGTATACAACACCCAATACTTAAAGTATTGTTCATCTGCTGTGTAGCGAATCTGATAACCGTCATCACGGGTCAACAGGGCCTCAGCAGGCCCTTCCGATGCTCGCAGCAGCGTATCCAGATTCGTTCCTTTCAGGGAAAGTCCCGTAGAGAGCGGCTCCAAGTCATTCAAAGGGGTAATTGTTCCTGTTGGGAGCTGTTCAGCGTCCTGCTCATATATGCCATTCACAGGCAGCTTCAGGCGCCAGCGCTCAGGCTCTCCGTCCACCATAAACCAGGTGTGGTATCCCAAGCCGAATGGGGCTGCTTTGTCACCCAGATTCGTTACACGCAGCGTTTGACTCAATACAGGTCCCTGCAAGCGATAAGTCATCTCCAGCCGTAGGGGAATAGGAAACTGCTCCATCCAGTGCGGATCACTTTCCGTCAACAGCTCAGTGGTCACGCTGCAACCTTCCTCATCTTCTTCAATATCACTGCAACGCCAGGATTGATTACGATGCAGCCCGTGTATATGATTGTCGTTGGCCGTATTCCGATCAAACTGATAGGGAACACCGTCAAACTCGAATTGTCCTTTGCGGATTCGGCCGGGAGGGATCAGAATCGGCAAGCCAAAATGATACGGCTTTTGCAAATAAAAGGCCAGTTCTTCCTCGCCAGGACGCCGTACGATATCCCGATCCAGCTTCAGATCACGCACCGAGATAATATTATTCCCGAGACGGGGGATCATCGTAACTTCCAGCTCAGGGCTATGTAAAACATACGTGTCGTAACCATTCCAATGTTCTTTGGTCACTTGTTTCATATCCATGCTCCTTTGTCCACTATAATCGGTTGAAGCTTCGTGTCATTATGATAACAGATTTTTGCTCGCAGGGTACAATCGTCATTTGACAATTACAGGATGCGGAATTATCATAAATGTAGTTTACGATGTAATGACATGGATAACGCGATGATGAGGACAAGTAAGCCTTCGCATACGCTCTTCAGAAAGCCGGTGGTAGATGCGAACCGGTGAGCCTGCACTGCTGAATGGACCTTGGAGTGCCGTACAGAACAGGAAGCATTCTTCCTCAGTATGACGGCCGATTGCTCCCCGTTAACGGAGCTATAAGATTGCAAGCAGCCACGGGGCATGACTCCGACAAGTAACAGGCTGAAGGCAATGAATAAGGGTGGTACCACGGTCTCGCGTCCCTTGAGGATGCGGGGCCTTTTTGCGTTCAATTGTTTCAATAAATTTCAGGAGGAATGATGAATATGAAAACTGTTCTTTCAGGCATTCAGCCCAGCGGGCAGCTTACTTTGGGCAATTATATCGGTGCAATGAAAAACTTTGTCAAGTTGCAAGAGGATCATCGCTGTTACTTTATGGTCGTAGACCTTCATGCCATTACGGTGCCGCAGGAACCGGCTCAATTGCGTGAACAGTCGGAGGCCGTGGCGGCATTATTTATTGCAGCAGGTATTAACCCCGAGCAATCCAACGTCTTTTTACAGTCCCATGTACCTCAGCATGCGGAGCTGGGATGGTTGATGACAACCCTGACCCATATGGGCGAGCTGGAACGTATGACCCAGTTCAAGGACAAATCGGCGGGTAAGGACTCGGTAGGTGCGGGATTGTTCGTATACCCAGCACTAATGGCAGCTGATATTTTGCTTTACAATGCGGATTTGGTTCCGGTAGGTGAAGATCAAAAGCAGCATCTGGAGCTGACACGCGATTTGGCAGGTCGTTTCAATCACCGCTACGGAGATTATTTCACTGTTCCCGACCCGTATATCCCTGAGGTGGGCGCACGAATTATGTCATTGGATGATGCCTCTAAAAAAATGAGCAAAAGCAATCCGAATGCTGGCAGCTATATCGCTCTGCTGGATGAACCGAAAGTCATTCGCAAGAAAATCAGTCGCGCTACCACTGATTCCGGCAGTGAGGTTAAATATGACCCGGCAAGCAAACCTGAGATCAGCAATCTGATGGGAATTTACAGCCAGTGTACGGGCCTGTCGCTTCAGGAAGTACAGAATCGCTATGAAGGTCAAATGTACGGTACGTTCAAAAAAGAGCTGGCAGAGGCGGTTGTAGCCACCCTGGAGCCTATTCAACAGCGTTATCGTGACATCCGGGAATCCGGTGAGATTGGACGCATTTTGGCCCAATCCGCAGAGCGGGCGCAAGAAGCGGCTGAAATCACGCTGGCTGCGGTCAAAGAACGTATGGGGTTTCTGCCCCGCAAGCGCTAAGAACGCAGGCCAACGCAATCAGGCGTTTGACAGGAATGTGAATGTCTCAGGAGCGACGTTGTTTGGCCTTGATAACAAAGCCCCAGCCGATGTTGCCAACAGAGAGAAGGCCCAGTAAAATGGCAAGCCAAGCGGAATAACTGATGGATATGGCGGCTGCCGTCAGCAGGACAATGGATGAAACGGCGAACCACAGTGATAGACCTTTGCTCATGGAAAAAACCTCCAGCGTTCGAATGTTGAATTTTAGGAATAAGCAGGTGTAAGCGAGCCATAATAATCTTGCAAGCTTGCAATGAACCTCACTCACAAAGAACTGAAAGGAGATTCAAATATGAGCAGACGTCGTTCAAACAACCTGCAAGTACCGCAGGCCAACGCCGCTTTACAACAATTAAAATATGAGGCCGCTCAAGAACTCGGCATCACAATCCCTCAGGATGGTTACTACGGTAACGTCGTTTCCCGCGAAACAGGCTCTCTCGGGGGATACATCACTAAAAAGCTGGTCCAACAAGCAGAGCAATCCTTGTCGGGCAGTGGCCGTATGCAGTAATACACATAAACACTCCATCTTGGAAGCTGTATTATGAGCAACTGTGATGAAGAAAATCCGGAGCAATCATGCTCCGGATTTTTTGCAAGCATGGCTTATGACCATTGTGAATCACACAAGTCCGCTTCGTCAAGAGGGCGCTTTCATGCAGCTCTTTATGGAGGGATGGTTTTTTCGGTGAACGGCAAAAGAACAGCAAGCTCCAGGGTCAGGGGAGACTTGCTGTTCTTTTGTCATTCGCGTTGCTTGCTGATATGCTTTTTTTAATTCGTATGCAGGGAGAGGCGTTTCTGCATCTTTTCATGGCTGAGCCAGCCGATGTAGCTGTTGATCAGTCCAAACTGCTTATCCATGGCGACGACGGCCACGAAGGGATATTGCCTCCGATGCCGATACCGAACATCCGCCCAGCGTACAATGTAGCCCCATTCCAGCTCTTCCACCTCCGCAACAGCAAAGGAAGAAAAATAGCGAAATGCCTGCACGTCACGGTAGGATTTGGATGCTTCTACGGCCGGATGTGTGGACGGAACCGCATGTTTTGTCCAAAAAAGATGCTTTCCGTTCAGTCCACCAATGTCATAACTTCCATTCTGATGAGCTTTTACCACATGCCACCGGTTCCATGAAACCGTGGGAATGATATAATAGATATCGTCCGGCTGACGCTCGGTGTCCATGTCACCTACCGCATTTCTGGTACGGAAATGACTCCAGGTGCGCCAAATATAGTACAGGCCTGTAATGATGTACAACGTAATAAATAAGGGAGCTGGTGAAACCAGTCCAGTGACCCACAGTAGAATAGCAGCAACATGGGTGCCGAATATAAAGGGATCAAAGATGTGAATAATATTCCATGATATCCATTTGGGCGTAAACGGTCGAAATGCCTGTGTCCCGTACGTATTGAACAAATCTACAAACACGTGCAGGCAGACAGCAATCGTGACCCACAAGGCGACATGTTCGATAGGTACATCCCTGAAAATAAGGCCAATTAATCCCGTTATGGACAAGATCCATATCAGCCAGAAGGGGATGGAGTGCGACAGTCCACGATGATTGCGGATGTAGGCTGCATTGTTTTTTAATCGAAGCAAGGTGTCAAAGTCTGGTGCCTGTGACCCTACGACCGTGGCGAGCAGTATGACTCCCGCCAGCTTAGGATCTGCGGCGACGGCAGGATCGGTGTAGGCCAGCCCGGCCAACCCGATCCCCATGACAAAGTGTGTGGCTGTATCCATATCTGTCGCTCCTTTTTGTATTGTATCCTGTACTTATTACTACCCCAATTTACTGTAAACGATCAGCAAGCTCGATTCGTTATCGAAATTGTGAACGTTTTGTGCGTTTTCTGTCAAACTTTTTACGGAAACTATATGATAAAATTTATATCGGAGTTCAACTTACTCCCGAATTCATATATCTCTAAGGGGGAGTTACTCACTATGGACAATATTAGTTATAAGGCTACTTCAGATACGGCTACCTATTCGGTTAAATCCAAACCACCCGGTAAGGCGGGTACATGGAAAGATTTTATAACAGTCACCAAGCCAGGCATTCTCCGCACTAATCTGGTTGCGGCATTTGGTGGTTTTTGGTTGGCCTCACAATGGGACGTTGACTATATAAAGCTGATTCTGACGTTGCTAGGTACAATGCTGGTTATGGCGTCTTCTTGTGTTTTTAATAACTATTTTGATCGTGAACTGGATTTGAAAATGGAGCGTACACGCAATCGCTCACTGCCAACAGGGCGTTTGACTCCCACAACGGTATTGTCATACGCTATTATTTTGGGTGTTGTCGGGCTGGCTGTACTGTTCTTTTTTTCTGGTGTCAAGGCAGGATTGCTCGGTATACTCGGCATGTTCGTATACGTCGGTATTTACACGCTTTGGCTGAAACGCTCATCCACATGGAGTACATCCATTGGCGGTATTTCGGGCGCAATGCCTCCTGTGATCGGCTATGTAGCCGCTTCGGGTCGTATTGACTTGGGCGCATGGCTCTTATTCGCCCTTTTGTTCCTATGGCAGCCTCCACATTTTTGGGCACTTGCAATCCGCAGGGTCGAAGAATACCGTGCAGCAGGATTTCCGTTGTTGCCTGTCGTGAAAGGTATTCACCGTACTAAAATTCAAATGATTCCTTATATCGTGTTGCTGATTCCGGTACCGATCCTGATGTATGCTTATGGATATGCTGGCATGATTTTTATGATCATTTCCGTATTGCTGTCCGTGCTCTGGGCCTTTTATGCCTTTAAAGGTTTTACCATTAAAGAAGAAGAGACGGATTCCTGGGCTAAAAAAGTATTTTTCTTTTCCATTAACCATCTGACACTCAGCTTTCTGCTGATGATCGTGGATACGGTTCACAAGTTCTAAGACAAGATATTTTTTAAAATTTTATTGCTGTGTAAAATTTAGCTGTCCATCAGGCATAAATCGGCCTGGCGGACAGCTTTTTTTGTGGATGGTTTTCATGACTAGGGTTCTCATAACTATAGAACAGGCGGGTATAAAATATACTCTTCCAGTCCTGCCTTTTCCAATTGGGCGATCACATATTCATCTGGTGTGCCTTCTACTCCTGCGTATCCTTTGCGGGTATACATATGATGCGCATCTGGAAAAGAGTCGGCAAGCACACCACGTATTTTTTTGCCTGAGCTGTCATTGTCCATAAATAAGTATATTTCTTCATGCTTGGCCTTCTTGCGGAGGGACTCCAGTTTTACTGAGTTTAGCGTGCCGAAGGTGCATAAGATATGAACCTCGGGATCAAGTAAACGACGAAGTTTACTGCGGTCATTTTTCCCTTCAACGATAACGGTAATCGTCATCTTGCTCACCCCCTGCTTAAAGCCTGTGCTCGAAATTCCCCGGGAAATGAAAGAATATGTGTATAGTGTAGCTCCAAACAGGGTTCTCATGCAAAAAAGCAACAAAACAGCCTGCCGGGAGTGGCAGGCATGGGTACAGGGCGGCATGTTAGGGCAATTCAGACATTAAATCCAGCAAGTACGGAGAATAATGACGAGCAGGATATAAAGAACGAGAATGGTGCCGGTCGAAGTCCCAAATCCACCACAAGAAACAGGGCTTACAGGATGACAGTGGCTCACGGAATGCACCTCCCTTCATACATAAATGTTCAGTCAAACCAGTCTATGTTGATAAGGGATTTAGGTACTGTGCATTCGCCTTTTTGTAAGGTTCTTTGGGCGTTACAGGGGGAGCATCTCAAACGATCTAGGAATGATACGGCCCTGAAGTAGACAGCGGCGGTGCCGGGAATAACCGTTGAATGGGAATGAACAGCAGGCCGGTCATCAAAATCAGAAAAGCGATAAAAAAAGGTGAAAAATGAACGGGGAGCTGGCCAGCCAGCACCGGTCCGGCAAAGGAGCCGAGAGACGTTGCAATGGATTGCATCGCAAAGGTTTTGCCCAAGCGTGCACCTCCAAGCCGTATAAAGAGTGAGGCCAGTGCTGGAAAAGTAATGCCTTTGGCTGTTCCCAGTATAAAGAGTACGATTCCAATCACGGACTCGGGCAAGGTGGCGAGGGCATAAAAGCACAGCGACATCAGTATGATGCCGCAAATCAGCCGTATCATCGGTGAATACTTGTTTAGAAAAAGCAGACTGAGTGTACAGAGCGCTCCCAGACTGATAATGGAAAAGAGCAGTCCCGTAGACATCATGGACGCAGTACCGTTATTGCGCAACGGGATTACGTAAAATAAAATGCCTTGTGCGCACGCCAAAACAAAAGGCACAAGCAGGTAACGCCAATTGAAGGGTAGAAGCGGTTGTGCCCCGGTCAGTGGAGCGGGTGCCGTATGTCCGTCAGATCGTTGAGCTAGGAGAGCGGGTGCCGTTTTGGGTAACGTAAAATAAGCCATGAGTCCTGTGATCACCAGAATGATGCCGAGGGAACGGAATGTCTCGCTAAAGCCAAAGCTGGCTACGATGAACGCGCCTGCCGCTGGAGACAGGACAGAGGCTAGCGTGTGAACGACGCCATGTCCCGACATATATTTGCCCTGCGTAACCGGGTGATCGGATAGCTGGGCGAGCATAGTCATGCAAGCCGGGGACAAAAAAGCCAGCACAAAGCCGCTGATGGCACGAAGAAAAAGCAGCTCCCACGGCGTATGAATATATGCCTGAATAATCAGGATGAGCCCTGCAGCTGTCAGACTGAACATAATATATCGGCGGCTGCCGTGTTTATCTACCCTTGGCCCCGCCATTAAATTACCAGGCAGATGAGTCAGGGAGTATATGCCCAACATCCAGCCGATAAAGGTGGGCGCTGCGCCCAGAGAGATGGCGAATGGTGTGAGAATAGGATATTGTGCGTGCAGATCAAAAAAAGCGATGAACAAAAACAGATACAGCCAGAGGGCTGTTTTCAAGTGGATGACCCCCTTTCCCTAGATAGACTTTCTATGCTGCTATGTGGCATGAGCTCATTCTAAGTTGTACGCTGGAGTGGACGAACATAGACCCTTTTTGTGCGGACAAGGGGCGGAAAAGAGCTAAGCTGACAGGACGTTATGTAATCATGTATAATTACAGAGACGATTTTACAATTCGAAAGATGCAGTTGAAAACGGGAGTGTAGTGAAATGGATAAGAGTGTCTGGACAGAATTTTTAAAACATAATTGGCAGATCGTTCAGGATAACTGGCTATATATATTAATTGGGCTTGTCCTATTGCTTGTCATATTGAAGATTGTGAGAACCCTTGTTAAATGGCTGCTTGTCATTGTGGTGGTTGTGGGCTTGCTAATCTACAGCGGTATTTCCTTTGATCAGGTCGGCAAGGTAGTTACCCAGGCGAAGGATGATGCGATTAACAAGTTTCAGAGCGAGGCCTTGAGCATGATGATCAAGGAAGGACGGGATGCGAAATACACCTCTAACGGAGACGGTACGTTTTCGGTAACCAGCTCCAACCTGGAGGTAAAAGGCCCGTTCGATGGTGATAAGGTCAAGGTATGGTTTCAAGGCATGCCGCTGGGCGAGTGGAGCATGAGCGACACCGTCAAGAAATATATCGAAAGTGCAAAAGGCTCGACTGTAACACAACAGTCGCCGCAGTCGCCGCAGTCGCCGTAAAGACAGGGGGAGCATGATGAAACCATCCTGGCTGGAGCCTGTCCTTCATTGGAATGGCGTGACGGTGTTGTTGATCGTTATCGTTCTTTTGTCGTTAATACAGGGCTGGCGGCGGGGAGCTTCCAGATCTGTAGGTGCACTACTCAGTCTCATTGTGGATGGCATACTGACTGTTGCCGGAATTCTGTGCTCATTAGGGTTGGCTATGTGGCTTTCACCGAAGGTGCAGCAATGGCTGGCCGCTTATATGGAGCATTTGCCACAACGTGGACTGAGCGGAATTGAGCAATTTTATTATACGCTTGTAGCAGGGCTTGAGGGCTTTCCGCTGCTGCGTTTTGCCGTATTGTTCATGCTCAGCTATGCTGTCGCGCAATTTGTGCTGCGCGCGATTTATGTGATGGTGGTGGGTGGCAGATCGGATAACTCTCTACGTGAGCAGGAAAAGAAATCGGGCTTTTTCAGCAGGCTGGCGGGGGCCGGGATTGGTACCCTTATCGGTGGAGCACGTGCTGTGATGGTCATAGCGTTACTGTTTATAGGTGTAAGCTTATACCCGGACAGCGGGTTTAGCAGCTATGTTCAGGCTTCACCGATTTATAAACAAGGGGCGCAATCGGTCATTGAACCATTGTCCGGTACGCTGATTAAGGATAAACTGCCCGTATTTACGCAGGCCGTCACGAAGGAATTGAACGGCATTTTGCAGCGTAAATATGAAATGATTGACCGGGATATTCCGAACGATATTGAGCAGGCCGCGACCAAGATTACAGAGGGGGCAAGCGGCGATGAGCAAAAAGCCAGAGCGTTGTATCAGTGGGTAGGCACGCGTATTAGCTATGATTACGGCAAGGTGGACGCCTATGAGCAGCGTGGTGACTGGCATGAGCAGACTCCCAGAGATACGTTTGATACACGCAAGGGTGTCTGTATTGACTATGCCCGCCTCTATGCGGTGATGGCTCGTTCTCAGGGACTTCAGGTCAAGGTGGTGACCGGGCTTGGTTACAACGGGCAGGGAGGCTACGGTTCACATGCCTGGAATGAAGTGTACTTGAGTGGGCAGCATCAGTGGGTACCGTTAGACCCGACCTGGGCACAGAGTGGAGACTGGTTTAATCCGCCTGGTTTTGCCCAAACACATATCAAGGATAAAGTGATTTAAAAAGGAGTGGAAAAGGGCACATGAGAAAGATGGACAACGAGCAAGGAAAAGACAACGAGACGTCCGACCGAAAAAGATTCAGCTTCCGGATCAATCTGTTCTTTTTCAGCTCGTTCATTATATTTACGGTCATTATCGTAAGACTGGCGATACTTCAATTTGTGGAGGGCCCTCAGCTTAAGCAGCAGGAGGCCAGTAATGTTACCCAAAACGTACCGCTTACGCCGATTCGCGGAACAATTTATGATTCAACCGGGCAGAACAGACTGGCGTATTCTACACCTGTACAATCGCTGTATATCACGCTCTCCAAGAATTATAGTGACAGCGTGGAAGAAAAGCGTAATCCAGATAAAAAGCTGCTGCCTGAGCTGGAAAAGATGACACAAAAGCTGGCAAATCGATTTGCTCAATATGGCAATAAAGATGAGCCGAAAATGACGGCAGAGCAAATTATGGACGCTATGGACCGGAACTATCAACGGTTTAGCGGTTTTACGCCCCGCCTGATTAAAACCAATCTTAATAAAGATGAAGTTGCCTATTTCATGCAGCATAAAAGCGAGTTTCCAGGGTTAGATGTTGTTGAGGAAACTGTACGCCATTATGATCCTGATACGGTGGCTGTCCAAACAGTGGGTTACATTAAAAGCTATAAAAGTGCCCGTGAAAACCTGAAAAAATATAAAGACATTCAAAAATCCATGTCAGCAGAAAATGATCCGGGACTCATCTATATGGATAACGAATCTGTTGGTTTTGATGGACTGGAATTTCAATATCAGGAGCAGCTACGAGGGAAAAATGGCTACAAAACGGTCCCGATTGATCCGCGTAATATGCCGGAGGGTGTAGATTCCGTTACTCCTCCGCAGAAGGGAAACAACATTTATTCCACCATTAACAAAGAGATTCAGATTAAAACAGAAACCGCCATTATGGATCAATTAAGATGGTTGCATTCCCATGCTGTATCTGGCAAGACTCATCCTTATGCCAAGACAGGCTTTGCTGTAGCCATGGAAGTGGATACAGGGAATGTAGTGGCGATGGCCAGTATGCCGGATTATGATGCGAACTATTGGCAAACCGGAAATATATCATCAGATAACTACAAGAAAATTCAAAATGTATATTTGAATGGTACTATACGCTCCTTCGGCTCCGGTCAATCGGGTCAACATCCAGAGTCGGTTGTATTGCTCGGTTCCACGATCAAACCGCTATCTGTGTTGGTGGGCTTAGAGGAAGGTCTATTCAGTACATCGTCCTATTATCAGGATACGGGTGCTGCTTATTTTGGACGTAACAATTCGTCTCGGGTACGTAACTCTTCGGGTCATGTGTATGGCGGATTGGACCCGGCATCTGCTATTCGACATTCTTCGAATGCATTCATGGTCGATATGGTAGGCAAAAGACTATACAACAAATACATTAATAATGCCAAGGAAGATCAAGGTGTGAATGTATGGGACCGTTACATGAAGGAGTTTGGACTAGGTGTGTCTACGGGGGTAGATTTGCCAATGGAATATCCTGGGTTAAGAGAGTATGGACCTAGAAGCAAGGAGTCGTCACTGTCCAAGTTGGCGTATGCTTCTTTTGGTCAGCAAGGGAAATATACAACGCTCCAGCTTGCACAATATACAGCCGTGCTGGCTACCAAGGGCAAACGGATGGAGCCGCATTTGGTCAGTCAAATTAAAGATACCAACGGCAATGTAGTCCAAACGATTAAGCCGAAGGTGCTGAATGAAGTGAAATTCCCGGATGCTTACTGGAATGAAGTTATACGCGGGATGGCTACAGATGTCAGCGCATTTAATGGTTTTCCTTATGACTTCGCCCGCAAAACAGGTACATCTCAGCAAAGCGTAGGCGGGAAACTGAAGGATAACGGGGTATTTATTGCATTTGCACCACGAAAGAATCCGAAGCTGGCCGTAGCGGTCATTATTCCCGAAGGAGGTTTTGGCGCGACGAGCGCTGGACCTGTGGCACGTAAAATCTTTGATGCCTATGATGAAGTTTATGGATTGGACGGAGTACCTAAGAAAAAGGATGCTACAACATCCAATTCCAATGCAATCAAACAGCCATAATAACGTACTACGTATAATTTTATTTAAGCTTTTCTTGGCCTTTGTGCTGAGAGGAGCTTTTTTTATGATATTTATATGTTTTCTTACAAAATTGTAACCACTAAATTCATCGTTATTTACCACTATTATGGTAGGATCAGGGATATGATAACCCGGTGAAAGGAGTAATGACCTGCTAATATGGACAGAGGCAGTTTGGATAAGAAGTTTTCATTCAAAAAGAAAAGCCATGAAGAAAATGAAGAGGCACAAAAAAAGCGGACGGTTTTTCGGACTAATCTTCTTTTTTTCAGTGTTTTTGTGTTATTTGCCATTATCTTTACCAGACTAGCGGTCTTACAGTTTGTGCAATCGGCAGAGCTGAAGGAGCAGCAGCAATCCGTAAATACGAAAAATGTCCCGTTAGCCCCGAGACGCGGCACGATTTATGACTCTACGGGTCTCGTCAAGCTGGCGTATTCAACTCCGGTACAGTCGCTGTATGTGACCTTACCCAAGGATTATAGCAAACGAGCAGAAAAAGACCGTAAGCCGGGAAAAAAGCTGCTCCCCGAGTTTAATACTTTTGCTGAAAAGCTTGCTGTCAAGCTGAATGAGTTAGGAAGTACAGAGGGCGAGCAGCTTGATGTAGAGAAAATTAAGGAACGGCTGGACAAGGACTACACTCAATACAGGGGCTTTACTCCGCGCTTGGTCAAAGCTGACTTGAATCGGGAGGAAATCGCATATTTTCTGGAGCATCGGCAGGAGTTTCCCGGAGTAGAAGTTGTGGAGGAGAGTGTGCGCCATTATGACCCGGATCGGGTGGCGGTGCAAACGATTGGATATATGTACAAGTTCAAAGGAGCACGTACCAATCGGCCAAAATACAAGGAGATATATCAAGCCAATTCGGAGGTCCTAAGACCCGAACAGGTTTACTCGGAAAGTGAGACCGTCGGATATGATGGCTTGGAGCTTCAGTATCAGGATGAGCTGAGAGGAAAAAACGGCTATAAAACTATAGAGGTAAATCCGCGTAGCATGCCAGAAGGCATTGAATCCATTACTCCTCCGAAAAAAGGATACCATCTGTATTCCACCATTAACAAGGAAATTCAGCAAAAAACAGAACAAGCGATTGTTGATCAGCTTCGTTGGCTTCATACCCATCCGGTATCGGGTAAGCTCCACGGCGATGCCACTACCGGCTTCGCTGTAGCGATGGAGGTCGAGACAGGGAATGTCATAGCGATGGCCAGTATGCCGGACTATGACTCCAATGTATGGAAAACGGGAAGTACATCGCCTTCGGTATATGACGAAATTCAGCATAAAATGGGGAATGGAACGATTAAATCCGTACCTAGTGGAAAAGCGGGTCCGCATCCAGAATCCTCGGTGCTGCTGGGTTCAACCATTAAACCCCTAACCGTGCTGATCGGGTTGAAGGAAAACTTATTTTCTCCCGGACAAACTTATCTGGATACGGGGAGCGCATACTATGGTAAAAATCGATCAAGTCGGGTCGGTAATTCGAGTGGACACGTGTATGGTCCTCTGACACCTAGCAAGGCAATTGAGTTCTCGTCGAATACTTTCATGGTGGATATGATCGGCAAGCCGCTGTATGACAAATACGGAAGTAATGCAGGGATGCATCAGGGAATTGATGTATGGGACAAGTATATGAAAGAATTTGGATTAGGCGTACCGACTGAAGTCGATCTGCCGGGCGAGTGGGCAGGCAGACTTGAGTATACGAGCAAGCATGAAAGTGCGCTGACACGCTTGGTACAGGCATCCTTTGGTCAACAGGGGAAATATACGGCGATGCAGCTTGCCCAGTATACAACTGTACTGGCAACAAAGGGCAAGCGTATGCAGCCGCATTTGGTCAGTAAAATTGTGGATGATCAGGGCAACCTCGTGCGTGAGTTCAAGCCTAAGGTGCTGAATGAGGTCGCTTTTTCAGATACGTACTGGAATACGGTGATTCGCGGTATGGCTACGGATGTTAAAGCATTTAACGGGTTTCCGTATGATTATGCCCGTAAAACGGGGACTTCTCAGCAGGTGGTGGGACGTGCGGTTAAAGATAACGGGGTGTTCATTGCTTTTGCTCCGCGTCAAAATCCGAAGCTGGCCGTCGCGGTCATTATTCCTGAAGGGGGCTTTGGCTCGACGAGCGCCGGGCCTGTGGCACGTAAAATATTTGAAGCTTATGACGAGGTTTACGGGTTGGATGGTACACCAAAAAAGCCGCAGGCAGCGAAATGAGGACTTGAATTCTTTTGTGGGCTTCTCTTTTTCATGGTAAAATGTCGTTGGACATAAGGGACATACAGGAGGAAGAGAACCCATGGGAGAAAACCGATATAAATACAAGCTGCTTGCGCTCGACATGGATGGAACTTTATTGAACGACAATCATGAAATTACGCTGGAAACGATCAACTGGATTAACAAGGCGATTCAAGAGGGGATTCACGTGTGCTTGTCTACCGGGCGGGCGGCGATGCATGCCTTGCCTTACGGGCAACAGCTCGGCCTGGATACGCCTATGGTAACGGTAAACGGCAGCGAGGTATGGAAATCCCCGCATGAACTGTGGCGCCGTTATTTGCTTGATAAGGAGCTAGTTCGGGAAATGCACCGGATTGCTGTAGAAACCGGGTCCTGGTTCTGGGCATACTCCACTGAGGAATTATTTAACAGAGATCGTTGGCCGGATACATTGGATACACAGGAATGGCTAAAATTTGGTTATAATACGGAAAATGACGAAATTCGTCATCAAATTTTGCTCAAGCTTCAGGACATGGGTGGACTTGAAATTTCCAATTCATCCATGACGAACTTGGAAATCAACCCGGCTGGTATATCGAAGGCCAGTGGGATTGCTGAAGTATGCGATTTGCTTGGAATTACAATGGAACAGGTAGTTGCAGTGGGGGATAGTTTGAATGATTTGGCTGTGATTCAAGCGGTTGGACTGGGTGTTGCGATGGGTAATGCACAGGATACGGTAAAAGAAGCGGCTGATCTGGTCGTAGCTTCGAACAATGAAGATGGCATCGTTGAAGTTATCCGCGATTATGTACTTGTCTAAGAGAACGAATGATGAAGCATATAGGATAATAATTGGACGAGAAGGAGGGAGCCAATGGACGTTGTAGGCTGGATTATTATTGTGGCGCTGTTCATTGTTGGCATGGCAGGGGCGGTATACCCCGTATTGCCAGGGGCGCTCGCCATCTATTTTGCATTTTTTGTGTACGGCTGGTTTTTCTCGTTTGCTCCTTATAACGCATGGTTTTGGATCATACAGACGCTTATCGTCGTTGCACTATTTGTTGCAGATTATGCCGTCACTGCGTGGGGGGTCAAACGATTTGGCGGCTCGCGTCTGTCCACGATCCTTAGTACCATCGGGATTATTATCGGCCCTTTTGTTATTCCGGCATTTGGTCTGATTCTAGGGCCGTTTATTGGCGCTGTGCTGGGTGAACTAATTAACAAGGCCCCGCTGGATCGAGCGATTAAAGTGGGCTTTGGTTCTGTATTAGGGCTGTTTACCAGCACCGTGATGAAAGTAATTTTACAGCTTGTCATGATTCTTGTATTCTTGATTTGGGTGTTTTAGTTTAACATCCTATGCTTGTGATTTGCAGAGACAGAATCGACATGCGGCTCCGCACCGGTGATGGCTCAGGCCATGACTGCTTTGCGGAGCTTTTGCATGCGTGTCAACAGCAAGAAAGAAGGGAACGCATTTTGTCCAATAAAGAAACATTTCTTAGAGGCACGCTTATTTTAGCCGCAGCCGCCTTGGTGGCGAGAGTGCTGGGTCTGGTGCAGCGAGTTCCGTTAGAGCATTTGCTTGGTTCCGTAGGGAACGCCTCGTTTACGATTGCGAACAATGCTTATTTGATGTTGCTCACGGTGGCTACAGCAGGTATTCCAAGCACGTTGAGCAAAATGGTCTCCGAGCGTTATGCGCTGAATCGGCCTTCAGAAGCACGACGTGTGTACCATGCGGCGTTGCTGTTTGCGGCGGCGGCTGGCATTATCATTACGGTGGTGCTGTATTTTGGCGCGCCTTATTTTGCCGAGCATGTGGCGGGAGTTCCGCAGTCGGCCTTGGCTATTCAGGCATTGGCACCTGCCTTGCTGCTGTTTCCCGCCATTGCCATGATGCGCGGGTACTTCCAGGGGCGAGGTAACATGACCGCAGGTGGTATTTCACAAATTGTGGAGCAGGTCGCACGGGTGGCTACTGCTATTTTGCTCGCCTTTATTATTTTGAAGCTCGGTTATGGAGATCGCGAGGTTGCGGCCGGGGCATCGTTCGGGGGTGTCATGGGAAGCATTGGCGCACTGGCGGTCATGCTGTATTACACGGTGAAAATGCGTCGCCAGGATCGTCAGGATCGACAAGAGCAATTCCATGAGGAAAGCTCGGCACTGCCGATGATGCGCATTTACAAAGACATTTTTACGCTGTCTATTCCAATTGTATTGTCTTCTTTGACGGTTCCGGCCGTTAACTTTATTGATACGTCGATTGTGGTCAGACTGTTATCCGTCCAAATCGGCTTGGATCAGGCAACGACCCAGTTGGGTTATTTGGGAGCACGTGCGCAGAGTGTGGCGGGAATTCCGCCGATTTTGGCTATCGCGCTCAGTCAATCGCTCATTCCGATCATTTCGGCAGCCTTTGCCCGCAAGGATGAACAGCATTTGCAAAATCAGATGACGCTGGCCTTGCGTATCTCTATTTTGACCGGAATGCCGATTGTGCTGGCCTTGTGTGTAACCGCCTATTCCATCAATGGTTTACTGTTTAGCTCGCTTGGAGGCAGCGGGATTATCGCTGTTCTGACACTCGGAACGATATTCCAGATCACGATGATGACCTCCAACTCAATTCTGATCGGTATGGGCAAACCACGTATTTCAATGGTTAATGTTATGGTCGGTATCGTGGTTAAGTTTCTGGCGAGCTGGCTGCTGGCTGGCTGGCTTGGAATTTACGGCATCATTGCCGCAACCGGATTATGTTTCCTCGTGATTACGCTGCTGAATTTGCGTGTGCTCAAAGGCATCGTATCTTTCTCCATCATGGGCCGTCGCTGGGCAGGCTTTCTGACTGCAGTCGTGCTCTCGGGAGTCATTGGATATGGTGTGAATGAGGCTTGTATTCTGCTGGTTCATATCATGCCTGCACGTGTGGCCTTCTTCATCGCATGCTGTACTGCCGGTGCGGCTGTACTGGTATGCTATCTGGTGCTGTTGGTCGTACTACGCGTACTGCGCCGGGACGAGCTGGGTAACTACCCGCGTGTGTTGCAAAAGGTACTGCGTCCACTGATGCGTCTCCAGCGTGAGTCCACAGGACAACGAGGCTAAAAGAAGTAAAGGCAGCCCCCCAGCTTTTTTAGTGGAAAGGCCGCAGGCTGGCATGAGCGTCATGGGCCATCGCTGTTTTTTGGATGCCATGGCGGTGCTCATGCCGCATGGCAAATAACAGCGGTCGCTTTGGTTCGCTGAGATGCCCAAGTGTGGATCCGTCCTGAAACCAGTCGTAACGGGGGATCGGATCATAAGCGGTATCCGACCAGACGGCGTTCAGCTCGGGGCTGTACAGGCGTTGTCCTTGCGGTAGCCATTCATGCGCCAGGAGCGCTGCACTCTCTTCAGGGGAGCGCAGCGCTTTTTGTTTGTCCGGAGTGAACAGTCCCGGCCAATAGTCGCTGCGTGAGCCAGTGTGGGGCACCCTGGTAGCGAATGCTGTTACTTGGTCCAGCACCTGCTGGTGTCCGAACAGCATGGCATACAGGCTTTTACCAAAGCCAATCCGTTCATCCAGATGGCCAAAGCGCTCCATTATAAGTCCGGCGAGCCCCCCGTTTAGTCCGAGCGGAAATATGATCTGATTCAACTGGAGCCAATCATGCAAATAAAAGCCTGGTTTGTGCGTCACAAATTTTTGGAAATATGGATCTTTCACTACCCGGCCTTCAATATAGTTTTGTTCATTGATGATGAGGGCTACGCTTAAGAGAGAGCTGTCCCGCCAAGCCCAGAAACGTTCCCAGAAGGGTCTCATGAATGGTGATACATGAAAATGGGGCAGCAAATGAAAACAGCTTCGGCCCAAATGACGGCTGTGCATGTATAGCTGCAGCTGCGGGTAGGCGTCCTGAAAAATAAGGGCATTGCAGCGCTCCAGCAGCCGATATAACCATTCCTTCTCTTGTTCGCCGAACAGACTGTCGATCAGACCGCCCTTCAAATCGGTCATGTTATAGCCACCATTGCGAGAAACCAGGTGAGCCAGCAGCGCCCAATGCAACTCGGGGTAGCCATGATAGCACTCCAGGTAAGCGGCTGTACGGGTGATGTTGCTGCGATTCTCTTGTGCCGTATCGTTCTTGATCCGCTCGACCAGCTCGCAGTCCGTTTCACATAAGGGCATATTCAGAGAAGAGGGACGGGATGCAGGTCCATTTACCAGCATCAGCGCTTCGGCTTCATCCATGGCGGTCTGTGCGGTATGATAATCCCATGGTAACTCACGTAGCGGATAGCGCAGTTTGCGGGACTCGGTCCAGGCCGCCCGCTTGCCTTCCCACGCTTCCTCCGCAACACGTGGTACGGAACCGAGCAGCTTTAGCCCACCCTGTAGCTGACGTGATGCCACATGGAACCATTCGGTGAGAGACATACTTGATAACCTCCTTTCAATGATGAGAACACTCCGTACCCGTTAAGTATACGGGGATGCTCAAAGTGTGTTCTTAAGTTATATGATTAGTATGTCTCGATGGCAGGGCTTCCAATCGGTGATACGAGAATAATAGGGGAGTGTGCAAAAGCGCCACTTGGCGTTACAATAGAGAGCACAAGCTCTTTTATACAAACAGAATTGAAGGAGGACTCATCCATGCAAAAGATCGTCTCTCATGAAGACTTTAATAAGGCAATATCCGCTTCTGGCGTAACGGTGGCTGTGTTTAAGGCGGACTGGTGCGGGGATTGCCATTTCATTGATCCGTTTATGCCTGATGTGGAGCAGCAATATGCAGACAAGCTTACATTAATTGAGATTGATGTAGAGCAGGCGGAGAGCGTTAGCCAGGAGCAAAATGTACTGGGTATTCCCAGCTTTATCGCTTACAGTGAAGGCCGCGAGCTGGTGCGTCTGGTGAACAGATTGCGTAAATCCCGTGAGGAAATCGAGCAGTTTTTGGACCGGGCTGTGGAAGTACACGCCAGCTTGGCTAAATAATTGATGTTATGCTGGTATGAGGGTTCCGAGGGAAATTATTCATAAGGGTATTCAGAGAGCCGCTTCCTTCCAAAGGGGGCGGCTTTCTAACGGGACACGTTCACATTTTGTCAACAAAGCGCGTATGTCAAGGAACGATATATCAGTTATAATTATTTTAAGTGATCATTTCACAACATATAAGGATAATAAATATTTTATCTGGAAGGATATGGTGAGTTCGTTGAACAACAAAATTAGAATATTAAAGTGGCTTGCACTCGTAACATGTATTGTCATGTTTTTGGCTACCTTTGGCGGAGGTGTCGTGACGCGGACCGATTCGGGACTGGGTTGCGGTCGGGAGTTCCCGCTTTGTAATGGTAAGCTGGTTCCGGCACATACGGTCGCATCCATTATTGAGTTTACTCACCGCTCCGTCAGCACGATGGCCGGTCTGCTTTCTATCGCCTCTTTTGTTGGCTTTCTGCTGTATATGAAGCATCGGAAGGATTTGCAGCTGTTCTCGTTGTTGACGCTAGTATTTGTCATTATACAAGGAGCGATGGGGGCCTTGGCTGTGGTCTTCTCCCAATCCGCTCCGGTCATGGCGCTGCATTTTGGCTTTGCCCTGATCGCCTTTGCCAGCGCGACTATGATGACATTGGGAGCCTGGAAGGAACATGCGGATTCGCGCTTCAACCCGCGTTTGGCCACCGTGCCTGTCAACAGGGGCTTTCGTAATTTTATATGGTTGTCGACGATCTATACGTATATTGCGGTATACTCGGGCGCACTGCTCAGTCACTCGGTAATTCAAAAAGTTGTAAATCTCGGCGGTATTATATCTCCGTTGTTGCTTCACCAGCTTTCATCGGGACTGCTGTTCGTGGTCATTTTGGCTGTGGGGCACTATTCTTATCGCTATCACCCAAATCATCGGGATATACGTATACTGGGTGTCGTTGCGGTGGTATTGATTATGCTTCAGGTTGTTATTGGCATTAGCCTGTTGTACGTCACCAGACCGGAAATTTACATGTTTGTGGTACTGGCACACATGCTGGCCATTGCAACACTGTTCTCCATTTTGTGCTACATGAGCTACCGTGTGTGGCAATTGTCACCGGATCGCAACATCGTTCGGACGCATTCACAGCGCACTTAAGTAGTCATGTATGGTTGGTGAAACGGATATTTTGCCCAAGTGGCGTTGAAGCACGTATAATAGCATATAAGAAACAAACCAGGCCCGCGAGTTTCTCGAGGGCTTGATTTGCTTAGGAGGAATCGTCCAGTTGATCTACCAGAATTTGCGCCAATTTATTGAAGCGCTGCGTAAAGAAAATAATCTTCAAATTATAGAAGCACCCGTCGATCCTTATTTGGAGCTGGCCGAGATTCATCGGAGAGTTATTGAGGAAGAGGGACCGGCATTGCTGTTCACCAATGTAAAAGGTACCCCGTTCCCTGTAGCCAGCAATCTGTTTGGCACAAACCGTCGTGTGGACATGGCCTTTGGCCCTCGCCCGGAGCAATTGATGGATGCGATTGTAGGGGCGACCAAAACATTGCTTCCACCTACACCCAAGGCATTGTGGAATGAACGTGGGCTGATTAAGGACATGCTAAAAGTAGGACTGAAAACGGTATCTCATAGCGAGGCTCCTGTATTGGGAGTTCGCCGTACGGATGCTCCGCTGGCTCCACTCCCAAGAGTGACGAGTTGGCAGGACGACGGGGGGCCGTTTATCACGCTTCCGCTCGTATATACCGAGAAGCCGGGTCAGTCCAAGGATCATAATTTGGGCATGTACCGTATCCAGATTTATGATGATCAGACGACCGGGATTCATTGGCAAATTCATAAAGGCGGCGGCTTTCATTATCATGAAGCTGAGCTGCGTAATGAGCCGTTGCCGACGACAGTTATTATCGGCGGGCCACCAGCCCTGATTGCGTCCGCGATTGCTCCGGCACCGGAAAATCTGCCTGAGCTGCTGCTTGCCTCGCTCATTATGGGCGGCAAGCTGCCGATGACTGAGGACCCGCTCGGCGGTCACCGGATTCCGGCAGAGGCCGAATTTGCAATCAGCGGCTACGTGCCGCCTCATGAACGCCGTCCGGAAGGACCGTTTGGCGATCATTTTGGCTACTACTCCTTACAGCATGATTTCCCTGTATTTCATGTCAAGCATATGTACCACCGCAAGGATGCCATTTATCCAGCGACCATTGTAGGTAAACCACGGCAGGAGGATTACTATCTCGGAGAATTTTTACAACGTCTTCTGTCACCTGCCTATCCGCTTGTGATGCCTTCCGTCAAGTCGCTGTGGGCTTACGCAGAAACGGGCGTACATGCATTGGCAGCGGCAGTTGTGCGTGAAAGCTATTCCCGTGAAGCACTGGTCTCAGGCTTTACCATTTTGGGACAGGGCCAATTGTCGTTAACCAAATTCCTGATGCTCACGGATCGGGTCATTGATTTATCCGACTTTAACCTGCTGCTGGAAACCATTCTGGAGAGATTTAATCCAGCGACAGATTTGTTTATTTTCAATCATACGTCTCACGATACACTTGATTATACGGGCCGTAAGCTGAATCACGGCAGTAAAGCGATCCTGATGGGTGTAGGTGAGCCTATACGTGAGCTGCCTCGAGCCTATGAAGGAGGCGACCTGCCGGGTATTCGCGAGATTGAGCCGTATTGCGGAGGCTGTCTCGTCGTATCCGGTGCGACCTTTGAGCAGGAGCCTGAGTTGGCGGCGCGGGTGCTGGAGCGTCTGGCTGCGGGTGAGCAGGAATGGCCACTTGTCTTTATTGTAGATGATGCCAAGGAAGTCGTTCGCTCACAAGCATCATTCTTGTGGACGGTGTTTACTCGATTTAACCCGGCTACGGATATGTATGCAGATAGCGAGGTGCGTTTGCATCATCTGAACTACAAGCTGCCAATTGTGGTGGATGCACGCATGAAGCCGGGGTACCCGGATGAAGTGCTGCCGCGCGAGGATATTGTTAAGCTTGTAGACCAACGATGGACGAGTTATTTCGCTTGACGCCCTAGTCAACCCAACAACCGGATTTACATTCATAAAAGGAGGCGTGAGCATGATACGCAAGCTGCTAGGCGAGCCGCCACGTGTGGACAAGGGCATCCTGCTGAATGCTATGAACAGCATGTCAGACATGCTAAAAGTACTGGAGCGGCATATTCAGGCCAGTGGAGATCCGACTCATGATTTTCGCAAGGCGGATATTTTGACACGCGGCCTGATGTCATCTTTGGATGAGCTGGAGCAGAGCCATCATGCTGCCGCCTTTTTCCGAACGAAAGTGAAGGCCGGATATGCCGAGGATATGAGCGTTGATGAAAAATCGGATTATGCGCTGTACGTATTCTTTTATAAGGATGGGTTTGTGAGGGTATTTTCCATTTTGGATAAGCTCGGGAACTGGCTCAATGATCTGTATGATCTGAAAACAGGCGAGTATAAGCCGCATTATTCTTATTTTACCGTGCTACGGCAATTCAAGTATTTGAAAATGCATCCTGTAATGACCGACGATCTGAATGATATCAAGGACTCATACACTGACGCGATCAATCGGCTGCGCAAGCGGCGTAACACGGAAATACACTATATGAATACGGAAATGCAGGATGATCTCTGGCAACGGCATCGTGCTTTGTACGGCAAGATACAACTGGAGGATTTGGATCATCACCTGGAGGATTTGAAGCAAGGCCTGGAGATGGTGAACCGTTCCTTGACAACTGCCTTTCGTTATACGGTGAAACAATGGGAGAACAGGGAAGCTCGCCCATAATTATGTGAGAAAATATCCTTTGACAAAGCTATGTAAACTATCTATACTGAAATCTAGTTTCAGAAAAATGATTGAATTATGATTTTAAATATAAACTTAACGGACAGCTAAAGCTGGAGTTTAACATATTTTTCTTATCCAGAGAGGTGGAGGGACTGGCCCGATGAAGCCCGGCAACCCGTTCTTTCCCGGTGTAACACACCGGGAGGGGACATGATGGTGCTAATTCCTACAAAACCGCTAGAGTTATAGCAGTTTTGACAGATGAGAAAAGGTTCGCATAGCGGGGCCCTTTTCATTCTGTGAAAGGGGCTCTTTTTGTATCATCATAGAGATGAACGTTGCTTAAAAGGGTAAGGAAGAGTGAAGGGGGTCGCAGCACGTTGATAGAGCTTAAACAATTAACCAAGCATTATGGCAAAGGCATCCGACGCGTTAGTGCGCTGTCCGGTTTGAATCTTTCTATAAAGCGTGGTGAAATTTTTGGAGTCATCGGTCATTCCGGGGCGGGAAAAAGTACGCTGATCCGCTGTATTAATCTATTGGAACGGCCGACTTCGGGTGAGGTATGGGTAGATGGTGTGAACCTCGCCACCGTGAGCCAATCCCAGTTACAGAAACAGCGTCGTAAAATCGGAATGATCTTTCAGCATTTTAATTTATTATCCTCGGCGACGGTGTATGACAATATTGCCTTTCCGTTGCGTCTGGTGAACACGCCCAAGCAGAAGCTGGACCAGAAGGTTCGTGAATTGCTGGAACTGGTCGGTCTGGAAGAACACAGCGCTAAATATCCGTCACAGCTCTCGGGTGGACAAAAGCAGCGGGTAGGTATTGCACGGGCGCTTGCCAGTGATCCTCATGTACTGCTGTGCGACGAGGCGACCTCAGCGCTTGATCCGCAGACGACAGGGTCCATCCTGAAATTGCTGTTAGACATTAACCAGCGCTTTAATTTGACCATCGTGCTGATTACGCATGAAATGCATGTCATTCAAAGCATCTGTGATCGTGTCGGCGTCATTCATCAGGGCGACATCGTGGAGCAAGGTCCGGTGGCAGAAGTATTCCTCAAGCCGCAGCATCAGGTGACCAAGGACTTTATCCAGCGGGAGTCTGAGCATCCCGAGGAGCTGCAAGCAGCCATAGCAGCAGCAGGGGGCGGGGAATCAGCGCATGTTGTACGGATTTCATTTTTGGGCAGCAAGACATATGATGCGATTCTGTCACGTACAGTCCGCAGCACCGGCGTTGATTTTGCGATCTTGCAGGGTACCATCTCCACGATTAAAAACGTACCGTATGGACAGCTTATCGTCCGTTTTGAAGGTAATCAGGAGGATATTGAGCATACGCTACGCGAAGTGTCCGGTCAGGGACTTGATGTGGAGGTGATCGGACAATGAGTGAACTTGATTTTTCGCAAGTGAGTTGGGAAGAACTAGGTAACTCTACATTAGAGACACTTCAGATGCTCGGTGCATCTGCGTTGTTCACCCTTATTATTGGTTTACCGCTCGGGATTTTATTATTTCTGGCAAGCCGCTCTTCATGGAGTCTGATGAAGGTGATATACGTTGTACTTTCCTTTATCGTAAACATTTTGCGGTCCGTACCGTTTATTATTTTGATTGTTGCACTAATTCCTTTTACGCGGTCGTTGGTTGGTACCTCTACCGGGGTGCTGGGTACGATTCCACCGCTGGTCATTGGCGCTGCGCCATTCTTCGCCCGTCTCGTAGAGACGTCATTGCGCGAAGTGGACAAGGGTGTCATCGAGGCTGCACAAGCCATGGGCGCCTCTACAGGTCAGATTATTAGGCGGGTGCTGTTGCGTGAGGCACTGCCGGGTCTGCTCGCCGCATTAACGATTACCGTCGTTACGCTCGTATCCTATACAGCAATGTCCGGTATGATCGGGGGCGGTGGTTTGGGTACACTGGCTATCAACTACGGATACTACCGTTATGAAACGGCTGTAATGATCGTTGCGGTCATACTGATGGTCGTACTGGTGCAATTGCTACAAATGGCGGGAGACCGTCTGGTGCGGCATTATACTCGAAAATAGGGAAACCATATAGATATCCTTATTGATCAGGAAGTCTGAATCCTGAACACTACAATTTATTGGAGGGGTAATCACATGAAAAAATGGGTATTGGCCGTATTAAGCTTGACATTAATTGCGGTGCTGGCTGCTTGCGGTACAAAAAGCACGACATCCGATACAAACAATGCGACCCAAAGCACAGGCGGGTCACCACGTGAAGTCGAGCTGAAAGTTGGCGCTTCTCCTGTGCCACATGCGGAAATTTTAGAAGCGATCAAGCCTCAGTTGGAAAAAGAGGGTGTTCGTCTTCAAGTCGTTCAGTTTAACGACTACGTACAACCGAACGTACAATTGTTCGACAAGCAACTGGATGCTAACTTCTATCAACATGTACCTTACATGGATGTTATGAACAAAGAGCGCAAAATGGACCTGGTTTCTGTGGGCGCGGTTCATCTCGAGCCATTCGGTATCTACTCCCAAAAATATAAAAAGCTTGATGAAATTCCGGACGGTGCTACCGTAGCCATCCCGAACGATGCAACCAATGGAGGTCGTGCATTGTTGTTGTTGGAGAAACAAGGTCTGATCAAGCTGAAAGACGCAAGCAACATTGAAGCTACAGTAAAAGATATTACAGAAAACCCGAAAAACCTGAAATTCAAGGAGCTGGAAGCGGCTATGCTGCCACGTCAGTTGCCTGAAGTCGACATTGCTCTGATCAACACGAACTATGCTCTGGAAGCGAAGCTAAACCCGACGAAGGATGCACTGGCATTGGAAGATAAAGATTCTCCATATGCTAACGTTCTGGTAGCACGTCCGGATAATAAGGATTCCGAAGCGATTCAAAAGCTGATCAAAGCGTTGCAATCCCCGGAAACTAAAAAATTCATCGAAGACAAATACCAAGGCGCGATTATCCCGGCATTTTAAGCTGGACACAAGAACGCTTTGAACCCCAACCCCGAATTCTCTTGAACAAGAGGATTTGGGGTTTCTTTTTGCTTGGAGTTGTAGGCGAAGCGTAAATATTTTATACTTGGGGGTGACCGTTCTCTGTGAAGAGGAGGAAAACTGTTGAGACACAAAGTCGCGCTTATAACGGGCAGTGCCAAAGGATTAGGTAAAATGACCGCTCTGCGCCTGGCTGATGAAGGCTGTGACATTGCACTAAACTATGTGCATAGCCAAACGGAAGCCGAAGAGCTTAGGCAGGTGATTGAAGCCAAGGGAGTACGCTGTCTGTCTTTGCAAGGGGATATTTCGATTCAGGAAGATATTACAAGGCTGATCGGCGAAGTACAGGATCGGCTGGGCGGCGTAGATATTATGGTGAATAACGCCGGACCGTTCATCCGGGAACGTCGCTTGTTTGCGGAGTACAGTGTAGCTGAGATCCATACTATGATTCAGGGGAATCTGGTTGGTACGATGCTGCTGGATCATCTGGTATTACCTCATATGCGGAACCAGCAATGGGGACGTATTATTCATTTTGGCTTCGGTCATGCTGGAGAAGCACGGGCTTGGCCGCATCGTGCTGTGTACGCAGCCGCCAAGGTGGGGCTGGTGTCTTTAACGAAGTCACTGGCTGTGGAAGAGGCTCCTTATGGTATCACGGTCAATATGATTTGTCCCGGGGATATCCGGGGTGCGAACAAGGAAAAGTCAATTGCCGACGTCATCGGCTTGCAGGATAAAGAGACACCGCGCGGACGCCCGGGGAGTGGAGAGGATATTGCGCGTGTGATTGCTTATTTGTGTGATGAGCATTCGGATTTTATCACGGGTAATATTATGGATGTGTCGGGAGGACTGGACCCGATTCGGCCGACCATATAAGGGATTAAGATCAGTACATCCCGTCACACAAAAAAGAGTCTTGAGCTTCGTTACCGAAGTCAAGACTCTCATGATCATTATGCATCAAGCATTAGAATACTTGTACCACTTCTTGGACGCCGTCGACTTCTTCGAGAAGAGCGCGTTCAATCCCTGCTTTCAGCGTGATTGTGGAACTTGGGCAACTGCCGCAAGCGCCTACCAGCTTCAGCTTAACGATGCCGTCTTCTACATCAACCAGTTCAACGTCGCCACCATCGCGTTGCAGGAACGGACGAAGCTTATCCAGTACATCCGCTACTTCATCATACATTTGAACGCTTTGTGTTTCGCTCATTAGAATTCAACTCCTTTCCTATACCTTATTTATTATATTACAAAGCGGGCCAAATTAAAATGCCCGTCGACCAAAGCAGGTGAAAAAATGTTAAGACCCATCATTGAATTTTGCACCAGCAATATGCATTTTGGCACCGATGAAATGATGTCCAGACTGGAGCAAAATCCGGATTACGACGTCATTGAATACGGCTGTCTCAGCAATTGTGGTCAGTGTAACGCAGAACCGTATGCGATGGTCAACGGTGAGATTGTATCTGCCGATTCAGCCGAGCTGCTGTACGAAGTGATTATGAACAAAATCAAGGAAGCCGAGGCATGGGATAACCTTGATCTGGACTAAGATGTTAATCATTCGTCAGCCTTCTTCGTTCTATCTATGATATACGCACCGTCCATACATGTTTAATACAAAGAAGACCCGCTCCCAGAGCAGGTTTTCTTTGTGTGTTGTACCAACAGATTAGCCAAAATGGCGTTTGGATTTCCAGAGCACGCCGCTTTTGAGCAGGCGGGGTACACGACCACGCAGCGAGGTGCTGCCCATAAAACCATAGCCGAATCCGGCTTTCTTGCCAAGCGCACCCAATGTGCCACGCAGCTTCAAAGGATGCGGGTGAGGCGTTTGGCCTTTCCACAGGTCGTGTACAATGTGTGCAATCTGCTCACCTTGCACCTCGGCCGCCTGAGCACTTGGGGAGTAGGGGAGACTGGCGCAGTCTCCAACTACATACACCTCGGGATGATCCGGAATTTGGTAATATTCATTTAGTACAATGCGGCCCTGAGGATCTTTGGGCACAGCTAAATCCTGCACGATTTTCACGGGTTGAATCCCGGCAGTCCATACAACCGCATCCGTCACAATTTCTTCATCATGGTTGTAAATAGCGCCCGGCTCAATGCGGCAAACCCCCACATGATTTAACGCATCGACTTGATGCTCCTTAAACCAGGCATGCACATAGGCAGACAAACGCTGCGGGAATGCCGACAGCACCCGCTCGCCCCGATCCATAATGGTAATATTCAAATCCGTGCGGCTTTCGCGCAATTCCGCCGCAATCTCAACACCGCTCAGACCGCCACCTACAATATGCACATGTCCGTAAGGCTTGATTTCATTCAGGCGCAGATACGTTTGACGTGTATTGTTAAAGGACTGGATGGTACAGCTATGTTCTTCAGCCCCTGGTGTATTGTGAAAACGGTCCGTACAGCCCAGTGCAATCACAAGCTGTTCATAGGGCAAAGGCTCGCCGTCCTGGAAATGTACAATTTTATTTTCCAAATCCATCGAGGTGACTTCTCCGTATTTGCGAATGAGCCGTTGTTCATCGGGAAAATGTACCCGTAAATCAAAATCAGATACCGTCCCCGCCGCGAGTGCGTAGTATTCTGTTTTCAATCCCTGAAAGGGCATTCGATCCACTAGAATAACCTGTACATCATCGGGAATATATTTATTGATTAATTCCTTGGCAATGGTAAGGCCACCGTAGCCGCCTCCCAGAATAACGAAATTTTTCATCAAAATCCGCCGTCCTTTCGCTGCCGTGTCCCCGGCAAATGGTCTGGTGCCTCATCAGGAAACCTTGTTCGCCTTCAAATTACGTCTTATCCCGGCGACATGCAAATTCAATGTTTCCGATCAGACACAAGTTTTTTGTTGTTATAAAACCCGGCTTCCCGGCCCGCCTGTAGGCAGACCAGAAAATTCCGAGGCAGCTTGACGCTGCATGGTGTGAGGTATGGGGATGAAATGCACGCGGGAAAATACGAATCCGATATGGCTTTTATTCGAAAACTTCGATTTCGTTATAGAAGGTGTCCCGTTCAACCGGGGTGCGTCCTGCACCTTTGACCAGCCAGATCAGCTCTTTACGGGTCAATCCGGCCGGGGTCAGTGCGCCTGCGGCATGGCTGATTTGCTCGCGCACAATCGTGCCGTGGACGTCCGATGCACCGAAGGTCAGAGCGACCTGCGTCAATTGCGGACCAATATTAATGAAGTAAGCTTTAACATGATCGATATTGTCCAGCATCAGGCGGCTGATCGCAATCGTTTTGAGATCCTCGTAAGCGGAGTTACGGCGCATAATGTTGGCATTTTTGCTTTTCGGCTGCATGGACAGTGGAATAAATACCATAAATCCGTTCGTTTCGTCCTGCAATGCGCGAATTTGCAGCATATGTTCAATACGATCCTCGTAGGATTCAACCGAACCGTACAACATCGTCGTATGAGTTCTCATGCCGAGATTGTGAGCCGTGCGATGAACCTCAAGATAGCGATCTACATTCGCTTTGGTGACACGCATTTTTTGGCGATACTCATCCGATAAAATTTCTGCGCCACCGCCGGTCAGTGTTTGCAGCCCTGCCTTTTGCAGCTCCTGAAGCACTTCTTTGATACTCAAGCCGCTAATGCGTGTGAAAAAATCAATCTCTGCCGCAGTA
This sequence comes from Paenibacillus sp. RC73, assembly GCF_044908085.1. Lineage (NCBI taxonomy): Bacteria > Bacillati > Bacillota > Bacilli > Caryophanales > Paenibacillaceae > Paenibacillus > Paenibacillus sp. RC73. The sequence continues at coordinate 97,275 of NZ_JBIYCV010000007.1, forward strand.
TAGGCTTTCAGTGTAACATTGGGGTACTTTTCATTCAGCGCCTTCAATGAGTCTACATAGTATTGGAAAGGCACATGATTATTATGACCGCCGACGATATGGAATTCTCTGACGCCCGGATGGATATGCTGCTCAACATAATCAATCATTTCCTGCCCGGACAACGTATAAGAGCCTTCTTCCCCCTGATCCTTGCGGAAATTGCAGAACGCGCAGCGCGCTTCGCATACATTGGTGAAGTACAGGCTCATGTTCTCAATAAAATAAACCTTTTTTCCGTTCTTGCGTAAATTCGCTTCGTTAGCCAACTGACCCAGTGTGAGAATATCGTCAGTTTCGTACAAATATATACCGTCTTCAAGGCTCAAACGAATACCATTCTGTACCTTTTCTACAATCTCCGCCATTCTGCGGTCTGTAAAGGGTGTAACTAATGTGGACATGCCTATTCCTCCTTCAAGTTGCTCTGTGCGAGGCTGTCCGCCTGATAAGCGGCACAAGCGCTTAATGCACACAGGATGTCCCGTTCCGTCGGTACGAATCCGGCAGCGCGGATATGTGATATGTGAAAAATGTTACAATGACAAGCTACAATGATGAATGTCTCAGAACTTCATCTGTGAAATGACAAATTTCCGACAGTTTCTTTTACACACTCTTCACCTATTATAAACCTCACCTCACAGGTGTTCAATACAAACGAATAGAAAAACAGGTCTTCTAGCCTGTAAGAGAAGGACATTCCATGACTTGAGCACCTGCAAATAGTGGAGTATACTAAAGGAGAACATGAAGTAAAAGAGGAGGATGGAGTCATGATTAACATCACCGATTCCGCTGCCGAGCGCTTGAAAGATATGCTGGAGCAGCAGGAAACGCCGAATATGTTTTTGCGTCTGGGTGTTACGCCGGGCGGTTGCACCGGATTCTCGTATGCCATGGGCTTTGACGACAACGAGACGGATCAGGATATATATATGAACGTACAGGATATGAAGATTGTAGTGGAAAAGGAAAGCATCCGCTACCTGGACGGTCTGGAAATCGACTTTGAAGAGTCTGGTATGTCAGGCGGTTTTACCATTCATAATCCGAATGCAATCGCTACCTGTGGTTGCGGTTCAAGCTTCCGTACAGCTACGGATGCAGGGAAGCCGAACGAAGAGCCTTGTTAATTAATGTTTTTCGAGTGGTGGTCTGAATTATAGAAGCCTAAATGTCAGGTTTGTTAGGGAATGCGGATAACGGCCTTTGTGACGGGAATTACTCGTTGCGAGGTCGTTTTTGTGTTGTTTTTTCTGATTATTATTATCATTTGCTTTTGAGATGCCGATATAACATGGAGTTCTGAAGAACTATTTTCTACATAAATTTTACCTGAAGGAAGTGGAAAGAGATGTTGAAAAAGAAATGGCTTATCACTCCGCTGGTTGCGGTGGCACTGTTTTTTAGCCAATCCGCATTCGCGGCAAATACGTTTACTGATGTGAACGGGACAAAATATGAGTGGGCTGCTGAATCTATTCGTTCGATGGTCGACAAAGGCGTTGTCAAGGGCTATGAGGATGGGACCTTCAAGCCAGGCAAAACCATAACGAAAGCGGAATTTGTAAATATGTTTCACAAGCTTTTTCCAGAGATCAATCATTCGTCCGGAAAAGCTTCAGAATTTGTTGATGCGCGTAAGCACTGGGCGAATAAAGATTTTGCAGCATTATTCAATGGGGATTATGTTTGGGGCTTCACTGAAAGAGTAGGAGGCAAATATCCAAACTATCAATTCTATATCAATCCCGACAAACCGCTGACCCGCTGGGATGTTATGATGATTGCTTCCGTTCGGACGGATTATACGAATCAGACTCTTCATCCTGAGATCAAGGAAGTAATCTCTGCAGCTGCGCAGTATAAGGATATAAAAATTCGTAAGGCGAATTACAATGACAATTACTCGTTCAGCTATCCAGTAATATACATCGACACGACTCAAGAGGAGCCCTATTATGATGGAGATTCCCAAGATCAAAAAGGAGAAGCATTCTACACCCTGACTAATATGGGCGTCCTTACCGCCAATGATGGATACCTTCACCCCAAAGCGCTAGTCACACGGGCTGAGGCGGTTACCATTTTACAGCGTTTGTACGAAGCCACAAAGCAATCGAAGTGATTTTTAAATAGGATCAGACGAAAGCAAAGAAATGATCTAACTATAAATGAAGGCCTCTATAGCGGTATAGTCGTATAATACTATATTGCTATGGAGGCCTTTTTGAATGTGTTAAATGATCATAATCACTACACTATATAAAGTGATTACCTTGACATGACTTATAAAGCCGTGGAGGAACTGATCAAAAGATCGAATATATAAATGGAACTGCCACTTCGCAGACGGATGGTGCTTCCGAAGCGACCGCTTGGCTTGTACAGCACCAATCCGTCTTCTCCGTTTTCCTTGTACATTATTTAAGTTTAGCCAGTGCAGACGAAAAGTACTTAACGAAAATAGGACCGTTTTTATAGGCGATCCTTTTCAGAATTTTCAATTGCTATGAGTTCAGATATATCATCAATTTCAAGTGCATCCGCGATTTTGATAAGTGTTTTTAGATTTATTTGTTCACGAATGTTCCGTGACATTTCTGATATAGCCGCCTGACGAACACCAGATAGTTCGGAAAGTTGAGTTTGCGTAAGTCCCCGTTGTGTCATAACCTCGTTCAATTTAAGCCGAATCGTTCTCATATGTACACCATCCTCTAGCCCATTATATCCAATATACGAATATCCGTAAAATTGATGTTGACTCTATACTAAAAGTCGTATATATTATACTAATAAACGAATATACGAATATGAGTATTAAATTTATTTTCTCTCAACATTGTTAATTTGATCACTTGGTACTTGGTTCTAAAGTAGAACGGTACTGGATACTGAATTTAAGTATTGATAAAAAATTTCTTATAACAATGATTTAGGGAGTGAAGGGGCGTGTCGTTTATGTTTTCCAGATCATTCATACAGTAATCATGCTTATGCTGGATATCAATACATAAATAAATCAGTAATATTATAAGGTAGGGGGAATTATTTATGAGCGAATCTGTTGAATTGAAAAGAGTTGCCATGGTATATGGACTTGATGATGATCCTCATATGTATGAATTATTTGAGGGAGTCCTGTATGATCGTAGCTATTTTTTTTATCTTGAACATGGAATATTGTGTCTGCGATATGTACGAAAGGTAGAACAACCGGATCATCCGTATCTTTATGTGGACGGGGAAAGCGGGGGACTACAACTAGCGGAGAATGTGCAACGTGAGATCATGGAGGTCGTCACAGAACTGATCGAGCGTTTGCGCAGTAAGGATGGATTAGCATTTTTACTGGATGAACTGCTATGGCTACATGGTAGAAGTCACATTGAACTTAACCTCGTGAAAAATAAAGGGTGATTTATTTCGGTTGGAAACTATCAGCTGTAACTACAGTATGCTCCTATGAGAAAGAATCTGTTCATATTGTTGCAGTGTTCGGTGACGCTATGTATCAATCATTTCATTTTTCCATCAATATAATTTGTAACCTTCCCCCATTGAGTTGGCACTTAAGATTAAGAACACGAAAGAAACGAGGCTAGGGACGTATGAGGGAGTGGGTTGAAAAGGCGCGGCTAGGGGATGCGGAAGCGTTTGGGCAGCTGGTGCTGCATTTTCGTGGGATGGCCTATGCGGTGTCCTATGACATGCTGAAGGATGTCCATCTCGCGGAAGATGCCGTGCAGGATGCGTTCATAGAGGCTTATCAGAATCTGGAGAAGCTACAGAACCCGGCCGCTTTTCCAGGCTGGTTCAAGACCATTGTCGTAAGACAGTCCCAGCGGACGCTGCGGCGCAAGCATCATTCGGTGCTTCCTCTGGATGAAGCGGTGCAGGTATCGGGAGGAGTACCGGATTTGGCAGAAATTTCGGAGCGTAGGGAGGAGAGTCAAGTTTTGCAACAATCGGTGAAGGCACTGTCTGCCAAGCTGCGCGTGCCTCTGCGGCTATTTTATTTTTACGGCTACTCTCTTCAGGAAATTTCCGATTATCTGGGCACTCCGGTCCCGACGCTTAAGAAGCGGCTGCACGATGCCCGCCGAAAGTTGAAAGGTACACTCCCGGTGGCCGACCTCGTCTCCGTGTTCAATCATTTGTATGAGGGAGGGCAAAACATGCTACATATTGTTAACGGTGATGTTGTAGGTGAGATGTTGAAGCAGGGCGTTGTACAGGGTGATGTGCTTGTATGGAGAGAGGTTTATCCATCAGGGCCGATATTTGCAAATCCAGCAGGGGCTGAAGAACGGTCACTGCGGGCCCGGGTTCTGGAAGAAACGATGGGTATTCCGGCCAGCGAATACATAACGGGCTGTGAGGAACAAGAACAGAAACTTCGTGAATATACCAAGTACGATGAAGTCGTGTTGTGGTTTGAGCATGACCTGTTTGATCAGAGTATGCTCGCCTATCTGCTCCACTGGTTCAAAAGACAGAAACTGGGTCGCACGAAGCTGAGTCTGCTCTGTATTGGGGAGTTTCCAGGAATTGAACGGTTTCATGGTCTGGGACAGCTCACTCCGGCACAGCTTCAGACATTATCCGGGACCTGGCGGACCATTGGGCGGCAAGAAATGGAGCTCGGAAGCGAGCTTTGGCAGGCGTATGCTTCTCCTGATCCTGTTCAAATGGCTAATCTTCTGGAAGACAAGAAGGCAACATTGGCAGCATCCGGCCTGCCTTTTGCCTATGAGGCCTTCACAGCGCATCTCAAACGGTTGCCCTCGGAACGGAATGGTCTTGGCATTGTGGAACAGACCACGCTTCAGGCCGTTCGCAACGGAGTGGATACGCCTTTGGAATTGTTCCGTCAGGTAACTGACGTCCTGCATGTGCTCGGCATGGGCGATCTCGAATATTGGAAAGTTATTCGTTCTTTGGTGGAAGGTGAGCATCCTTTACTGATTATTGACGGGGCTGAGGACGGCTTGGATTTCAGGCAAATCCCGGAGTTTCTGAACCGCCCGGTAATTCTGACTGAGTTGGGTAATGAGGTACTAAATGGATCAGCGGACCGTATTGCAGTTCAAGGGATCGACGAGTGGTTTGGGGGGCTGCATCTTCACGGACATGAGGTTTCCTGGCGCTGGGATGATTTGGCTGGAGGTTTGGTCCGTCATTGACGAAACTATAGAAGCATGCCGAAAACCTTGAGCGGTATGTCGGTGAAAGGGATCGTTCTAAGTCTATGATGGCTCAACCCAAAAGATAAATAGCGAAAGAGTTTTCCGTTCATGGAAAACTCTTTTTTATTTTTAAGCACATCACGTAAAGACAGGAAAACCACCTACTTTTGAAAAGACACCCCTTATAATAACGATCTCAATCAGTATTTAAGGAACATTATACACCTGCCAAAATCTCGTTACTATTGCTTCCTATTTTTTCGCATCCGTAAACAGCTCCGATTTCTAGGTAAGCCGTAAATTCTCCAGCTAATTCCTTGTTATTCGCAAGCCGATGTTTTATATTGACATAAGAGTAGGTCAAAAATAAAAGAGGTGAACGGACGAGATGTCTCCACGCACGAAGGAACAAAACGAAGAGATCCGGCTGCGGCGTCTGGCGCAAATCCGGAAAGCCGCTGCCGATGTGTTTTTGAATAAAGGGCCTTTACTGGAAATGCGCGATGTGGCCGCGCAGGCGGGACTCGGCTATGGCACGGTATACCATTATTACAGCAATAAGGGCGATTTGCTCCACGATCTGCTATGGGACGCGTTGGAGCGGGCCGGGGGATGGCAGAAGGACACGCTAGAGGCCCCGCTGGAGGTCCCTTGCGCTTCGGCTTCGGCTTCGGGGGAGGCGCCGGAGGGCGGGCATTTCGGCTTGGCTGCTGCGGCGGACACCGGGAACGCGGCTGCCGCGGATTCCCGAAGCGGAAGTCGCGAAACGGCCGCTGCCGCAGAGCTTGGCCCCGTCGCCGCCGCTGGGGTCCGGCTGTTACAGCTTTGGGCGGAGGACCACGCTCTGTACCTGCTGCATAAGCTGGCCGGTGAGGGCTTTGCCTCGCTGCCTGAAGCACGGTCGGCTCCGCTCTCGGCCGCCTTTCGCCGGGAGGTGCTCGCGCCGCTTGCCGCGCTGCTGGAAACTGGGCGTGCGGCGGACGGGGCTGCCGCTTCCGGCAGAAACGCAGCGGAGCCGCCGGATCGGCTACAGCGCGCGGAAATGCTGCTGGCCGCCTTGGTCGGCTGCGCCTCACTTTCGCTTCGCCGCGGAAAGCTGCACGAGGAGGCCAGGGATATCGCCGGGTTTTTAAAATTATAGAATGGATAAGGAGCGAATAAACAAAGATGATCATTTTAAAATCACCTAGGGAAATTGAAGAGATGAAGCCGGCGAGCCAAATCGTTGCGGATTGCTACCGTAAGGTGGCCAAACTGATCGAGCCTGGGATTACCACCCAGGAAATCAATGAATTTGTTGCCAGACACATCACCAAGCTGGGCGGCAAGCAGTTTACGAAAGGATACAACGGTTTCCCCGCCGAAACCTGTATTTCGATCAACGATGTCGTGGCTCACGGCATTCCTTCCAATCGGGCGCTTATGGACGGGGACTTGTTGAAGCTCGACATCGTCGCGGAATACGGCGGATGGTTCGGCGATTCGTGCATGACCTATGCGGTGGGCAATATCCGGCCTGAGGCGCAACAATTAATGAAGGTGACGAAGGAATGTCTGGATCTGGGGATCGCCCGGGCGCTCCCCGGGGGCCGGCTCGGCGACATCACGTCAGCAATTCAACAGCATGCGGAGGCGAATGGGTATTCCGTCGTACGCGATCTGCTGGCGCACGGGATTGGGCGGAGCCTGCACGAAGAGCCGAGCTACGAGCATATCGGCACAGCCGGCAAAGGCATTCGGTTAAAGGAAGGCATGGTATTTACGATTGAACCCATGATCAACGAAGGTACGTTCCGTATCATGATCGACGACGATCAGTGGACGGCGAGAACGGCCGACGGCAAGTTGTCGGCGCAATATGAGCATACGATCGCAGTCACGCCGGACGGGCCACTGATTTTAACGGCCCAGTAACAAGAGAGGCGAACGGACGGGAATGCGTCATTTTAGGAAATAAGTCGCCAACCCGGCCTGCTCGGCCTGACGAAAGTTCGTAATCCGAAACGACGAAAAAGCGCTGGGCCCAGCCTGGGACCAGGGAAGCTTTTTTTTACATGGTTTGTAACTTTACCGATTTACGAAAAACTGCTCCCCGGGAAAATGGCTTAGAAGTAAAACACTTTCACCAGCCTAGTAGAACGATCCTGAAATAACGTAAAAGACATTCATGACCTTCAGCCAAAGCGTATTTACGAACGTGCTGAGCTAATAACCGCTGGTTCCAGACTTCGTAAGAATAGCCGAACTCTTTTCTGACAACATTCATTTTATTTATTAAAGCCCACAGTATACGCTAGTAAAGTGAAGCTTTGCAAACGGCTGTAAATGATTATAGCCGTATGAAATGAGCGATGATCATCGTTAGGGGAGAGGAAGATATCTATGAAAACATTAACACCTAAAGCTACGCTGTGGCTTGTATTGATATTAGTGATGGTGTGGGGAATTAACTGGCCGTTGACCAAGCTGGCTCTGCCGGATACACCGCCGATTTTATTTTCAGGCATCCGTACGCTGTTAGGCGGGCTAATCCTGCTTCTGTTCGCTATGCGTCACAGGGAAACCTTACGCTTGAGACAGAATGCGTGGACGTATCTCGTTCTGGCGATATTTAATATTGCAGGCTACTATGGCTTGCAGACGGTGGGGCTACGGTATTTGCCTGCCGGGTTATTTTCCACTTTAGTATTCCTCCAGCCGATCTTGCTTGGATTGTTCTCCTGGTTGTGGTTGGGTGAGCGCATGTTTCCGATGAAGGTCATTGGACTGGTTCTTGGCTTTGGCGGGGTGATCGTGATTAGCTCCGGCGGGATGGCAGGGCATTTGTCCGTCTTAGGTATCGTGCTGGGGCTGGCCTCTGGACTGTGCTGGGCGCTCGGAACAATGTATATGAAGAAAAAAAGCAAGCAGCTGGACTCCATTTGGGCGATGACGATGCAGCTCATTTTTGGGGGAATTATACTCAATGGGATTGGACTTACGACGGAGAAATGGAGCGATATTCACTGGACCCCCTCCTTTATCGGTATCTTGCTGTTTATATCGGTATTCGTGATTGCGATGGGCTGGATGATTTATTTTAAACTGATCGACAACGGAGAAGCAGGAACCGTCGGCTCCTATACATTTATGATTCCGGTGCTGTCTACGATCTTCAGTATGGTGATGCTCAAGGAGTCGCTTACTCTGACATTCGTGGTGGGATTGGTGCTGATCGCGGGCAGTGTGTATCTGGTGAATACGGCTTTACCGGGAAAACGAGGCAACCCAAGCTCAAGGGCCAATGAAACGAAATCCTGTACCCATAAATAGAGAATGCGAAAGCAGGAAGAATATACTAGATTATAAAAGGGGGTCATAGTAAAATATGACTATGTAAATAGAGAGGAAGTTTGCTATGGGGGAATTAAGCAGTCATACTCAGTCTGTGGAGCCGCAACCACAGGCTGTTCGTAAGCTCGCAGTTGTAGCCACGGTCATTTCAGGAATAGCTGTACTCGGATGTATTACCTTGGCGTTATGGAATTATAATCTGACTGCAAAGGTAAATACTTTAACTACAGCGAATGCTTCACTCAACAAGACAACGCAAGCATTGACAAAGCAACAAAAGGATACAGAGGCCCTGCTGCAACGGGTTAGATTAGCAGCCAACCTGTCGTCCATATCGCATGTATTGGAGCAGACTTCCGTCGTTACTGATGATTTTGTATTGGAAAAAGCGACCTTTGATGTAGCAGAGAATGGTACGTTGAAGGGTGTGCTTTTAAATGTGAACAATCAACCGAATCTTGGTTTGGGTGGTGCTTATCGAGGTTATGGTAAATATAATATGGCTTCTTCTACTTTGACGAAGAAGGCGGAGGAAGTCATAGACATAGCTATGAAACAGTATGGTACGTCGGACAAGCTTCCGGTATGGGATAAAAATACGAAGGTGGAAATGACGGTACAAAATTATGAACTTGGAAAGCGGGAAGGTGGAATTTTCAAGCTTGCCAGTCAGAAATAGGAGGTACCTTATGAAGGATTTTGATGTAACTAAAGCCAAATATGATCCGAAGCAGGAAGAACAGGTAAAAAAGGGATTTTTCAAAAAGGTGAAATCCACGGCCGGAAAGGTTCCTTTTGTGAAGGATGCAGTGGCCATGTACTATTGTGCGGTAGATCCTGAAACGCCTCTTTATGCCAAAGGGGTGGCCTTCGGGGCCTTGGCGTATTTTATTTCTCCATTGGATGCGATATCGGATGTCATTCCGATGCTGGGCTTCACGGACGATGCGGGTGTCGTGCTGGCGGCCTTAAAAGTGCTGGACATGCATATCAAGCCTGCCCACCGGGAGAAGGCGAGCGAATTTCTTTCTTGAGTATTGGTTAAAGAGCGGGGGAGCTAAAGAATGGATAGGTACACGTCTACAGCGAGGGAACGCTGGCAGATGAGACAGAGTGAGCCGCAGCCGCAGGGCTGGGTGCTTGCTTTGTTTGGCTGGATTTTTGCAGGATTGGGGCTACTATTAAGTATTTTCGTCATTGGTAATCTGTCGGCTATTCTGGGTTTAGTCTTCGGCATTTTGACGAAACGGATAGAGCAACGTAATACACAAGGCATCCTGATTATCGTTTTAAGCTCCGTTGGGGTCGGCATCGGGTTGTTGATTTTTATTATTTTTGCAGCACAAGGTTTTGTGGAAGGCCTGATAAGAGGTTATAATGAGCATTATCAGTCAGGGAGGTAAACAGCATTGAGCGTCATTATTTCACAGCAGATTACAGCAACGGGCGTGAAGGAATATACGAAGGTGATTAAAACATTTGATTCCCATTTTACACCTTTGGTTGGACAGAAAATCAGGGATACGGCTTTTGGCGATATGCAATATTATGATGTCGAGGACGTGTTTATTGATCTAGCAGAGAACGAATATTGGGTGATTTTACCTGCGGTTCTGCTGCATACCGATGATATCGAGGATGTACGGGATGCGGTGCGTGAGTATCGTTCACATGGTTGGGAATGTACAAAACCTTTGTAAATCCATACTGCATAAGCATCTATACGGAAACGTCTTTCTTTTGCGAGATAGGCGTTTTTTTGTGTATTTATGTATAAAATCTTCCTAATGATTGGCATGAAAAGAAAGAATTAATGCTGAAAATGCGCAAATTGTATCATTTTTTATCATAAAACGACAAGTTGGGAAATGAAAACGGACTTAATGTGTTATACTTAGTATATCAAAGGACAAGAGTCTAAAACGACCGGTAAGGCCCTTTCTTTGAAGAACCTCGTAAGGTTCAACGTTTATCCAAAATAAATGGTCAAAAGGAAAAGGGGAAATGCTAACGTGAGAGTGAATTTGAAATTTACGAACAAAGGGCAAGTTGCAGTCGAGAAGTTCAACAATGAGGAGCTTATCGAAATCTTTACCCGCTACATTAAAACGTTAAGCAAGAAGTATGATATCTCGGTTACCGTACCGGAAGATCTGAATGAGCAGATCTTGGCAGAGGGCACCGTAAAGGTCGTGTTGGATAAGATTAATTGTGACATGGACGCTTTTTTCAAGGAGCTGAGCCGGGATATTAAGGTGCCACTGGTCAAAAGATTGGGTACCAAATTGGATAACGTGTTTAAGACCGAGGTCGTGGAGCAGGAACAGAACTAAGGACAAGGATCAGGCGAGTCTGAATGATGATTCGCAATATGAAATCATAGAACCTCCCGAATGGGGCGCATGGCTAGGCAATGTGCTCGTTCGGGAGGTTTTATATGTTTAAACTGCTCTATTCAGCTGGAAAACATGCAATGTCGGTCCATTAGCGGGTGGTGGACGCAAGGCGCAGCTTGGCTAAATCAAACGAAGGCACAAGTCCTTCCTGTGCGGCGCGTCCGAGCAGTGCTTCGATGGCTGCGTATCCACTGTCGCCCAGATTGGCGGTAAAGTCGTTCACGTACAGGTCGATATGTGATTGGGCCACATCCGGAGACAGCTCCTGTGCATGGGACAATACATATTCGCGCGAGGCCTCGGGATGCTTCCAAGCATACTCGACAGAGGCGTGTAACCAGCCTGCGATCGCATCGAGGTCCAGAGAACGGCGGGCAATAATGGCTCCAAGCGGAATCGGGAGACCCGTATCTTCTTCCCACCAGTTGCCCAGATCCACTTGCTTGCTGAGACCGTAGGATGGATACGTGAAACGTGCCTCGTGAATGACCAGCCCGGCATCCATATGTCCGTCACGGACAGCAGGCATGATCTGGTCGAACGGCATCACGACAATTTCACCGACCCCTCCCGGCACATGCTTGGCCGCCCACAGGCGGAATAGCAGATAGGCCGTGGAGCGTTCGCTCGGCACAGCTACGCGCTTGCCGGACAGGGCTTCCGGTCCTTCCGCCGTGGTATCTTCCTTGGTCAGCACGAGCGGTCCGCAGCCCCGGCCTAGCGCGCCGCCGCAAGGCAGCAGGGCGTATTCGTCCAGCACCCAAGGGAGTGCAGCATAAGAGATTTTCATAACATCCAGCCCGTTTGGCGTTACCGCCAGATTGTTGGTGATGTCGATATCGGCGAATGTGATGTCCAGCGAGGGTGCGCCCGGAATCAACCCATGCGCCAAGGCATGAAAGACAAAGGTGTCGTTGGGACAAGGTGAAAAAGCAATTTGCATCTATATAACCTCCGTTAATGTAGAAAATGCGGCTTCCAACGCTTGCAAAGCCTCTTTGATCCGCCAGGCGGCGCGGTCACGTGGGCCAACTGCATTGGAGATCGTGCGGATCTCCATCACAGGCAGCTCCAGCCTGTTCGCCGCTACGGCTACCCCATAGCCTTCCATCGCTTCGGCAGCAGCCCCGGGAACGCGCACAGCCAGCTGTTCTGCGGTTGCCGCCGTACCAGTCGCCGTCGTGACGGTCAGGATCGGCCCGGCGACGGCTGTCTGTCCGGCGGCACGCAGCGCCTGAACGAGTCGCTGCGTGGTTGCGCCGTTCACGGCGATTCGGCTGGAGCCGAAGCCCAGCTCGTCCACGCTGCTGAAGCCCTCCGCCGTCTCGGCCCCGAGGTCGGCGGCGATGATCGCGTCCGCGACGACGACGCTCTCCAGTGCGGCTACATCCACGAAGCCGCCGCCGATTCCGGCGCTGATGACCAGGCGGTAGCCGCCGCCAACCAGCGCCAGAGCAGTCGAAGCCGCTGCGGACGGAGCGCCCACACCAGCCAGCTCAACTGCAAAGCGGGTGTCGCCGTTCAGCCCGCGCAGCACGGCTTCCCGTTCGCCCTCAACCGCGGTCATGATCAGGATGCGTCCGTCTGATGTTGTAGGCTCCATCGGTTGATTCCCCTTTAAATTTAGATTTTATGCTACTTTATCATACTGCTTTTTGAAACGATGTTCAAAAAAAACGACAAAAAAAGCGCTCTGTGGCGCCTTTTGGATAAACCTGTAATATTTTCACAGACCGAAAGCCAGCAGCATCGCTGCCTTAAAGAATAACGTTTAGCCTATAAGTAACAGTTAGATAGCAGTTATATTCAAGAAAAAAAGCATTTCTAATCTGGAAGAACAGTACAGGCATAGCATATAATAATTATATCGGCTGATCCTTGGTGATCAACTGAAACATCGTGATATTGCGGTCATAATGGCTTTGGGTCCCATCCTGATTGCGCACCCGAATCATCTCGCTGCTGAACAATTCGATATATCCGCTGCCAATCTCGCAGTATACGCCCGTCGGGTCCTCCTGCCAGACTGAAACGAGATGCTGAGACAGCGCTGCGGTAAAAAATTCGATGTTTTTTTGCAGTACGCGTGGCGTTTTCTTGGGTTCCATAACGTAAATCCTCCCTATATGATGCCATTTGAAAATGAAACAATTGAAAGTGGCTGGTATGTGACAAGTAAAGCGTGATAAATATAAAAAAACGATGAAAAAGTACGATTCGACAATCTACCTCAATGAAACAGACGTAAACACTGTACCCTTTAATACTATTTTTGTAAAGTATCCGATTGACCTTTTCAACAACAGGCTGCGTTTTACACACATTTTACATTGTGTTTACACAGCCGTGATGCTAGTGCGTTTCATCTAATAGTACAATAAAACATAACTATACTGCATGATTGATGGAGGCCATATGTTGATAGAGAGTCAGAATAAGGATAAAGATAAAGCCGGGTCAGAACGCTACTTTAATCGGGATTTGAGCTGGATTGAATTTAACCGTCGTGTGCTTCAGGAAGCTCAGGATACAGACACACCGTTGCTGGAGAGAGCCAAATTTTTGGCGATTGTGTCCAGCAATCTGGATGAATTTATGGCTGTTCGGGTGGCAGAGACGCGCGAGAAGATTAAGGCTGGTTTTATGCAAAAGGATTTTACCGGATATACTCCCTCCGGTTTGTACAAACGGCTGATCAAGCGCACGGTCTCAATGGTATCGGAGCAGTATCGAACCTATCGCGAAATTTCCCGCCTGTTGACGAAAAAGGGGATTTTGCTGCTTGAATATGAGGGCTTGAATGCGACACAGCGCAAGTCTCTGGATACCTACTTTCATGAAATTATATTTCCGGTGCTAACGCCAATGGCGGTCGATCAGAGCCGTCCTTTTCCACTAGTTCACAATAAATATGTATATTTGGCAGTTGTACTGAGACGTCAAGGGGATACGGAGGAGGATAAGCCGTTTTTTGCCATTGTGCAGGTGCCTTCCAATATTCCGCGTGTCGTGTCTGTGCCGCTACGTTCCAATAGCAAGAAGAAATCATTCATTTTAATTGAAGAGCTGATCAAGCATCATATTCAAACGCTGTTCACAGGTTATGTGCCGGAATCGGTCCAAGCCTTTCGGGTCACGCGCAATTCCGATTTGTCCATTAATGAAGAAGAAATCGAAGATTTGCTCGAAGAGATTGAAAAAGAACTGCGTCGAAGAAGACGCGGTGCGCCAGTAAGGCTGGAAGTGGAAAAAGGGATTAATCCCTTTGCTCTGATGGAGCTTCAGCGCGAATTCAAGTTGTTCGATCATGTGTTTGAGATGGACGGGCCGCTGGATTTGACGTTTCTATCGTCCTTTGCCGATCAATTGGAAGGGCATTCGCATTTGAAGTTTCCGGCAATCAAACCGGTGTATCCGGAAGAGCTGCCCCCGCAAGAGGATATCTTCAACGTACTTCGCAAACGGGACGTGCTGGTATATCATCCGTATGAGTCGTTCGATGCGGTAACGGATTTTATCATTGAGGCGTCAGAGGACCCGGATGTGATGGCGATCAAAATGACCCTGTACCGGGTCAACGGGGAATCCAAGCTGATACCGGCACTGGCACGTGCGGCTGAATCGGGCAAGCAGGTCACGGTGGTGGTGGAATTAAAGGCCCGTTTTGATGAGGAACGTAATATTGCCTGGGCGCGTACGCTTGAGAAAGCAGGCTGTCATGTGGTGTACGGGCTAGTCGGTTTGAAGACGCACGCCAAAATCATTCTCGTGGTACGCCACGAACGTAACATGCTCAAACGATACGTGCATGTGGGGACTGGCAACTACAATGAAAGCACGGCCCGCGTATATACGGATATCGGGTTATTCACGTCAGACCCGGTCTTGGGCGAGGATGCCTCCGAGCTGTTTAATGAAATCACGGGCTTCTCCGCACTCAAGACGCTGCAAGCTTTTACGGTGGCTCCGACGGGAATGAAAAACAAGCTGTTCGAGCTGATCCGCAGGGAAGCGGAGCAAGCACTTGCAGGCAAGCCAGCCCGTATCATTGCCAAAATCAACTCCTTATCCAGTCAGGAGATGATTGATGAACTATATGCAGCTTCTCAGGCGGGTGTGAAGATTGATTTGATCATTAGAGGGGTCTGCTGCTTGCGTCCCGGTGTGGAAGGATTCAGCGAGAATATCAGCGTCATTAGTATTGTGGATCGCTTTCTGGAGCATTCAAGGCTGTTTTATTTTGAAAATGCAGGGGCTTCGGAGCTGTTCCTGTCCAGCGCGGACTGGATGACTCGCAACCTGACACGCCGGATTGAACTGATGTGCCCGATTTACGATGACCGGATCAAGGGAATGCTGTCGGACATTTTGCTTTTGTCCTTGAGAGATAATGTGAAGGCGCGGCAGCTTCTGTCCAATGGCAGTTATCAGTTTGTGGCAAGAAACGACGAAGAGGCCCCTATGCGGAGCCAATCCGAAGCCATGAAGGTTAGAAATTGGAAGAAGGAAGAATGGACCACGACAACGTAAGGTTCCATGCTTTTTGAAAATCCTTGGCGACAGCCTCCAGCTCCCGCTGTTCCAGAATCGGTTCACTCATGCTTTCCAGACGAAGATGTAGCGCATCGTCACCTGTGGTGGGATTGATGCTGGTGATGATGCCGGATTCGCTCCGATCCATGCCGATCGCAAGCTGGAGCAGGGAGCCCAACCGATGTACACGTTCTTCGTCGGAAGGCTCCAGAATATCGGCATGTGTGCGCAACAGTCGGGGCGTCCGATTCTTGGGATGGTAGTCTGCGATCAGTGCAGCCAGCACCGTTTCCTGATGGGATAAACCGCCGATGCCCGCATGTAGGATCCAGAACACGGAATGCTGGCGGAAATGATAGTAATTTAAGGCTGCTCCGGTTTTGTACAGCGTTGCGGCGGTCAGCAGCAGACGTTTGTCCATCGCTGAGGATGATACGTCAGCCCATACGTCAACGAGTTCGTCATAGAGTCGGACAGCGTACTCGTTAACCCGCTTGACGTGCTCTTCGCTAACCGGAACAGCGAATGAAAGTATATTGCGGATCGACGCAATGAGCGGATTGTCGACCACAGGCTTTTCGGAATTGACCAGTTCATGAAACAAACCGTCACGCAAGCCCGCTCCGCTGACCAAATAGGTGGAGCCATGAGCGGCCTCGAATATCGTTTTCAATATAACTAGCCCCGGTACAATAATGTCGGCTCTGTCTTTGGACAGGCCGGCTGTTTTTTTGCGTTTTTCATAGGGAAGATGGGGCAGACTGACATAAAAATAATCGACATCTTCTGTCGTCATTTCGTAATGGTGCGTCACGGGCAACGAGTAATCCTGCCGCTTCTGATTGATTTTGGCCAAGGTACGCAAGGTACCGCCCAAACCGATGAACGGCAGGCCCGGATTGGAAAAGATCCAATCATGGTCTTGCAGGGAAGAACGGACGAAGCTCTCCATCTCCTCGATCTGCTGAGAGGACCATTCACCATTCCTGACTTCCTGGCCAAAGCGCGAATTCGTGTTGACCGCGCCAAAAGGAAACGATACGGTATGAAGCCGCTGTCGCTCGCGGAACAGCGTAATTTCGGTACTGCCGCCCCCGATGTCAATAATAATGCCGTCGTTTACATTCATGGTATTGACGACGCCCAGAAAACCGGCATAGCCCTCCTGCTCCCCGCTCAATATTTCCAGCGTTAAGCCTGTTTCCTCCGCAATCCATTGAACAATCTCATCCGAATTCGCCGCATTACGGATAGCGGCTGTCGCTGCTGCACGCATACGAACAACCTCGTGCATACGGCATACCGTTATAAATTGGCGCAGTAATGGAGCGATGCTTCGAATCGCTTCCCGCTCCATACGGCCGTTGGTTCCAACCTTTTCACTTAGTCGGGCAGCCTCTTTGCATTCCTGGACAATCCGGTAGGCTCCTGTCTCTGTTATTTCATAGATCACTAGACGTATGGAGTTGGAGCCAATGTCCATGATGCCGATTTTGCTGTTCATGAGTTGACCTCCTTGTCGAAAAAACAATTTGCCGGCAAACCCGCTGCTCCGTGCAAATATAAGTAGATTATTGTCATTGTACCAGTGATGTCCCGTGCATGCTACCGTTAGCATTGATCTTGTCGAAATGGATATGTTCCTCGGGCAATCATCCAAGAATAGAGCATCCGTGTTGAGTATGTATAAGTATAGTTTGACGGCGAAAGGAGAGAGGATTCATGAGACAACTTGCAAGCAAGTGGTTAAAGACGAAGGCGCTGCTCCGCCATCCGTATACCGCCGTTTATATACCGGAAACGTGTCTGTATAGCGAAGATCAACTGCGCATGATGCTGCGGCGGCAAGCTTTTGTGTTCATAAAGCCTGTGAAGGGCGGCGGTGGAATCGGAGTCATGCGTGTGGCTAGGGGGCGCAGGGAATACACCTGCACGCGCATGGAACGCACATACCGGTTCAGCAGCTTTGGAGAGCTTGCTGTCGGAATCGGAAAGCTCCGGCTCCAGCGTCCGTATTTGATTCAGCAGGGTATTTTGTTGGCTACTATTCAGGGCAGACCGGTTGACTATCGGGTAAAAGTGGTGAAAGTGGGCCAGAAATGGGTTTTCCGGTCGGTGGTTGCACGTCATGCCCGTCCCGGACTAGTCATTACGAACCTGTGCAAAGGGGGAACTTTGATGAAGGGAATGGATGCACTTCGGAAGATTTATCCCCGCCAGGTGGCTACCCGAAAGCGACGTGAAATCGTTAATCTTACACAGCGGTGTATTCCTGTACTGGAGAAAAGATTTCCGGGGATTGGACAATTGGGATTTGATTATGGACTTGATCCGAATGGACGGATATGGATTTTGGAGGTAAACACAAGGCCCCAATAATTCTTGATTTTCTTGAATTCAATCCCATAAAATTCAATTTAGTAGATTGTGAATATAATATATTTGTGTAAACAATAAAAAATTTTTTTTTATTTACCAGCGTCAAAATCCTGTGTATAAGTATTGTCCACATTATCCCCTGTCACATATAAGGCTTTACGACACTTACCAACAATTTATACACAGGATTTCCACAACATGCTGTGGATAACAGAACGCTTGTTCCGTTTTTGGTATTTTGATAGAATAGATTTTGAAATAAAAGGAAAGGTTGTGTCGAGGATGGCTATGCTGACGGATGAAATGCTTTTGGATTCCTATCAGATGGCAATCGAGCTTAAACTTGAATGCGACTTCATTGCACTGTTGCTGGCTGAGATCCACAAAAGAAACTTAGAGATGAATACAGCCGTAGTCCTTCATTAGACCGGACAAGCTCTCGTACTGCGACTGTGAAGTCATTCAGGGTTCGAATGACTTTACGGACAATCACTGCAACGAATAGGCACACCGTAGAAAAGGGTATTTCACTCCAATAATTCAATTTTGGAGTAAAATACCCTTTTTTGTCATAGTCTAAGAATAGACTACAGTTTCATGTTACTACTGTGACCCGGGGACAGCTTGGCGTCCGGATCAACATAAACCTTGGCGTTGTTGACGGCCGTAGGCGCTTCACCGAAGCCGACAGCAATCAGCTTGAGCTTGCCTGGATAGGTCGTAATGTCCCCAGCGGCGAAAATGCCGGGAATATTCGTTTCCTGACGGGAATCGACCACGATGGAGTTACTTTCGATTTCGATTCCCCATTCGGCAATCGGACCGAGAGTGGATACAAATCCAAAGTTAACGATCACATCGTCCACTTCGATTTCCTGAGTTTCTTTGGTTTTTACATGAGCAAGGGTAACCTTCGTAATCGAGTCTTCCCCGTGCAGCTCTGTAATTTCGGTCGGTGTAACGACGTTTACTTTGGAAGCGAGGAGGTTTTCTACACTGTGTTCATGCGCACGGAATTTGTCGCGGCGATGAATCAATGTAACCTGTTCTGCAATCGGTTCCAGCATAAGCGCCCAGTCTACCGCAGAGTCGCCGCCGCCGCTGATCAGCACTTTCCGGCCTGCAAATTTACTCAGGTCGCTGACAAAGTAATGCAGGTTCGTTTTTTCAAAACGATCTGCGCCCGGCAGTTCCAGTCTGCGTGGCTCGAAAGCACCCACGCCAGCGGTAATAATGACCGCTTTACCGTGATACTCGCCGCCTTTATCTGTTTTTACGATGAAGTGGCGTTCTTCCTTTTTCTCTAATGATACGACTTTCTCTTCTAACTGTACTTCTGGATTAAAGTGGTTCATCTGCTGAACCAGATTGTTGACCAGTTCCTGTGCAGTCACTTTAGGAAAGCCAGCGACGTCATAAATATATTTTTCAGGATAAAGGGCTGCAAGCTGGCCTCCGAGTTGGGGCATACTTTCAATTAAGGTGACGGATGCCTGACGCATTCCCCCGTAGAAAGCAGCGAAAATACCGGCTGGACCGCCTCCGATGATAATCAGATCGCGGAGCTCCGCACCTGTGGATTGAGCTGTCACTCTAAAAACACCTCCGAAAGGGATAGTATGGATAATGGATATTGAATGTTGAATCAGCCGCATAGAGGTTAAAAAAAGCCGCCGAACGTATGATTCACTGTCTATCATTATAAACTGCCGGGTTCCGCTTGCAAAGTTTAAGCGAATTATTATTTGATGAAGGTTATCCGGCGTGTATAAATAAGTCATTTTGAGAGCAAAGCTGTGAATAATTACTGATTACGTAAACCGGAAGGGGTAGAAGCATGAGCAGTATTCCCAAAATTGTCATTGTGGGTGCCGGGTATGGCGGTATTTTGACGGCTCAGCAATTGCAAAAGGAGCTCAAGCACAACGAGGCGGATGTCACGCTGATTAACCGCCATGATTACCACTATATAACAACGCATCTCCACATGCCCGCAGCGGGTACGGATACGATTGAGCATTCACGTATTCCGATTTCGCAGCTGATCGATGAGTTCAAGGTGGATCTAATCAAAGGGACGGTTAAGGATATCATACCGAAGGAGAAAAAAATCGTGCTGGAGGATGGATCGCTATCCTACGATTATCTGGTAATCGGGCTGGGCGGAGAACCGGAAACCTTCGGTATTCAGGGGATGGATAAGTTCGCGCTTACGATTCGAAGCATTAACTCGGTCCGCTTGATCCGTGAGCATATCGAATACCAGCTTGCTTTGTATAAAAATGATGGAAACCCCGGACGGCTGAATTTTGTAGTCGGAGGTGCGGGCTTTAGCGGCATTGAATTTGTGGCGGAGCTGGCGGATCGTCTGCCACAATTGGCGAGAGCCTATGATATTGACTTTAACCGGATTCAAATCATTAACGTCGAGGCGGCTCCTACGGCATTGCCGGGCTTCGATCCGGAACTGGTAGAATACGCGATGGATGTCCTTAAGCGCAAGGGCGTTACCTTCCGCATCGGTGTTCCAATTAAGGAATGTCTTGAGGACGGCGTCATTGTTGGTGAGGGTGAGAAAATCGAAGCCTGCACGGTCGTATGGACTGGAGGTATTCGTGGTAACGGCCTGATCGAGAAAGCCGGATTTGAAGTGATGCGCGGACGGGTGAAGATCGACGATTTTCTACGCACACCGGGCCATGACGACATTTTTATTATCGGGGACAGTTCTTTAATGTTTAATCCCGAAGGACGCCCGTATCCGCCGACCGCCCAAATTGCAATGCAGCAAGGGGTACTCTGCGCGAAGAATCTGGCAGCTACGCTTCGTAAAAAGGAGCTGCACAAGTTTGTATTTTCCAACAAAGGCACGGTTGCTTCTCTTGGAAAAGGGGAGGCTGTCGCCGTCGTGGGCAATCGCAAAATAAAGGGCTGGATAGCCGCGCAACTGAAAAAAATTGTGGATATCCGTTATCTGTTTATCATTGGCGGGATTCCGTTGGTGCTGAAAAAGGGACGTTTTTTCTAAGCTTGAGCATGACATCAAAAGATCTTATGCATTGAGAAGGTTTCCATGACTCCTGGCCAGGGGGCTTGGAAACCTTTTTTATTAATGTACTCCTAAAAAGGGTATTGACACATAACTATACGGCGACGTATAGTGTGGATATTAATTACAGAGGGGGGGCCTTCACGTTGTATTCTGATTTTAACTTCAAGGGTGATCCCAAAAAGATAAATTTATTGGCAGAAAAATTTCCCCATGTGGACCCCCAATCGTTGAGTACGCTAGCGCTTTTCATGCAGACAGCTCATGAAGTATACAATGGTGTGTGCTCCAGACTGTCCGAATATGGACTATCGATTGGAAGTCTGAAAATTTTAATTCCGCTGTATCTGCATGAACGTGCATTGACTCCATCTGAACTGGCCGAATATTCAGGAGTAACACGGTCAACCGTAACCAGTGTAATCGACAAGCTGGAACGTGACGGTATCATCCGAAGAAGTACGCTGGCGGATCGCCGTATGACCGCAATCTCCTTGACTGAGGAAGGAAGACAGTTAATGACGGAAAGAATTCCGATGTTCATTCAGCTTTTTTCCGATTTATTGAAGGAATTTACGAAGGAAGATCATGTCCACTTCGCGGGGATGCTACAGAAGCTTTCCACAGGTGTGGAGCGAATAAAACGGGAATAAATGTTTTCCCAAGGCCGATAGTTAGACGTCGTACTATCAGATTGCGTACTTGTTTTTTAAAACAATCATTTTCCGCTTATTATTGGCTAAATCATCATGAAGGAGAGTTCATTGCAATGAATAAAAAGATCATTGTGTACGTTATACTTATTGCCGCGTTAGGTACTGGAGGTACGCTGATGGCTATGAGCGGCAAGGATGCTGTGAGTATGGCTGCCACACAAAAAAACACGCTGCTTACGGCAGATACCGTAAATGCTGCCTTTCAGGGCGTTGGGGGAAGAGTGAACACCATTGAGGTGAAGGAGGAACAACAGGTGAAAAAAGGGGATGTGCTCATGACCCTCGATCCTGTGGACCTCGACCTGCAAATTGAGAAATTAAAAACGGATATCGCGCAGGCTGATGTAAAAATAAAGCAGGCTAAAGACGGACTGCAAAATCAGTCAGAGAAAATTTCGACTTCAGAAAAACAGGGGCAACTCGATATTCAGGCTGCGCAAGCGGGAGAATCCCTGTTGAACCAAGGCACACGTGCGGAGGATATCCAGAAGCAAAAGCTGGCTATTGAAGCGGCGCAGCAATCTTTGGACGCATCTCTGACAGGAGTGGAGACATCCAAGAGAAATGCAGAGATCGCGCAAAAGACAGTGACCTCCAGACAACAGGCGCTGGAACTGGCTAAAGTCAATTACAACCGTATTAAAGCTTTGTACGATGCTGGGGCTGGAACCAAGGCGGAGCTGGATAACGCTAAAAACCAACTGGATTCTGCACAAATTGTGCTAGATACAGCCCGGGATCAGGTGGAGATTGCCAATAATCAGATTACTGCGGCCAGCAAACAATCCGACATTGCTAAAAATAGTATCGCCCAGCAGCAAACCGCTCTGGAAAAAATGGAGGCAGGTGCAACCGCAGAGGAACGCGAACAGGCCCGCATCAAAACAGAAAAGGCCAAGGAAGCACTAACCCAGACCTCCCAAACACGTAAAGATGTTAAAAATAGTGAATACAACGTGGATCTTCTGGCTCAACAAAAGCAGGCATTAAGCGTTCAGCTCAAAACCTTGGAATTGCAGCGCGGACGTACGGTGCTGAAGGCATCCGCAGACGGTAAAGTGTCCCGCATTGTTCCCAAGATGGGAGAAATCGTTGCTACGGGGGCAACAGGCGTCGTTATTGAAACCAACCAGCTATACTATGATATTTATGTGGATGAGGATTCCATCTCACAGTTTAAAGCAGGGGAAAATGTGGCTTCACATGTCGTAGCTTTAGACAAAAATATCCAGGGCAAGGTGAGATACGTTACCTCTGCTCCGCAGTATACCAACATGAGAATGAGCCGGGATAAAGGTTTGTCGGATATAAGCTCCTTCCAGGTAAGGGTAGATGTTCAGCGAACACCTGAATTATTACCTGGAATGACGATAGAGGTTGTGACGAAATGAAGGCGTTTATAGAAGAATGGAAGCTATTGATCAGCGGCAAGCTGGTATTCGTTATGCTGCTCGTCCCGATTGTCGTATCGGCATCTTTAGGGTTTGTTTTTAAAAACAATCAGCTTAATGATGCCTCTGTGGCTGTAGTCGATTTAGATCATAGCAATTATAGCCGACAGCTTATTAATAAATTAAATGCATCCCAGTACATTGATGTACGTTATGTGCAAGAGAATGAAACCGATCCGAATTTACTCTTATATAATGAAAAGTTTTTTGCAGTGATTTATCTTCCGGCAGGTCTGGAGGAGAATAGAGTTAAGGGAGTCCAGAGCAACATCGGCTTTTATGTAGATAACACGGTCGGGCTGGCTACAGGGAATCTGCGGTCGGCGGTGACGGAGATCATTGCCACGGAAAATGCGATGCTGGCTGGTGGTGGACTAAGGGGCATGGGAATGAGTGACAGCCAGGTTACAGGGCTTACCTCCAATATGCTACTCCAGCAGCGTCTGCTGTATAATCCGACCAATGTTACTTTGATGACCTCGGTTATGGGGTTCATGAATACGGTCATGATTTCACTGATTGGTGCTGCTGCGCTGACGATTGTTCCTCGCTTACGGGAGGAAGGACGATTAAAAGATGAGCTGCAGCATTCATACGGTCTGATTCTGAGGGTCATACCGTATGCGGTAGTTGGATGTGTATCCTTTTTTCTATCCATTGGTTTGCTCAAGCAGATCGGCGGACTCCGTTTTGAGGCCAATGTATGGCAAATGAGTATTCCGTTTCTACTGTACACGATTACTTTGGGTTTGTTTGCAATGGTTCTGGGATGGAGTGCGGCTAATCCGGGAAAAGCTTCCCCGCGTCTCATGCTGCTTATATTGCCTTCGTTTATGCTGAGTGGTGCTCAATTGCCGGTAGCTATGCTACCTCCATCGTTGCAGTATGTAAGTAACATTCTTCCATTAACCTGGCATTTCAAGTTTTTGAGAGGGATGGGATTCAAGGGCGGAAGCTTGAAGTATTTCATTCCTGAGGTTGGAGGATTTTTGATCCTGTTAAGTGCTTTGTTGCTTCTGATCTTTATTCTGATTGCTCTGGAGAAAAGAAAGCTGGCAAAAAGCGAGGATGCAGCTGTAGTGGTTGAACCTGTGTTACACTAATATCAAAGAATATGATTTTTCAGGCGCCTGTGAGGGGGCCTTTTCTCATCTTGTGCGGCTTTGCAGCATATAAAAAGGATTCCGCATTCCCTAAAGCGGGAGTTCACGAAATCCTTGGTAGTCTTATTTTAAAAGGGTTCTGGTGATTTGCGTTTTACAGCTTTAACATGTCTTCAAATGTTTCTTCGTTCAACACGCTGCCGACATAGAAGGAGCCGAATTCACCGTAACGGGCACTAACTTCGTCAAAACGCATTTCGTAGATGAGCTTCTTGAATTGAAGGGCATCATCGGAGAACAGTGTTACGCCCCATTCCCAATCGTCAAAGCCGACGGAGCCGGAAATGATTTGCTTCACTTTGCCGGCGTAGCTGCGTCCGATCAAACCGTGACTGCGCATCAGAGTGCGACGCTCGTCCATCGAAAGCATGTACCAGTTGTCATCCAGATCGCGTTTTTTGTTCATCGGATAGAAGCAAATATATCGAGCCTTGTTCAAAACAGGCTTCAGACGTGCAACAATTTGCGGATTTTGCATCGGATCTTCTTCTTTGCTCAAATAGTTGCTCAGCTCGACCACACTCACGTAAGAGTAGGTTTTAGTCGTATATTTGGCAAAGGTTGTTTTGTTAAAATCATTTTCGAGTTTGTTGAGATCTTCCAGCGTTTCGCGTAGATGTAACATCACAAAATCAGCCTTTTGTCCGATTACAGTATATACGGCAGAGCTGCCCAGACCCGCTTCCTCGGTAACGCTCCATTCCTTCATAAACTCTTGAAGCTCGTCCAGCGCCCCGGCGCGTTCTTCATCGTCTGCTGTTTTCCATGCCGTCCAATTGATGGATCGGAAATCGTGAAGTGCATACCAGCCTTCCAGCGTGGATGCTACTTCATTTGGCGTTGATGGGGGTTGTTGAGGTTGATGTTGGTTCACAATGGTCACTCCTTTTTCAAATCTGTAAATAATCATCGGCATGGCCGAAACATGTGCGCTTTAAGTATGTCCTGCGTATGAGAAATATGTGATGCTTAACTATTATATTGTAGCCCAAATAAAGGATTTTCACCAATGAAAGAAATGTGAAGAATTTTGTTTTTTCCGTGATGCAGGTCACAAGTCGTAAAATAGTTAGTATTCTCGAAAAAAGGGGAACACGGACGAATGAGGCTGCCAAAAAGGAGGACAATTGGACTTATTTTGCTGGTCTCAGTTGGGGTCAAGTATGATAGAATAGAAAAACATCTTGGAGACCGTTATGTCAGGAAAGGAAGAATGTTGGAATGCGGATGAAAAACCTGCTGCACTATACTGAGAACCACCGCTACTGCGTTTATCGGGAATTCGGCTTGAGCGCACTGGATGAATTGATGCTGGGAAGCGTCTATCAGCCGATGGTAGGCGCATTTGCGGTCAGCCTGTATCGGCTATTGTTCCAGCATGTGCCAGCCGGACAGATCGGTTATTCGCCGCTGGAGCAGCAGCGTCGTCTTTTTCTGACACTAGGGCTGGAGCCAAGTGAGAAGGGACGCAAGTATCTAATTGAACAGACCTCCAAGCTGGAGGCTGTCGGTCTGTTGCAGACGTCCAGGCTGTATGCACCGGAAACGGACGACTATATGTATGAATATGAGATGCAGCCACCGCTTGCGCCTGCCGATTTTTTTAGGACGCAGCATCTTACTCTTTTGTTGAGAGACAAAATTGGCAAGTTTGCGGTGCTTTCTCTGCGAGAATCGCTGTGGAGCAGCGATTCTGCGGAATGGTCGCAATCTTCCTATAATAAAGAGAATATATCTATTCCGTTTTACGAGTTATTTGAGCTGAACACCCATGTTATTGATTACGAGTTGGAGCAGGCGCTGTCCGAGGTGTCTTCGGGCCGTCACAATGGGGCTCTGGCCGCAGAGTCGGAGGAAGGGCTGAATTATGCGGACATCATTCTCCGTTTTCCGCGCGAATCCGTTAATCGCAAGCATGTAGAGCGTCTGCGTTTTGAGCACGAGCAGTTAGGCATGGTCAATTACGTTGTTCGCAAATTTGACTTATCTGTACAGGACATCAGCCGCTTGCTGGATGAGGACGGTGTTTTTACCGAAGCGGGCGATTTGCTGCTAGACGAGCTTCAACTCCGGGCCAGCCAGCATTCCAGACAGGATCGGAAGCGTCAGGAGGAACAGCAGGTGCAGGCCGCCAAAGTGGTTGCTCTGCGTCAGAGAGAAGCTGCCACTTCGGAAGAGCCTCCTGCGGAGCAGGCCGTGGAAATGGAGTTCTATGTGGAAGTTCCACCACAGTTCACAGCTAAATGCGACATTCACCAATATAATATGATGCTGCGCAACGAGCCTTATCGTCGTTTGTTGCAAACCTTTTTCCCCGGCACGGTTCCCGGTAACCTGCTGGATATATTCGAAAAGATTGATATCAGCTACAAGTTGCCCGGTGAAGTCATCAATGTACTTATCCATTATTTAATGTCCCTGCTGGTATCAGGAAGCGATCAGCGGATCAACCGAAACTTTGTCGAGGCCGTCGCTTCCAATATGCTGTTAAAGCAGGTAAGTACCTACGAAAAGGCCGTTCAATATATACGTGACCAAGCCAAGGTAAAAGGCAAGCAGTCCGCTGCCTCTCCTTCCGGCGGCCGTTCCCGTTCGTATGCCAAAAACAACGGCCCATCCAAGCCATCCATTCCCATCGTACAGGATCATCCTGCCGAGGAACCGGTATCCGAGGAAGAACTGGATGAATTGCTGCGCCTGGCCGAACGAATGCAATCCGGCAAGCAAAAAAAGGTGTAGTGGATAGCTCTACGCTAAATCAAACTATCAATTGGTTTTGATCCAAAACCAATTAGGTATTATAAAAATGTTCAGCGAAGCCAATTCAAATATGTGTCGACTTTATGGCGGTCGGCAGCGGAGCGGGCAGAATTGTTCTGTAGAAGCGAAGCGTTTGCCTAAAAGCTTTCCGAAGGAAAGCTGGCATCGTAAGCATAAGCTATCCCCGGATTTTAACCTTTAAATCCTTATTCCAATAGGAAAAATCTGAGGATAACAGCAATCGGAAGAACAATCTGCATGCGAAGCATCTCCCCTCCATAATTCTGTACATTTTAGAAAGGAGGAGCGTTCTTGGAATCACTGGGCGATTTGCTACAGCAGATGCAGAACCCTTCGTTTCGCCAGCGCACGCGCAATGTGGCCGATCAGGTTCTCAATGATCCGCTGGTGCAGGAATTTTGTGCTGCGCATCACGATATTGACGAAACACAACTGCGATTAAACATGAGTATGCTTTTTCAGTATGCCCGGGATCGTCGAAATTGCGACAATTGTCCGGGACTCGAACAGTGTCCTAACGATTTTCAGGGACATTTTTGCAAGCTGGGCGTAGAATACCCAAATGGTACAGCCGAAATGGTGGACATCCGTACCCCTTGCGCCAAACTGGTAGCTTCACAGCACGAACAGCGGGTGCGTCAGCGGATTAAAAGCTTTTATGTGGATGAGCGTGCGCTCTTGGAAGGCTATAATGCCCTTGAGATTGCACGTAAGGATGCACAACGTATGCCCGCAGTCACACAACTATTCCGTTACATCGAAGAAACGAAAAGCCAGGGTTTATCCAAAAAAGGACTCTACCTGGAAGGTACGTTTGGTACGGGTAAGACCTTTTTAATGGGATATCTGCTGCACGAGCTGGCCCTGTCCGGACTGAACGGTGTGATTGTGTATATGCCTGATTTTGTGGAGGACTTAAAGTCCATGATTCAGGAAGGGCAGAAGCTGAAGGAAACGACTGAAATGCTTAAAAATTGTGATCTGCTCGTATTTGACGACATTGGAGCCGAAAATTTGAGTCCATGGGTACGGGATCATGTGATGGGCTCGATTTTAAATTATCGAATGAACCGCAAACCTACCTTTTATACTTCGAATTATTCGTTGCAAGGGCTGGAGAAGCATCTGAGCTTTACGAGCAAGGACGGTGAGGAATTGTACAAGGGACAGCGTTTGATGGACCGGATTCGCCCTTTTGTAGATGTCATTACCGTTAAAGGGAAAAATCAGCGAGGATAATTGTAAATCAATTTGCTATTTTGATATCTTACAATTAAAAAACTATTGTGATATAATTAAAAGGTGTCAAAAAAGAAATTACAGGTTATAATAATCTTGACTTTTCTATAAAGGAGGAACATACAATGGCAATTGTTAACGTGTCCGACCAATCCTTCAACGCAGAAGTCGAAGGTACAGGAACCGTTTTGGTTGATTTTTGGGCGCCATGGTGCGGTCCTTGCAAAATGATCGCTCCTATTCTGGAGGATCTGTCCACAGAAGTTGGCGACAGCGTCAAAATCGCGAAAGTGAACGTGGATGAAAACCCAGAGTCTGCTTCCCGTTTCGGCGTTATGAGCATTCCTACCCTGATCGTCTTCAAAGACGGACAGCCCGTTGATAAAGTGGTGGGTCTGAATTCCAAAGAAGCGCTGAAAAGCATGCTTACCAAACACCAGTAATTATCGCATGTGACCCATGCTCCTGCGGGGGCTTGGGGAGCGGCCATGAACGGTCAATGCCTCCGGTTGTAAATACCGGGGGCGTTTTTGTGTATTATTCCTGTATATTATATAGTAGTCGAGCAGTCATTATAAGAATGGAAGGAGGAACCGGGCGAATGGAATCTTATGCGGAGGACTTGCGGAATCAGGAGAAGGCGCTGGAGAACATACGACACAAATTAGCGTTGCTGCCAGATGCATCGGGCTGTTACTTGATGAAGAACAGCGAGGGCACCATCATTTATGTCGGCAAGGCCAAAGTGCTGAAAAACCGGGTCCGTTCCTATTTTACAGGCAGCCATAACGGCAAGACGCAGCGACTGGTTTCCGATATCCGTGATTTTGAATATATCGTTACGGGCAGTAATATGGAGGCGCTCATTCTGGAGTGCAACCTGATTAAAAAGCATCAGCCGCGCTATAACGTGCTGTTGAAGGATGACAAAACCTTTCCTTATTTGAAAATTACGAACGAGGAGCACCCCAAGCTGGAGGTGACCCGGCGCGTTCTGAAAGATAAAGCAAAATATTTTGGCCCTTATCCTAATTCCTACGCGGCACATCAGACGAAGAAGCTGCTGGACCGTATGTATCCGTTACGCAAGTGCGGTGTGATGCCGAAGGAAGTGTGCCTTTATTATCATATGCATCAATGCCTGGGCCCTTGTGTGAAAGAGGTTGCGAAGGAAACGTATGACCAGATTGGTCAGGAGATCGGTTCTTTTTTGAGTGGCGGGCATGAGGAAATCAAAAAGGATCTTCAACGCAAAATGCAGGAGGCCGCAGAGGAGCTGTACTTTGAGCGTGCCAAGGAGCTACGCGACCAGATTATCAGCATTGACGCGATGATGGAAAAGCAGAAGATCACGACAGCCGATGCGAAGGACCGCGATGTATTTGGATTTTCGGTAGACAAGGGCTGGATGTGTGTGCAGATCCTATATGTTCGTAAAGGTAAAATGATCGAGCGGCATATGTCTACGTTTCCTTTTTATGGCGAGGCCTACAGCGACTTTATGTCCTATGTGACGCAATATTATAGTGATAACCCGGCGGTGCCGCAGGAAATATTGCTGCCGGATACACCGAAGCTGATGAAGCAGGCGGAACAGGGTGATGTCGGTCAATCGGCTGTGACGGAAGCTGTTTCTCACACTGCAACAACCGAGGGAACCGCACAGACCAGTAACAATGCTGTACAAGAAGCAGGGACATTATCGGATGTGGCAAAT
Source organism: Paenibacillus sp. RC73 (assembly GCF_044908085.1). Lineage (NCBI taxonomy): Bacteria > Bacillati > Bacillota > Bacilli > Caryophanales > Paenibacillaceae > Paenibacillus > Paenibacillus sp. RC73. The sequence continues at coordinate 127,266 of NZ_JBIYCV010000007.1, forward strand.
GAAGAGCAGCCGTTCGAGCGTTCCGCGGATGCACTGCTGGTGGCCGAAGAGCGTGCTTCTTATGGAGAAGCAACGGAGCAGGACCAGACAGAAGCCCAACTGTCCGGCGGGCTGGAGGAACCAGCTACGGCGGCACTCGCTCTGGCTGAATGGCTGGATGTAAAGGTACTGGTGCCTCAGCGTGGACTGAAAAAGCAAATGACGGGTATGGCTACGGAAAATGCACGGGTTGCTTTGGATGAGAAGTTTAAGCTGATTGAGCGGGACGAGGAACGGACATCCAAGGCTGCAAGCAATCTGGGGCGTGCGATTGGGCTGGATAGCCTGCATCGGGTGGAGGCGTTTGATAACTCCAACATACAGGGCTCCGATCCAGTCTCGGCAATGATTGTGTTCATTGATGGCAAGCCTGCCAAGAAGGAATACCGTAAATATAAAATCCGTTCAGTGCAGGGGCCGGATGATTATGAAACGATGCGTGAGGTTATTCGGCGTCGATATGAACGTGTGCTCAAGGAAAATCTGGAGCGTCCGAATTTGATCGTCGTCGATGGTGGACGCGGACAGATTAAGGCCGCTGTGGATGTGCTGGAGAATGAACTGGGTTTGTTCATTCCTGTGTGTGGTCTGGTGAAGGATACCAAGCATAGAACCTCTCAACTACTGGTGGGGGATTCTCCAGAGGCCGTGACACTGGCCCGCAACAGTGAAGAATTTTACCTGCTGCAACGCATTCAGGACGAGGTTCACCGATTCGCCATTACATTCCATCGTGAGCAACGGGGCAAATCCATGGTAACCTCTCGTTTGGACTCGATTCCGGGAATTGGCGAGAAGCGGCGTAAGCTGCTGCTTAAGCATTTTGGCTCACTTAAAAAAATAAGAGAGGCCAGCGTCGAAGACTTCCGGCCTCTCTCTATCGGTGATAAGCTTGCGCGTCAGATTATAGCTGCCCTTCGGGAGGAGGAGTCGTAGAATACGGCTCTTCTTTTTTTATGGGCTCAAACATGACTCGATTTGGTTTCTTTGGACTAAACCAGTACATGATATAGGCCACAATGGCAGGGAGCACGATCCAGAATATACCTGCGAACAGGTTCACGCTATCTCCCAGCGTCATCACACTCAGTCCCATCAGAATGCTGTCAAAAATAACGTGGCTGAACATGGCGGCAATAAAGCCGTAGCGCAGGAACACAAAACTGAACAGCAATCCAAGGAAGGTCAGCTCAATCGGTCTGGAAATGACCGGATAGATCGGATACAGTGTGTGCCCCAGTGCCCAAATCAATGTGGTGATCAGACAGGCAACAAAAGTATTTCTTACTATTTTTTTCACCATCGGAATACCAAACAGACGGTATACGGCTTCCTCTCCAATACCAGCCATCCAGGCCATAATCGGCAGTAGCCATGGATAAGCCATGTTATAAGGAGACTGTGTGGCATCTGTTGTGGAGAACGTATTAAGCGTGCGCTCCAGTACAAAGAACAAAATGGATTGCACCCCAAGTAAAATAAAGGCCCACAAGTAGCCAACATACATACTGCGAAGCACATACAGCCCATAGCCAGACTCCTTGGCGCGTGGCCATGCATTCAGTCCAACCTTGCGCATCAGCCCGTCACCGCCGACCAAGGAGAAGTAGATCGCTACAGCCATTACGAAGGAAACCACAACTTGCAAAATCATAAGAAATATAAGCGCTCCCCGTACGCCTGCTTCCGCTTGCAGTACAGGTAGCATGTTAAATGTTCCTGCCATACTGGCAGCAAAATATACAATGGACAGAACAATGCCGCGTACAAAGGAAGTGTGGCGTCGTGTGAGTGAGGCGTATACGATGGCAAGTATGCCCAAGACCATGCTTAATAAGGCATAACCCGCGTAGGTCATCCAGTTTGCCCAGTACGTTTGTTTTTTGACATAATCCGTATAGGACGATGGGGCAGAAAAGCTTTGTGTAAACGAGCGAACATCCCCGTCTTCAAAAGTAAAAGCCAGTGTAAGCACCGAGGAACCGATTTTCTTATCGTCCACGGTATACTTCAATCCACCCTCGCCATCGGTTGTTGCGAGCTTCAAGTCCGACGGCTTAAAGCCAAAGCGCTTCACCCAAGCTGTCGCTGCCTGCTCCTTCGCATCCAGCGTCATGTCTCCCTCAGCTGCACGTACAAGCCTGTTACGTGCTTGCTCATCCGTAGAAATATCAGCTTGTGTGTAACTGGTGCTGGAGGTAATTCGTTTAAAGCTAACGACTTTGCCAGTGGACAAATCCACATGAATTTGCAACTTGCTCTTCGAAGAAGGTTCCGGCAAATCGACCCGGAAGGTTTCGTAAGGATAACTTTTTTTCCATGTACGGTCATACTGTTGAAGCAGCTTTTCTCTGGATAAATAACCGTACAGGTCCGTTTCGGCCTGATAGGTCACCAGAGGCTCCTTAGACCGTAATTCGGTATAGCTCAGCTCGGAGCGGGCGAAGTCCAGCGCGTGTATGACTGCTTCCTGCTTGCTGATGACCTTGGCATTCGCCAGTGCCTCCGGATTCGGATTACTAAATGAGGGAATAAGCAATTGAAAGACAAAAAAGCAAATCAGGCCAATCGCGCCCAGCAAGCCTAATCTTTTGAAGTTGGCCGTGAGCACGACCGGTTTCCCGATAGGATTCATGAGTTTCCTCCTTAATCTGTAAATAAGAACATCCATTAAAGATATCATACTGCACAGGTTCCCGCCAACAGACCTACGATATTCATGAAAATGGAGTGAAAGCACTTTAAAGTTTCAATAAAATAAGATAAGCTGCGATTAAAGGTGGCCTATTCTCAAATTACCGCTAATTTAACGTTATTTCGACGAAATCGGTTTTGTGCTCTGCATACATAAAGATTATAATCTTGAGGCAATGGATATGAAATACATAGGTAACGATATACATTTTGAGCCGAATTTCCATAGGAAAACGGGGGAACCATGTTACTGGGGTGAATTTCACAGCCGGTCCCGGACCGGAAGTGTGAATAGGGCATACTGTGCTGCCCGAATCCGTCAGCTAACCTCGTAGGCTGTGAGCAGGAACCAAGTCAGGCACTCGGTTTTCCGGTGTCTTTTTTTGTGCGATTAAAACGTAGCTGAGTTAAGTCCGCTTCGCGCTCCATTTGATCTTCCGATCGCTGTTGTCTCTGAATTTTATTGGATTAGATAAGCCCTGTTAAGGTTAAAATTCAGAGACAAAGGCGAGCGCTACCGCTTCTCCAGATTCAAATGGATCGCTGCGCTGCTGCCCGCCTTAAAGTCACTAAACGTTTCATGAGGTAGTGAGGTATGAAGTGTGATGAGTACTGATAGGTAAAAGTATCTTGCTCTGCGGATACTTTTCTGTTTGCTAAAAAAACGGACTAAAGAAACTGAAAAGAGATTGGTGATTTTATGAGCTGGCAGTAGCGGAGGGGGCAGAATTGTTCTGAAGAAGCGCCAGCGTTTGCCTTTACCACCGGATTTTAACCATTAAAAGGGCTTATAAAATCAGAAAAAAATCCGGGGGTAACAGCAATCGGAAGAACAATCTGCACCCGGAGCGTCTCCATGCTCATAATTCACCTAGTAGGAGCAGTGATAAATAGATGAATCCCAATGCAAGATGGCTTCGGCTTTCTCCACCGCAGATATTTGTTGCGGGCTTTGCCATTATCATTCTTATAGGCAGCTTGTTGTTAATGCTGCCGATTTCCAATACAACGGGGAAGCCGCTTGCATTTATAGATGCTTTGTTTACAGCTGCCTCCGCAACCTGTGTAACAGGTCTTGTCGTTAAGGATACTGGTACCTTCTTTACCACCTTTGGTCAGGTGGTTATCGCTGCGCTGATCCAGATTGGTGGTCTCGGCTTTATGACGATGGCTACTTTGATTGCGCTGGTGTTCAAGCGCCGCATTTCCTTGCGGGAGCGCCTGATTTTGCAGGAAGCGATGAATCAGACTTCTGTTGAGGGAATTGTCGGATTGATTCGTAGGGTGTTGCTGTACTCGCTAATTATTGAGGGCGTGTGCGCCACGATATTCGCGATTCGCTGGTCCTTTGATATGCCCGTAGGCAGGGCGATTTATTTTGGAATCTGGCATGCGATTTCCATGTTTAACAATGCAGGCTTTGATTTATTCGGTCAATTTCGCAGCCTGACAGGTTATGTGTATGATCCTATTGTTAATTTTACAGCTATGTTTCTGATTATTTCGGGTGGCATCGGCTTTGTGGTTATGTCGGACCTGGTAGAATACCGCAAGCGCGGGAGACTTTCCTTGCATACCAAGGTGGTACTCAGTATGACGGCTGCCCTGATTGTAGTCGGTACGCTCGTCATCTTTGTATTCGAGTTTACCAATCCGAAGACATTGGGCTCGCTGGATTGGAGTGGAAAGCTGCTGGGATCTTTATTCCAGTCCGTAACACCACGCACCGCAGGTGCCAATACGTTAGATATCGCTGGCTTGCGACAGGCCACGCAGTTTTTCATCGTTATATTGATGTTTATCGGTGCTTCTCCTGGCTCTACTGGAGGCGGTATTAAGACGACAACGTTTGCGCTGCTCATTGGAGCCGTGATTTCGATGCTGCGGGGTCGGGAGGATATTGTGCTGTTCAAATACCGGCTTGCGCAGGGGCGAATTTACAAGGCTTTGACTATTACACTGCTTGGGCTGCTGTTTGTGATTGGCGTGACGATGATTTTATCGGCAACCGAGGATCATCATTTTCTGATGATATTATTCGAGACGGTGTCTGCATTTGGGACGGTGGGATTGTCCATGGGACTTACACCTGACTTGACAGTTATAGGCAAGCTGGTCATTACCCTGACGATGTTTGCGGGCAGATTGGGTCCGCTCACGCTCGCTTATGCAATGACTCCGAAAAAGGGTAAGGAATTATATCGTCATCCGGAAGGCAAAATGATTATAGGATGAATCAATCATTTATGAAATTGATTCAGATAAGGGAGTTTTCGAGTAGATATGAAAACGCAGCAGTTTGTAGTTATTGGTTTGGGACGATTTGGCTCAAGCCTGGCTTTGCAATTGGTAGATATGGGGTGCGAGGTGCTTGGCATCGACCGGAATGAGGATGTTGTGGACAGTATGAGTGAGCTGTTGACGCATACCGTCGTGGCGGACGCTACAGATGAGGATTCACTACGATCACTGGGCATCCGCAATTTCGATTGCGGCATTGTTGCGATTGGTGCTGATATTCAGGTCAGCATTCTGGCTGCCATTTTGCTAAAGGAGCTGGGAGTGAGCAAAGTCGTTGCCAAAGCGATTTCTGTGCTGCACGGACGGGCGTTGGAAAAGCTCGGTGTGGACCGGGTCATTTATCCCGAGCGGGATATGGGGATACGGGTCGCGCATCAACTGGTCACGCCTAATTTGCTTGATTATTTGGAGCTGTCCAAGGAATACAGTATTGTAGAACTCAACGTTCCTGCATGTCTGCATGGCAAAACGCTATCTGAGCTGAATGCCCGCACCCGCTTTGGTTGCAGCATCGTCGCGCTTCATACGGCGAACGGTATCCTGATTGCACCAACAGCGATGGATCGGCTAAAAGCGGACGATATTATGGTCATCATCGGCTCCAATGATAATATCGGCCGCTTCGAGGACGAGGTCGTTAACGTTAACTAGGAAAGCTGTTCTCAGCTACACCATACGATAGCCTGCAAACGATGCACGTGTCTCGCTGATCCAGCGCCGTGCTGTCGGCCCCAGATCGGTTGTCTCCGAGTAGATAAGGGAGGTGGTGCGTCGTGTCTCCTTCAGATCGGGCAAGTACAGCGCGGTTAGCCCATTATCCCGAAGCAGCTCGCTGCGCAAGTAGGATTTGGGCAGCAATGCGGAAGCCTTGCAGGTCGGCAGCAGGCGCACAATCGCCTCGAACGAGTCGATTTCCATACGGATATCCGGCATGATGCCGCTGCGCTGGAACAGGTCATCTGTAAGACTGCGATACCAGGTTCCCTTGGAAAAAATAATCATTGGCAGTCCTTGCAGGTCTTTCATCGAGGCCGTTCCCGTCTTCATCGTTAATTCATGTCCGATCGGAACGACTAGCTCCAAATGATCATCAAACAGCGGAATGCAACGCAGTCCGGCCTCATGAATGGCAGACCCGACAATACCGGCGTCTGCTTTTTTGTCGCGTACAAAAGCGACGATTTCATGGGTTTTGCCCGTGAGTAGTTTCAGCTCGGTTTGGGGATGCTTGCTCATGAAAGCTTCAACGAGGGTAGGTAGCGTCGTTTGGAGTGTCGTCAGACTCGCGCCCAGTGTGAGCATGCTCTGGGCTTCGTTTTTGTGCTGGGACAGCTTTTGCAAAAAGCGGAGCTGCCGTTGCCGTTGCTCCAGTGCGAAGGTATATACAAATCGGCCTGTCGACGTAATTTCGAGTCGTTTGCCCCTCCGATCAAAGAGGTTCACACCCATCTCTTCCTCCAGCTTGGCGATTTTGCGGGACAGGGCCGGCTGGGACAGATTAAGCAGCTTGGAGGCTTTATTCAGGCTGGATTGCTCGACAATGACAGCAAAAGCGTTCAAATCCTCAAACAAATCATCCACTTCCTCTCTATATGCAAAAAAGACATAACAATTAATACGTATATTGCAATTCCATTATAAGCCGAAAAGGAGTAACATGAAAGCGACACAAGATGTTCACACTTTTGTTTTCCCTTTTAAGGAACACCTTGTTGGACATTTCCTGTCGGAAACTGTCATTTCATATGTTATATTACTATTGAAAACGCTATTATTGGGAGAAGGGAGCATTACCTAGATGAGAGGATTTTATTCCAGAAAGCTGCACTCGCTTCTTGGCGTCATCCCGCTGGCTCTGTTTTTTGTAGAGCATTTGGTGACCAACTTCACAGCGGTGGAGGGCGGCAAGGAAGGATTCAATCGCAGCGTGGCCTTCCTGAATGGTCTACCGCTTGTTATTGTGCTTGAAACGTTATTTATTTACTTACCATTGCTGTTCCATGGAATCTATGGCTTGTATATCGCTTACCAGGCTGATCCGAATGTCAAAAATTTTGGCTATTCGCGTAACTGGCGCTTTCTGTTTCAGCGCATTTCCGGTGTGATTACGTTCGTATTCATTATCTGGCACGTATATGATACACGTTTTCAGGTGGCTCTGGGTAATGTAACACATGAGCAGCTAGGCGGCGTGATGCATGGCATTGTAACGAATCCGGTTTATTTTATCCTTTATTTAATCAGTGTTGTTTCGGCATCCTTTCACTTTGCTAACGGACTATGGGCTTTTATGGTCAGTTGGGGGATTACGGTGGGACCGCGTGCACAAAAAGTGTCCTCCTATATCTGCATGACCTTGTTCGTGGTTGTATCCATCGGCTTCATCGCTTCCCTGTTGGCATTCCGCAGCGCGGAATTCCAGGAAACGGCAACCGCCTTGATACAAAGCAGTGCTATTCAACAGCTACTGTAAAAAATGAATGCACACTTTACGTGTTTGCAATACATCGTTTGCAGATTCTATTTCTTATGGTAAAAGGGGATTTGGCTAAAATCCTGAAAAAAAGGAGTGAGCAGAAATGGCAGCATCCAACATCATTGTCGTGGGCGGCGGTCTTGCGGGTCTAATGGCTACGATCAAGGCGGCAGAGGTAGGAGTTCACGTTCATTTATTTTCTTTGGTTCCGGTCAAAAGGTCCCATTCCGTTTGTGCTCAAGGCGGCATCAACGGCGCGGTGAATACGAAGGGTGAAGGTGACTCACCCTGGATTCACTTTGACGATTCGGTCTATGGCGGGGACTTTCTGGCAAACCAGCCTCCGGTAAAAGCGATGTGCGAAGCGGCTCCGGGAATTATCCATCTCATGGACCGTATGGGTGTCATGTTTAACCGGACACCGGAAGGACTGCTGGATTTCCGCCGCTTCGGGGGTACGCAGCATCATCGGACCGCCTTTGCTGGAGCGACGACAGGGCAGCAGCTTTTGTACGCACTTGATGAACAGGTACGGCGCTGGGAATCCGAAGGCTTGGTGACCAAGTATGAAAACTGGGAGTTTTTACAGGCTGTACTAGATGATGAGAGTATCTGTCGCGGCATCTGTGCGCAGGATTTGCGCACGATGGAAGTGAAGACTTTTGCAGCGGATGCAGTTATTTTGGCATCGGGCGGACCTGGCATTATTTTCGGTAAAACCACGAATTCCGTGATCAATACCGGTACGGCTGCCGGGGCGGTATATCAGCAGGGCGTACGCTATGCCAACGGCGAGTTTATCCAGATTCATCCGACGGCTATTCCTGGGGATGACAAGCTGCGTCTGATGTCTGAGTCGGCACGGGGAGAGGGCGGCCGTATCTGGACATACAAGGACGGCAAGCCGTGGTATTTCCTCGAAGAAAAGTATCCGGCTTATGGAAATCTGGTCCCTCGTGATATTGCGACACGTGAAATATTCAGTGTATGTGTCGATGATGGGCTCGGCATTAATGGCGAGAACATGGTGTACCTTGATCTGTCCCACAAGGACCCGAAAGAGCTGGACGTGAAGCTGGGCGGTATTATTGAAATTTATGAAAAATTCGTCGGTGACGATCCGCGTAAAATACCGATGAAAATCTTCCCGGCTGTGCATTATTCGATGGGCGGCATGTGGGTCGATTACAATCAGATGACGAATATTCCGGGACTGTTTGCCGCCGGGGAATGTGAATTCCAGTATCACGGAGCGAACCGTTTGGGTGCCAACTCGCTGCTGTCAGCCATTTATGGCGGGATGGTGGCTGGACCAAAGGCTGTGGAATACATTAAAGGCTTGAAAAAATCCGCGCAGGATGTAGCTTCCTCCGTGTTCGATGCGGCGGTCAACCAGCAGACAGAGAAGTATGAGCGTATTTTGCATATGGACGGGAAAGAAAATGCCTATGTCCTTCATAAAGAACTGGGCGAGTGGATGACGAATAACATGACCGTGGTTCGTTATAATGACAAGCTGGAAGCTACGATCCACAAGATTAAGGAGCTGAAGGAGCGTTATTCCAACATTAACATTAATGATGCTTCGCGCTGGAACAATGCGGGTGCGGCGTTCACACGTCAGCTGTGGAATATGATGGAGCTGGCCGAAGCGATGACTAAAGGAGCGCTGCTGCGTAACGAAAGCCGTGGAGCCCACTACAAACCTGACTTCCCGGACCGTAACGATGAGGATTTCCTGAAAACGACGATTGCGGACTGGACACCGGAAGGACCGCAAATCTCGTATGAAGCGGTAGATGTTTCGTTGATCAAGCCGCGTATTCGGGATTACTCCAAGAACAAGTAAAAGGAAGATACAGAAGGGAGTGTATTAGATGTCGGAGCAAGCAGTGAAATCGGATAAAACCGTGAAGTTCGTTGTGACCCGTCAGGATGAACCTAATGCGAATCCATATACGGAAGAATTTGAGTTGGCTTATCGACCGGGGATGAATGTAATCAGTGCGTTGATGGAGATTCAGCGTAACCCGGTGGACAGCCATGGTAAAGAGACAGCCCCGGTATGCTGGGAGTCGAACTGCCTGGAGGAAGTGTGCGGAGCCTGCTCCATGGTGATTAACGGCAAGCCGCGTCAGGCCTGTGCCGCGCTTGTGGATAAGCTGGAGCAGCCGATTACCATCGCGCCGATGAGCACGTTTCCGGTTGTGCGGGATTTGGTCATCGACCGCAGCCGGATGTTTAACGCGCTCAAGAAGGTCAAAGCATGGATTCCAATTGACGGCACCTACGATCTGGGCCCAGGCCCCAGAATGGCAGAGAAGAAGCGTCAATGGGCGTATGAGCTGTCCAAGTGCATGACTTGCGGTGTCTGCCTGGAAGCTTGCCCGAATGTTAACGAGAAAACGACATTCATTGGACCTGCGGCGATATCTCAGGTTCGTCTGTTCAATAGCCATCCAACTGGGGAAATGAATCAGGAGGAGCGGCTGGATGCGTTGATGACGGACGACGGGCTGGAGGGCTGCGGTAACTCGCAAAACTGCGTACGTTCCTGCCCGAAGGGCATTCCGTTGACAACCTCCATTGCCGAAATGAACAAGCAAACGACCAAGCATATGTTCAAGCGCTGGTTGACCGTATAGCACTCGTCAGTGAATGCTTTATACAAAAACAGGCTTTTTCCCTGAACCGGAGAAAGCCTGTTTTTTGTGCTCAGGACAGATCGGAGTTATCGTGGAGGGAGGAGAGTGGGGCAGCAGTTATGGTATAATTATGGTATTGTGTATCGTTTTTGGAGAAAAGGAGGCTGGACAGGTGGCTGTACAACCGATGACGCGACGGCCTGTTACCGGGTCGGATGTGTTGAAGGGATTAAAGGAGCTAGGAGTTCAAAAAGGCATGACGCTGCTTGTGCACTCGTCGATGCGCAGCTTCGGCAGTTTTGTTCCGGGCGGGGCCTCTGCCATTCTTGCATCGTTAACCGAAGCCATTGGTCCGGAAGGGACGCTGGTCACGCCGACGCAATCCCATGATCTGACCGATCCGTCGACATGGATGAACCCGCCTCTGGATGAGTCATGGTGGGATCTTGTACGCGAGGAAATGCCCGTCTATGATCCGGCCTGGACACTGACCGGGGGGATGGGTGTCATTGTGGAAACGTTCCGTGGCCTGCCGGGAACATTGCGCAGCGGACACCCGCATGTTTCGTTTGCGGCCCGTGGACCTGCGGCTTCACACTTGCTGGAAGGGCATGAGCCTGATTTCGGGCTGGGTGAACATTCGCCACTGGCGAAGCTATATGAGGCAGACGCCTTCGTGCTGTTGCTGGGCTGCGGACATGAGAGCAACACGTCCTTTCATTTGGCGGAATACCGCACGGCGTACAATGGACGTGAAGAATCGACCCATCAGGCCCCGATGATGGTGGACGGGGAGAGAGCATGGGTCACTTTTCAGGATTTTAATATTACCTCAGATGATTTTGAGCAGCTGGGCCATGACTTTGAACGGGATTGCCCTGCGTGCTTTACACGGGTCAACATTGGAGAGGCCTTCTGTTTTTTAGCGAGGCAGCGCGATTTGGTAGACTATGCAGAACGATGGTTAGCCACCAACCGCTAGAGGGCTAAAAGCGTGAGATATTTGAACATTTGAATCATGAGATATCTGAACTGTACAATAGTTGAATAGATAGCAAGGGGGCACGCATATGGAGAAGACGCCGCAAACCCGCCGCGAGAGTCAGGATGGCTCACACGATGAGGCAGCTATCCCTCCCGGTTCTTCGCGGCGTTCCATTTCAAATGAGCCAGCCAATCCTTCGCGCCGCCGTTTTTTGAAAAAAGCCGCTTTAGCGACAGCCGGAACCGCGCTTTTGACTGGAGGATACGCTTCCTTATGGGAGCCTAATCATTTGGAGATTACACGTTTCACACTAGCTTTGCCCCGTCTGCCGTTGGCTTTTGACGGCATCAGGGTGGTGCATTTTAGTGATGTACATTTGGGCTTTCACATGGATGAGCAGGACCTGCGGGAGCTTGCGGATCGGATTGCAGGACTGGAGCCGGATTTGCTTTGTTTTACAGGTGATATTGTGGATGATTATGCCGTATCTATGAAAGCTGCTGTTCCGGTCATGGCCTCTATGCACGCCACACTCGGCAAATTCGCCATTCTCGGCAATCACGATTATAGAGGTTTACCAGCCGGGGTACAGGAGCTATATCCGAAAACCGGGTTTACGTTGCTGAGAAATGAACACGTGATTGTGGAGCGAGCAGGACAGCGAATGGCGATTGTCGGTTTAGAGGATGACATTATGGGCAAACCCAATCCACGGCGTGCCATCCACGGACTACCTGATGAGATGTGCAAGCTTCTGCTTATGCATGAGCCGGATTATGCGGATGTGGCGGCGAGAATGTCCTTTGATCTTCAGCTGTCGGGGCATACGCATGGAGGACAGGTGCGCTTGCCTGTCATGGGAGCGCCGATGCCGCCTCCGGGTGGACGCAAGTACATTCAGGGATTATTTCATGTAGGGACCGACAGAATGCCGCTGTATGTCAGCAGAGGCATTGGTATGACCAAGCTGCCGATTCGTGTGCTGTGCAGGCCGGAGCTGAGTGTCATTACACTGAAATCCGGTCAATAGGCTATTATATGTTTACCTTCATCAGCATCGGCTTGTAACTACTATCAGGATTATTTAAAATCCTCACATAAAAAGGGTTTAGTGTAGTATGTAGCTGTTTCGGACAAAGGAGTGATATTCAGATGGATCGTATTGCTGTCATTTCAGATATACATGGCAATTGGCCTGCCTGCGAGGCGGTGCTGGAGGATATTGCTTCCCGAGGGATTAGTCGTGTGTTTTGTTTGGGCGATCTGATCGGCAAAGGGCCTAGCCCGTGCGAGGTTCTGGAGGCTGTCCGTCAACATTGCGAGGTGGTGGTGCGTGGCAATTGGGATGAGCTGGTTAGCATTACGGATGATCTCAATTTTAGCTGGCAAGCCGAGCGCCTGGGCACAGAACGGCTACAGTATTTGGCAGAGCTACCGTTTCATCATGATTTCAGGATGAGTGGACGTCGTATCCGTCTGGTGCATGCTTCGCCGCAAAGTGTATATCATCGCGTGCAGCCATGGGATGAGCCGGAGAAAAGACTCGCCATGTTCGACCCGTTGGCCGAGGAAAGTGGAGAAGTTGCTTTTGCCCCGGATGTCGTGGGGTATGGAGATGTGCATAATGCCTTTATACAGCATTTTCAGGGCAAAACGCTTTTTAATGTCGGCAGTGTTGGCAATCCGCTGGATGTAACTCAGGCTTCCTACTGCATTTTGGAGGGGAACATGGGAGAAGAGAGTCCTACCCCTTTTTCTATCCAGTTTGTACGTGTGCCTTATGATATTGAGCTGGCGGTGAGACAGGCTGAGGAAGCAGACGTACCTTCTTTGCCGTATTATATCCGTGAGTTGCGCACAGGCATTTACCGGGGAATTCAGGACCTGGATTGAGTGTGCAACCTATTCGCTGCAAAAAGCCAATCCATCCGCAGGAGGGATCATTGTGCTGACCAGAGAAATGCTTCGTTCAGGGTCAGGGCTACCGGAGCTTTATACCGACCGTGTCCGGTTGCGCCAGCTACAAGCAAGGGATTACCCCGCGCTGGAACGGATGCTGTCCGATCCATTGGTTATCCGGTATGTGAACCGGATTCGCAAGCCAGCCGATGCGCGGATGCGGCGTCTGGTAGCGCAAATCAGAGTAGCTGCGGATTCCCTGGATTCCCTGCATTTTGCGGTGGAATGGCAGGGGGGAAATACAGCAGCAAACAACGAACCTGGCGAACTTAATGAACTCAATGAACGCAGCCACTCGCCGCTGCTCGGTATCGCTTCATTCCAGCAATGGAATGAAAAAGCAGGGGAGGCGCAGCTAGGCTATATTTTGGACCGTCCTTTCTGGGGACAAGGGCTGGCTACAGAGGTCGTGGAGGAAATGCTGAGATTTGGTTTTGGTGCTTTAAAGCTCAAGCGGATCGAGGGTCGTTGCCAAGAGGATAATCAGGCTTCTGTGCGTGTGCTGATCAAAAATAAGATGCGCCAGCTGCGCACAATCAGTGCCTATGATCATTCAGGAGAAGTGCCGAGTGTATTGGTGTTCTCGATTACCCAAGGGGATTATGCATAGAAATGGAAAAGGAATACTTTGTTACAGAGATGAAATATAACTGCAAACTAACTCTAACACAGGACGGGTACAATACAGACATGACCCCCTTTTGAATAATATATGTTGCTGGGCCCGATGATTCGGGTCCTCTTTTTTTGTTATCATATAGGGACCGGACAGGAAAGAAGGGCTGATATTGGCTTTGAATATATGTAGTACCGACATTCATCATCTGTTTGACCAATTCACTGAACTTGTGGATGGCTGTGTTCATCATAAAGAAAAAGAAGGCTGGTATTCGCCATCAAATGCTGGAAATACGGTTATCGCCACAAGAGCTTTTTCATTATGCTGGAGATATCACAGAAAAGCACAGGATGGAAACATAGCTACAGCGTCACAGAGGGAGTATTCATTCATACGCAGACATGTCAGCGATGCACAAATGTGTTTTTGACATGATAAATTGCACCTATATTGGGAGGATGAAGCGGTTATACATGGAAAGCAAGGCTATGGAGTTTATTGCTTTATGTGGAGAGATAGACGGACATTGAAACGATGGGAGCAAGTCATTTTATAAGTCGTGAAGATATTTCAAAGCTGAATACGGCCCGTGAATTCGTTATTCATCATATTGAATTACTATGTACAATCCGGGTTGCACTACAGTGTTCAATCCACGAGTATGGTCTTTTTACCGCTGGGTGTTGGCTTTTTTCTTACCTCGCTGTTATCATCCAGGTTGGTTAAAAGGTGGGGGAGAGCGGTGCTAAAATCAGGTACGCTGACGATGGGAGTTAGCAGCTTTTTACTTATTGGATCGCTGCATATGGATGCTATCCATTTGTTTCATATTCAAAACATCATGATATTAGGCATATATGGTTTGGGGCTGGGGATGGCTACAACGCCACTGGCCAATGTCGTCCTTGGCACAGTATCGGCTGAAGATGCAGGGACAGGCTCAGGCTTGTTCACAACCTCTATGTATTTGGCTAATTCGTTGGGCGTTGCTTTAATCGGTATTTTGTTCTCTTCTTCGCTCAGGCATACACTTTCGGAAGCGCACTGTCGGATTATATCAGGGCATTTTCGATTTCTGTTGCAGCGAGCGGACTTCTTGCCTGTGTTGGTTTTGTTTGTATTTTATTTTGTTACAAAGATGAAACATAACTGTAAAATAACTCTAACATAGGACGGGTACAAGATAGACATGACCCCCTTTTGATTGATATATATAGATGGGACCCGAAGCTTCGGGTCCTCTTTTTTTGCCTTGTTTCTATTGTAGCTGCTTGCGAGTTACAAGTTACTTTTATGATTCATAGGAACGGTTCAGGTTGGTGATCAGCTCGGGAAGCCATTCGGTCAGGGAAAGGAACGAGTACCCATCTGACCGGGCTTTGGTCGTATCCATATACCACGATTGTGTAATACCGAATGGAGACATATGCTCGTCCGTTGTTTTTTCTTGAATCACGGCTTGTTTTCCAGTTACCTGCTCAATGGTGGAAATGAGTTCTCCAATCTTCACAGTACCGTCGGAGCAAGCATTTACGGGTCCTGTCAAATGAGATTGACCAAGCCAAAGCAGAAAATCTGCGGCTTCATCAGAACGGATAAACGAGATGTGCGCTGCCGGATTCGGTATGCCTATTTTTATTCCATCACGAACATGCTCAATATGAAAATGAAGTCTTCTCGTATAATCATCTGTTCCTAATACAATCGGAAAACGAACAGCGGCAACCGGGAACGTAGCTTGTTGCATGAAAACCGCTTCTGCCTGCCGTTTAGCCTCCTGATATGTAAAATCGCCCTGTCTGCCTTTGCGAACCGGGTAAGCCTGAGGATCGAAGATACTCTCGGTCAGCACTTTTGGACCTGGATCGTAGACGGATAAGCTGGAGGTCAGAATATACCGTTTGGCTTTAGCATCAAAAATGCGGCACGCTTCTCTGGCTTCATCTGGAGAAAAGCAAATATTATCGTAGACAACATCCCAAACCTGCTCACCTACCGCCTCAGCCAACGCTTCCGCATCGTTACGATCTGCAATAATCCGCTGAACGCTCTCACCGAACGAATCGCTTGTTTGACCTCTCGTGAGGATCGTAACGTTGTTCTCGGAATCCTCCACCAGACGTTCCACCAGCCTTTTGCCAAAAAAGCGCGTTCCACCTAATACAAGTATCTTTCTCATTCATGAATCACTCCTTAAGGGATTGGTTTTATTAAGGTAGACGGAATAATGTTCTCAAAGGAAACGGAACGATGAAAGGATTATTTTTCTATAATAATAGTACAAGAAAGGGTTCCGCATGAAAAAAATAAGATGGTCGATGTCTCCATCCTCCAGCTTGCGTTTCCTGACTTAGTTGATAGCCTATGGCTTCTTCTCATTCAGATAACAGATGTTGGATATCCTCGTCTTGGTTAATCTTGAATTGATCCATTTTGGTGAATAGATACTCATCTTCTGATGAACAAGAAGATTGTTGCTCACTGGCTAATTCCAACTGATAAAAACGTTGGCGTAATGCTTCTTGAAACCAATCTGGCCATTTTGACATAGCGCATTTCCCCTCCCGTTGTTGAAGTGTGTGTATGTTAACTCTGATGGGGAGGGATGGCAAGTTATTGTTTTAGAGTATTGAGGTTATTTCTTCCTCCTTTGAGCTTGGGCATGCCAAAAAGCTCATTCCTCACTTAAGGTTCAAGTTTGGAATAAGCTTTTGAAAGCTTCTCAAGTGTTCTTGTCAAGTTTTTTAGAGTATGGTTGGTTGTATTGAATGATTCTTTGTTTTTTTAAAACTCACATTTTTTTGACCATTAGAAAATTAGTTTTGGATTTTTATAACACCAGTCTGGGTCATAGGGTTGGGATTTTAATTTCTGCATATCCTCCCAACTGTAAACCCAATCATAATCTGCAACCCAGAAATAATCATCTGAGTTTAATTTGAGGTATTCATAAATGAACCGGAATACTAACGCTTCAACACCATAAACATCCTCAATACATCCTACTTGGTATAGTTTATTATTAGAATCTAGGCCTACATCTTCGTTATAGTAAAAATTAAGATTTGGGTTATCCGTTGAATCCACATAAAAAATAAACGAATAATTATTTTCTCGTACCATTCTATCATTGATATTCAATGTTGTAGAAAGAAGTTGTCCATTATTTCCAAAATTTTTACTGTTATGAAAGTTCAGCATCACATCTGCATGAAAAGTAGAAATAATTGAATCAGCTAAAAGTCGCTCAGGCGAATATTTTTTTTTACTCATTAATATATAGGCTGACGTTCCCATTCTACTTTAAAACCTCCTTCAACTCATCTAATGAGTTAACAATAGTAACTCCTTTAGATTTAATGTTTTCTAGCATTATTTTGTGTTCAGGTCCTAGATTAGTCATAGGTTTATCAATATACAAAATAACATTTTTCTTATCGGGATTAAAGAAATAGTCCTGGTTTGTATGAGTCAACTTATTAAATTGGTCGTCCTTTACCGCTTTAATTGATGCTTTGACTTCGATAATCGCATCTTTTGTAACTACATCTAAGTCACCAGCAGCTTCACCATTATCTTTTAAAACTTTCTGTCCAAACCCTGTTACTTCTTTTTCTTTTCTTACAAAATCTGCAACCTTTGCCTCAGTTGCTTTACCAACGTTTGAACTATCTAGAGCATTATCAATATCCCGATTAATATTTTTCGGATGTTGGTCAACCCAAGTTAATTCATTACCAGCAGGGTTTGTATATTTCGTCTTATTTCCATCCTTAACTATGCGACCAACATTAGTAATTTTCCCCACTCCCTCAATCTCTATCTCTTTATTAGGCTTCAGATTTGAGAGTTGGGGTGACTCTGTTTTTTCATTTATGATTTTAGGGCCTGGATGAACAGGTTCTTTAACTGGTGAATTTAGTATGGTTTTCGGCTTGAAAAATGAACCGGCTCCCTCAACGATCGCTGCTACACTAATGATATTGGACCAATGGTCTGGTGACAAAGGATCTTCAGGTGTCACAGCTCCACGTATAGCCTCTGTTATTCCAAATGTACCAAAATTGATAGCGTCACTACCAGAGTTACCTTGATTACGTGCACGCTCCATATAGGCTTGATACAATCCTTTAGGTATACCAAATGACCAATAATCTAAAAATTCACCAATGGAGTTTCCTTGATTTTGGTACCTTACGTTATTAGCCTGCTCTATGCCTTTGTATAATTCAACTAGGCTGTTTGCTGATTTTTTAGATGCATGTGCCTGCTCCATGGCTATTTGGCCTTTTACCATCTCACCATTACCCGTATGATCTAGATAACGATCCCACAAGGACTTAGGCTCCTCAACTTGTGGTTTCGGTTGTTGTGCCATGTAGCTGTCATAATTTGCTCTCCAGCGTTGTCTCAATTCCACAGGAATCTGCTGATAGGCATGAGCCATAGCATTCGACTCTTTCAGCAGGTTCTGAACCAGCTCCAGTGGGCCTCCAGAATTCGCTACATGACGCGCACTCGTATATGCTTTTCCTAAAATCCACTTGCTATAGTAAGCTTGTTTAGCTTGCTCATGCTCATAATGACTAATCAGTCCCTCAAGGGCTAAACCAGCCAAATATTTCAACGGATGAACTCCGCTTCCTTTACCGCTTCCTCCAACTGTAGGAGTTCCTTTACTACGAATAGGGATGGCTCCAGTTGCTTGTAACACCGTTGCCGCCACTTTACCTGCTGGCCCACCAACAGTATTCAACATTACACTGGCTACGTTCCCAACTATGGGAATGGAGCCTAATAGCTTGGATACCATACCCAACAAAGCATTGGCCTGTTGAAGCGCTGCTGGAGTCGTAACTTTTGCTTTAGGAGTAGGGGCTTGGCTGCTCTTGGCTGTTACGGTTTGTGCGGCCTCATATGCTTTGATGCTCATTAACGGCGGTTCAGGGACAGGAGGGAGGTCAGCTACGAAAACAGGAGCTTTCACTGTACCTTCCTGATATATCACTGGAGCATGGGTATCCGTCTCACCATCCAGCACCATGCTGCTGGCTCCACCTTTTAGATAAAGGGCTGTTCCAGCTTCTAACGACAGTTCCTCACCTGCATCCAGCTTCACATGACCACCCTGAATCTGTACATCCCCCGGACTGTTGATGGTGATGCCACCATCTTCATTTAGTGTAATTGAAAATCCATACGAGGTGGAAAGGGTCAGTTCTTGCTCAGACATTTCTACGCCGCTACCTTGCACATGTTGCCAAGCCTTCACATTCGGCTGTCCATGAGCGTGGCGTTGTTGTCGGAGGGAATCCGTTACATAGGCATCCTGTTCGCGGTGTGTAGGCAGATACAGTTCTACTTGTTCCCCGATCTCAGGCATATCGTACCAACCGCTATGTTCTTCGGCCACATATCGAGTCGCCACGGGAAACCAGCAGGCTTTGGCAGGGTCTTGCTTCGGGTCGATGTCGAGTTGAAGCTGTACGAAATCCTGCTGTATCTTGAGCACCGTTCCTGTCAGCGAAATCCCGGTGGCCTGATCGTTTTCATACCGGGCATAGCGAATATTCTGTTCCGCTTGGAGATCATAACGAGTACGCAGTAATCCATCCGCTAACGTTGTCACTGCCCGAACCACGACCAACTCTTTGCCTTGTCCGATGGGTAACGTGATGAGATCTCCTAGCGCATAGTATTGCAGACTTTCAATTGTATAGGTGACATACGAGCCAGCACGTTGTTCTCCGGGCTTTTCTGCATCCAGCTCATGAAACGTTTTCCGTACCCGATAAAACACATCCCGTTCCACTTTGTGCTGTTTGCCTTCTGGCATCCCGAAGAAAACCTTGGGTGAGGCTGCGGTTACCTCTGGCACAAGTACGGAGCCAAAGCGGGAAGCAAGACGCTTTAAAAAAGCCCAATCCGTCTCCTCATATTGTAAAACAAAAGTATCCAGTTTGGCATAATTAGTTACGGTATCAATGGCGTCTCCCCATACTGATACTTTCGAACCATCGCGGTGACCAGATCATCATAGGTACGGTGAATATCCTGATAGGAACGTTTTTTCAGCTTGATATCCATCTGATACGAATGGGAAGCAGCCTTCAGTTCAAAGGTATATACTCCACGTGTGCAATTCACAGACATTTGCGTAACGATCCCGTGGAACAGTCTTCTCAGCGATTGTCCCTGATCATCCAATTGACGAATCACAATCGGCTCTTGCTCCATATTTTGTCCGATGCATGCGGCTCCCTGTTCTTCGGAGAGCATACCACTGATATGTAAAAAGGTATGATCGTTGATGGCACGTGTTATTTGAAGTTGTTCAATATGTTGTGGCTGAAAGGGACCATAAAAGCGTAGGCTTTCATATCCGATTCCATCTGACAATACGCTCAAGTGAGTTCATGACTCCTTTCTAAGATGTGATGGCTGATTACAAAAGTAAAGTGCAGCATTTTTAATTCGGGTCTGACGAATAGAAGAAATGGATGGATACAACTTTGAGTTAAGACCCATATGTATCACTGAGTTTGTTGGGTACAAAACGTTCTTATTCGGATACAGATGTTCCGAGTAAGCTTTCATTCAAGGTACAAAAGGGCAAGAGGTGATATTTATTAAACAGTCCAGCATATGTATTTATCGGTTAAAAGAGAGATTTAGTTTACAGAATGATCCATTGATTGGTGTATTTACTATGTTAAATAATGGAATGTAGAAAGCTGATAGTAATTTTGGGCAATTGCCTTTCAAAGTCAAGAACATGGCTGATTTAATCGTGATCATGGATTCCGGTAAATTAATACAGGCTCATATGGAATCAGTGGGATCAATAGAAGTGAAGTGAAGGGAGAACGGGCATCATCTGGAAAAAGGGGTGTTGTGAGAAAGAGTGGCTTTTGATAGTGTAGGTAATATATATAATAAAAAGGAATATATCCCTTTTTATCGTCTCGACACATGTAGTAAAAAGGAAGAAAGTATCCTTGTTTAGATCTGGATGTGTTTACTTATTTTTCACTAACTTTACCGAAATATGATACTTGGTGGCGCCTGATGAGTATGTTTCGTTTTCTATTTTTGCTCAAGTAACGGAGGGCATGACGGGAGTGGATCTGGAAGAGATTTGTAAAAGATCAGAGCTATGCTTGCAATTAAGAAATGTGTTGAGTAGTATCCCGAAAAAGATTCTCATGCTTCAATGTCGAGCAATGCCATTTTAGGCTTGCTCGTTGCAATTTGAGTTTGAATAATCCTAAAGTAGTAATTTAATTGATTTAATAACACGCCTGCTTCTTCAATTACATCACACATGGAGTTTATTTAATCCTTCCAGTTATCCCTGTATAATTTCTCTACTCAGTCTCATCGAATTGCATTAATTCTGATATGTCCTTAATATCTAAAGCGATGGCGATCCTTGTTAGCATAGCTAAATTCACTTCTTCCCGAGCATTTCTGCATAATTCCGATACTGCAGCTTGCCGGACATTTGCCATTTTTGCTAATTGTAACTGAGTGATGCCTCTTTCTTTCATAACGTCTTTAAGTTTTATGATCAGTTCCATCTTAGATTTATCTCCTAACTTGAATTGAGAGCAATTAGTTTTCTTCTTCTAACTGGATTAATTCTGATAAATCCGTAATATTCAAAGCATGAGCAATTTTTTCGATTACGGGAAAGCTAATTTCTTGTCTTGCATTACGACACATGTCAGAAATCGTGGCTTGGCGGATTCCTGTTAATTGAGACAGCTTTGTCTGAGTGATCCCTTTATTTTTCATGACAATATGTAGCTTTAATTTAACCTTCAGCAAATCTAAAACCTCCGTTGACATTATACTATCCAAAGTATATACTAAGGAACGTATAATAATGATTTACATACTATTTATCTTAACAAGGGGATATGCATCATATCCTTGGCTTTACTATTGCCATTTTACCAAAAAGAACCGGGGGAAATACATATGACTACACTAGGAAACAAACTCAACAAACAGCACATTCTGGACATTGTTCGCATGGAACCAGTTTGGCCGCAAGAAGTGGGGAGCGATGACCAAGAGATACATTATTATCACATCACTGATGCTCTGAACCGTAAATGGCAAACGATTGGCTATAATGTCTCGGACGCTATTGAAGTGTTTGAGACAGGAAAGACTGATATGTGGACACGAATCATAAAGCCAGCCCCGTTTAACCCCAAATTGAGCACGAACGATCTCATTCAAATGTTTCATATCAGCCCCGAAGATGAGCACATCCGTAACGCTATGCAAATCATACTGAACTCGGTTGAAAGGCGCAATGAATTCATTGCCCGTTCTATTTATATTAACGAACAAGACACTTTTAATCTACTCTGCAATATGAAGGGTGAATATCTTCGGTATCATCAGCTTACAGACGAGGAATTTATGGACTTGTATGTTGCAAATCCTATTGAAGCCTTATCTGTATATTTTCTGGAGTCCGTAGACATCCATCTGTATTGGGAGTGGGCAGGGGTAGGAGGTACGTGTGAGAAGGCTATTCAATATAAACAGGAGGAACCTGAAATAACTTTGATTCAAGTGATTGAGAGGGCTGAGGACGAAGTCGACCGATATGTATCCGGTTATTAACTGTTTACTGAGGAGGAGTGCGTATGTACAGAACGGGAAGATTAATTAACGGCAAACTGTTTCTAAAGACACTTGGAGGTGATTGGATCAGCCTACAGATGCTTATTGATAATCAATTTTATAGAGGTGTCGAATATGCGTAAGCGTTCGCCTTTGCAATGGGATTCTATCCTTTAAAGGGCTTATACAAACCTGAGAATCCCGTTGCAACAGCGATCGTAAGATCAAATCATTCGCGTAGCGATGAAATCACTAACGAAGCCTGTCCAATTACTCTCCGAGCAGCTTCAAAAAGTTGGCTGGCACCGAAAATTGCTGATTATTAATGATAATCTTCCGAATCTCTTCAATAGAGTCTTCTTCACCTTGGGCGTCTTTAATCTCTTTAATTTCACGGTGGAGACGTTCCATTTGGAGGTCAAGCGCATTGGCTGAATCTGCCGCATTTTTTAATTCGCGTGTCAGGCTTTCAGGAACGGACTGGTTGTATTTATAAAAGATTTTATGCTCCAGACTGGCCCAGAAATCCATCGCAATCGTCCGAATTTGTACCTCTACGCAGACCAGCTCCTGGCAGTCGGACATGAATACAGGAACCTGGATCAACAGATGCAGACTTTGGTAACCGTTTGGTTTGGGATTTTTGATGTAATCCTTGACCTCCAGCACCTTCAAATCACTTTGTCTCTGTAACATGTCACTTACATCATAAATGTCCGAAATAAAAGAGCAGGTAATGCGTAGTCCCGCGATATCCTTAATGTTATCCTTGACGGCAGCGAGGGAAAGCTCACTATTTTTACGAAGCATTTTGTTCATGATGCTCTCAGGGGATTTGAGGCGCGATTTGGTATGCTCAATAGGGCTATAATCGTGCAACGCCTGAAATTCCTGCTTTAGTATTTCAATCTTGGTTTCCATTTCGTCGAGTGCAAATTTATAGATCAGCATAAAACGCGTGATATCGTGCTTTAGCTTTTTGATCTTGTCCATCGGGTCTTCCAGATACATATGTAATTCTCCTCACACATAGATGTCGTAAAATGTAAATAATATTTAAAATAATGGAGCCGTGCGGTTTAAGGTGGTTGGCAGCGAAGCGGCAATTCCCACCCTAAACAAATTTTAAAGCGGCACCGAAATTTTACGTTTTTGTTTAAAATAAACCCATTCGCGGAAGCCAATATCCTTCAGCATCGCCTTCACTTCGTCCCAATCATCGCCTACCCGAGCAGGTTTATGGGCATCTGAACCAAAAGTGACCTCTACGCCAAAATGATGCGCTCTTTCTAAAATAGGAACGGACGGGTACCATCCGCCACTGAGCTTGGTTTTGCCTGATGTGTTAATTTCAATGGCAACATCGGATTCTGCAATCACTTTCAAGGTTTCATCAATCGCTTCATCGGCAGGAATATCTGAGAAAGCCGGGAAATTCCCCTTCATCGCGTCGATATGACCCAAAATCTGAAACATACCGCTCCGCGCAGATTCCTGAATGAGCGCATAGTAAGCTTGTTTGACCTCGATTTTGCGTGCATCACTTACGTCATTCCAACGGCTACGATTAAAAATGCTGTCTCCCTCAACGTTGTGGATCGACCCAATGAGGTAGTCGAACGGATAAGGGGCCAGGGTGGAACGGTACAGTTCTGCAAAATCAGGAAAATAATCTGTTTCCAATCCGAGCAGCACGTCAATACGGCCTTCGTATTCCTTCTGTAGCTGCTGTACCTCTTCTACGTACTCGGCAAGCTGTGATTTCGCCATATAAATTTTCGGAAAAGCCTGATCCTGCTCGCTGCATAAGAAGGGGGAGTGGTCTGAAATACCAATTGCCTGTAAACCGGACTGAATGCCTGCTTCGATATAGTCCCGAATATTTCCGTCTGCATGACCGCAGCGGAAATGATGGGTGTGCAGATCAAATTTCATAGAATGTCGTCCTCTCGTATTTAAGGTTTGTATTTCGTATGGTGTTTCTAGCGGAGTGCGCTATTCAGAACTAATAAAATTGGTTTCCGGCATACCCTTTAGATCGCTTAGAAACTGCTGCATAGCGGAGTTCAGATATCGGCCGGATTTATAAATGACTCCCACCGGATGGCTAACCTCCAGCTCGGTAATCTGGATCATTTTCAATGTACCCGCACGTAGCTCGGGAGTGACCGACAGCCTGGATATAATGGCAGCGCCCAGATTGATCTCGACCATCCGTTTGACTTCCTCGCTGCTGGACAATTCGATCACGACATGAGGCACAATTTGGTGTTTTTTAAATACATCGTCCACGAATTTTCGTCCTACCGTATCGGGTGAGAGCAGAATAAGTGGAATTTCCCGAAGGGCTTCAATGGTAGCATGCGGTTGGGAGGCCAGCGGATGAGTGGGCGATACGACAAGCTCAAAGGAATCGTAATACAAAATCGAAGTGCTCAAATTTGGATTACGTTCGATCAAGTAACCGATGCCAACATCAATAAGCCCGTTTTCCACCTGTTGATAAATCATGGAGGAAGCCATGGATTGAATGGAGGTTTTGATGAGCGGGAATTGATCCTGAAAGTAGGAAAGTACACGTGGTAAAATTTGAATGGCGATGGACGTCGTAGTGCCCAGCGCAATATGACCCTGCGGCGTTTCGTTCAGATCGTACAATTTTTGTCGTAGTTCCTCGACAACACTCAAGATCCGCTCTGCATGTTCCAAAAAAACAGCCCCTCGGTCGGTCAGGGTGACGGGTTGGTTGCGGTCGATCAGAATGGTCTTGAACTCGTCCTCCAGACTTTTGATTTGGGCGGATACCGCCGGCTGCGTCAAATTGAGAAGTTCTCCGGCTTTGCGGAAGCTCATCGTTTTGGAAATCATGATAAGTGTTTCAAGTTGACTGATGTTCATGAAGTTCCTCCTCTCTTTTCTTAATTCTGTCGCAGCAGCACAGCCTGAGGATTTTTCACAAATCCACATGTGCATATGTAAAACCATCGTTATGCTTATTTCATTAAATTATAGGTTATTCGAGCGGGAAGGGCAATGAATCGAAGCAGAACACAGTGAAGTATGGTATATTGGAAAATAAAGACTAAAGTCCTGCTATACATCAAAAGTAACCCATTTGAATTCGATGGAAAGCAATGGAATAGGACATTATTCACATTTTTTGTGATTCGGCTATAAAAAATTGCTGGATAGCTGTCGATAAGTGATAGAGAGAGTATTTTACTGAAGGTTGATTCGTTATGCATCATTTTGAAAAATAAAATTCTAATTAAAATGGGACTTTTGTTGTGTGTCTAAAAGCCCATCGTAAAGGGGCGCAATGATCGTGAAGGCAGAAGTGATAAATCCTTTTTTGGAGTCGGCGCGGCGGGTCATTGAACAATTGATCCAAATCTCTCCCTCACCCGGCGATCTCGGTGTGAAAAATGTCGAGCTGGTGGAAGACCATATTTGGATTATGATCGGGATGACCGGACAGCTTAGCGGAAATATTGTGTTCGGCCTGAATGAACAGGTAGCGTTGCGCATGGTTTCGGCGATGATGGGCGGATTCGTTTTGACTGAAATTGATGAGATGGGCAAAAGCGCCATTTCGGAATTGGGCAATATGATCAGCGGTAATGCCAGCACGATTTTGTCCAATCAGGGGATTGTAGTCGACATTACGCCTCCGCAGGTCATGAAGTCGGAAAACTTGACCTCCTTCGTACCTCAGCGTGCCCTTTATATTCCGCTTACGATGGAAGGAATCGGTGAGCTGGATATTCAGGTGATGATCTCTTAATATTAAAGAAGCAGGTTTCTTTAATATGGAGGGATGACCATGAGTACATTGCAAAACAAGGTGGTTGTCATTACAGGGGCATCCAGTGGAATTGGCGCCCTTTGCGCACGGTTGCTGAGCGAAAAGGGCGCGATTCCTATTTTGACAGCGCGTTCGCAGGAACGGTTGGATCAAGTGTCGGCGGGAATTAGCGGCAGGCATGAGCTGATCCCTCTGGATGTCACTCGTCAGGAGCAGGTAGAGGCCGTGGCTGCCCGTGTGATGGAGCAGTACGGACGGGTCGATATTTTGCTCAACAACGCAGGTTACGGGAAGTTTGAGTATTTTCATGAGACAGACCTGACAGAGTTTGAACAAATGATGGATGTGAACTATATGGGTGCTGTCCGTTGTATCAAGGCGTTTCTGCCGCAAATGACGGCAAGAGGTACAGGTCAGATCGTCAATGTGGCATCCATGGCGGGAAAAATCGGGACAGCCAAATCGTCCTCCTACACAGCAACGAAGCATGCGCTGCTAGGGTTCAGCAATGCGCTTCGGCAGGAGCTGCGCGGGAGCGGAGTTACGGTAACGACGATTAATCCCGGACCGATTGACACGCCGTTTTTTGACCTCGCTGATCCTTCGGGCGGATATGTCCGTAATGTAGGCTGGTTTATGCTAAAGCCGGACAAGGTGGCGCAGCACATCGTGAGAGCGATGGAGCTTCGCAAGGAGGAGGTTAATCTGCCACGGTGGATCTCTCCTTTTCTCAAGCTGTATCAGCTTGCTCCCAGACTGACCGACAGGCTGGGCCATGGCGTGATGAACAAAAAATAAAGGATGTCCCGCAAGCCATGTGATGGTGGAGGGACATCTTTTTTTTGTTATTTCGTAGCAAAGGAGGGCGGGACTAAATATCTGCATTTGGTTGCAGGGCTGTTTTCGCATATAATGGAGAGTAACGAATTTACGTATAGGGGTTGGACCTTTTCATGACATTGAATTTTGAATCGCTCGGCGTTGAACAAGACCTGTTGACCAAGCTGGCTGAGCATGAGATTACGCAGCCTTCGCCAGTTCAGGCGCAGGCTATACCAGAAATGATCAAGGGCAGGCATGTATTGGCGCGTTCGCAGACCGGCACAGGGAAGACGCTGGCTTATTTGCTGCCGCTGCTGCAAGCCATTGACCCGCAGAAAAAGGCTACGCAAAAGCTGATCCTGGCTCCCAGTCAGGAGCTGGCGATGCAAATTGTACGCGAAGGTCAGCGTTATGGGGAGCATCGCGGCATCCGTGTACTCGGCCTGATCGGTGGAGCGGCAGTCAAGCGCCAGATCGAGAAGCTGAAGGACCATCCGCAGCTTGTGGTTGGCACACCGGGACGTGTACGGGAACTTATCGCTTCCAAGAAGCTGAAAATGCACAACATTACAACCATCGTCATCGATGAGGTGGATCAGATGTTCCAGCTCGGGGGAGCAGGCGATGTCACGAACATCTTGGGCACTGCCCAGCGTGACCGTCAGTTAGTATTTTTGTCCGCGACGCTGAACGACGAAATTCAAGCGTTGGCAAAGCGGGAAATGCAGGATTACGTGGAAATCGGGATTGATCCTGACCAGAAGACGGCCAGCGGTTTGGAACACTACTACTTTGTATCCGAAGAACGGGATAAGGTGGACATGCTGCGCCGACTGGTGCGTCATTTTAATCCGAGAAAAGCACTGGTGTTCGTCAATACAACCAATGCCATCGGGGAGATTGAGGCCAAGCTCAAGCATATGGGACTGACTACAGCATCCCTGTACGGTGATGCGGACAAAGTTACACGTACCAACGTGCTGGCCCAGTTTCGTGCGGACAAGCTCAAGGTGCTGATTGCTTCCGATGTGGCAGCCCGTGGTCTGGATATTGAGGGACTGGAGATGGTGATCCATTTTGATCCGGCTACGGACAGTCAGGCTTATGTTCACCGTGCAGGACGGACCGGACGAATGGGACGTAAAGGATTGGTTGCGTCGGTTGTTACCGACCGTGAAACATTCATCATGCGTAAATTTTCCCGTGAACTGGGCATCGACATTGCGGAGCGTGCGTTGCACGGAGGCCGGGTTGTCGTGCCGCGTCCGGTGGATGCCAAGCGAGCGCCTGCAAGGCCATCCGAAGCCAGACCTACTTCTGACGGAGCACCAGTGGAAAGCCGCAAGGCACCTGCCCGCGGTGAGAACGGTCGTCCTGGCAGAACTGCGGCAAATAGCTCGGCTCCAGGCAAGAGCAAAGGAGCAGCTTTGTCCAAAGCAGGGAAAGCGCAGCGCGAGCGTGATCGTAAAAATAAGGGAGCACCAAGATGGCTGAAGGAAAAAGGGTCAAAACCGAACGGATAAGTGAGAAGAGGGGGAGCCATGGAACAACAGCCTGTATTGCAAATTAATGGACTGACAGGCGGATACAGCGCCAAGCGCCCGGTGCTGCACCAGATTTCTCTGGATGTAAAGCCGGGCGAAATGGTGGGGCTGATCGGTCTGAACGGAGCCGGGAAAAGTACGACGATGAAGCATATTTTGGGACTGATGACACCGCAGGCGGGAGAAATCCGCGTGCAGGGACATAAGCAGGCGGAAAATCCCGAGCAGTATCAGGGAGCCATTGCTTTTGTACCCGAGTCTCCAGAGCTGTATCCCGAAATGACCGTGATGGAGCATATGGAATTCACCGCCAGAGCGTATGGAGTCAGTGAAGCTGATTTCCGCACCCGCAGTGACCAAATGCTGGACTTGTTCCGTATGCGGGATAAGAGCGGAAGCATGTCGATGCATCTTTCCAAAGGGATGCGCCAGAAAGTGATGATTATGTGCGCATTTTTGGCGGGGCCGCCGCTGTATGTGATTGATGAGCCATTTTTGGGTCTGGACCCGCTCGGTATTCGTTCCCTGCTTGATTTTATGCTGGAAATGAAGCGCTCGGGCTCGTCCATTTTACTTAGTTCTCATATTTTGTCCACGATTGAAAATTATTGTGATCGTTTCATTGTGCTTCATCAGGGTGCCATCATTGCACAGGGCACGCTGGACGAAGTGACAGCACAGGCGGGTAAGCCGGGCATGCCGCTGGAAGATGCATTTTATGAGCTGGTACAGGGCAGGGAATGAGCATGGATTTGCAACGTATACATAAAGAAAGACGTGTTGCGTTCTGGGGACAAGTGCTGCCTTATCTCGGCTATGTCATTCAGAGCGGTCTGGCGGTCGTCTTCGGCTTTGCGCTGATTGCCTTTGCCGCATGGTACACGTCGTTGATTATGCATATCCCGCCGGATTTGCCCATCCGCTGGATTATGCTCATTGTAGCTGTTCCGGTCGCTCATGTGAGCTTCCGTACGTATTTGAATGAAGCCGATATCGTCTTCCTGCGTCCGCAGGAGTATGCGATGCACCAATATTTTAAGTCCAGCCGTATCCGTGGCGTAGTGTACAAAATATTCGGCCTGCTGTTGCTGCTTGTGATCGCGTGGCCGCTGTATATCCGCAGCGACACTGCGCCTAAGTCACTGCTGCTGACCATACTGCTGTTCGTGCTGCTGAAGCTGCTGTTCAGCTATGGCGGCTGGCAGGAGCTGCGCATGGTATCGCGCGGCGCGAGTATGGGGTATCGTCTGCTTCGCTGGGCGCTGGCAGTGCTGCTGGTAGCCGCATGGCTGTGGCAGCCTCCGCTGCGCAGCTTGCCGTTTATCATACTGGTAGGTGTGGTGTACGTGCTTGTCCTGCGTTTTCCGGTCAAACTGCTGGTGGCATGGGAAACCCTGATCCGCACAGAAGGTATTCAGGCTGCCCGTGTGATGCGTACCTTGGGCTGGTTTGTTGATGTGCCGGCCCTTACGCAGAGAGTGACTCCGCGTCGCTGGTTGTCCTGGTTGGGTGGTAACATACCGTGGGACAAAAGGGGAGCTTATCGTTACCTGCTGTTCAAGACCTTTGTGCGCACAGAGCCTGTGGGGATGGTGATACGACTGGGTATCCTCGGCCTGTTGATTATATGGATCACGCATACGAGCTGGATCGGTATCGCTGTGTATATATTTTTTATATTCCTGATCGGCGTGCAGATTACTTCGCTAAGGCAGTACCACAAGGATTCGCTATGGCTCCAGCTCTATCCGCTTCCTGCACATACCCGCCGCGCGTCTTTCCTGGACTTTGTTGTCCGGCTGCTGTTGCCGGTTGCGGTCGTCCTGTGGCTTCCTTTTTTGTTGAGAGGAACTGAAGGGATGATCTCCATGCTGCTTACGCTGGCTGGTGGAGTGTTGGTAGTATACCTGGTACGAGGCGCTCAGGCGAAGAAATGGCGCCTGGACGGTCAAGATGAAGAAGAAGTTTAATCCTGTGTGGATAAAGCAAAGGTTATTCCGCAAGCAGCAAGGGCTGTTTGCAGAATAACCTTTTTTCGTGGGAAGCTGCTATTTGTCAGCCGTGGGCGCAGATGTCCGTCTGCTTAAATGAAAATCGTTTTGCTGATGATCACTAACAAAATGAACAGCACCAGAATCGTTCCTGTGCTTGTGAATGCGCCGAAACCACCGTAACCACCGTAACCGCCTCTTGTTTCTTCTGCTCCCATGCTCATTCTCCTCTCGGTCATCGTGATGTAGGATACACCGTATATTATGAAGCGCATTTTCGTATTGCTTGGGCCAATGTGGAGGTACATTGCCGGATCGCCTTATTTTTTTCAACGGATAGGGGGGAATAGAGAGGAAAAGCCACGTTTTGTCGAGAATAGAAGAAGTATGTAATCATTATCACTTGGAAAGTGGGAACAACGAGATGCTGGCAGACAAGCTGCTCGTGAATATATTTCTGGTTTTTGTACCCTTGCTGGTGTATAGCACTTTATCGGATCATCGACATATGAAACATGCCCCATTGCTCATGGGAGGGGTGCTGGGTATCTCTTCTGTGCTTTGTCTTATTTTCTCGTATAGCTGGTATGGCTTGTTTTGGGATCTCCGATATGTTCCGCTGATCCTCTCCGTTTTATATTTTGGACCCGGAGCAGGACTGGTGAATATAACACTCATGGTGATGGCTCGCATTTATGTTGGACCTGATTCCATCGGGGTGGGGCTGATTAGCATGCTGCTATGTTATCTCGTACCTCTCTTGGTGAGAAAAAGATTTATGCAGCTCAAAGGTATGCTGCCCCGAGTGTGGATAAACTTGCTCATGAGTGTATGGATGAATGTGATTATGCTGGTTATTCTTATGATGCATTCCTGGGCCAACGGCAGACTGGATCAGGATGAAGCCGAGCTGTTCAAGGGGGTTCTCTGGTTTGCTATAATTCAATTTCTAAGTATCGGAGCCGCCTCTTGCTGGATGGAGTTTAGTCTGGAGCGGGAAGAGATGAGAAAAAAGATCAAATATGCTGAACGTCTCAATACGTTAGGGGAACTGGCCGCCTCCATGGCTCACGAAGTTCGAAATCCGTTGACAGTCGTTAAAGGGTTTCTGCAAATGGTTCAGTCAGGGCTGGAAGGGAAAAACCGCAGATATATGGCGCTGGCGCTGGCGGAGGTGGATCGGGCTGAAAGAATCATTAGCGACTATTTGAATTTATCCAAGCCGCAGATTGGGAAGACAGAGCTGATGGATCTGTCCGGCATGGTTCAACAGATTGTTCTGCTCCTGAAACCGATGGCGACCAAGCAAGGCGTAAGAATGCAGACGGAGTTAAGGAATGATATATATCTACATACGGATCGTAATCAACTGTTGCAGGCGTTAATTCATATCACGAAAAATGCGATTGAGGCTGCGGAAGATGGAGGCGAGGTAGACATAAAGCTGGCAGTTCAGGAAGAGAAGGCATGTCTGAATATCAAGGATACTGGAAAAGGCATGAGCCCGGAACATCTGGAGCGGGTAGGCACTTTGTTTTTTTCGACCAAAGAAGTAGGAACAGGGCTGGGAACAGCAGTCTCCTTTCGCATGATTGAAGCGATGAACGGCAGTATACGGTATGAGAGCGAGCCGGGAGCGGGTACGGAGGTTATCATTTTGCTGCCGCTGGCACAATAATCTTTGCTGGCTGCTGAGGGATAAGTGCTTTGAGTTGTGAATGAATCGTTCAGCAGGGGATATAAAAAAACGGTATGCCGCAACATCCGGCACACCGCTCCATCCAGCTATAACTCTAACCAGTTAGTACCGACCGATTAGATTAGGCGTTCAATAAGTCTTGCACACCACGATACACAATGTCGTACAAGTCTTCCAGATATTCTTCCTCGATACAGGAGAATGCGATACGGAGATCATGCTCACCCAGCGCAATCGTTCCCACCCCATATTGCTCCAGCAGATGTGTGCGCAATTGTTCGGCGGACAAGCCGTTCAGCTTGAGACACATGAAATAACCCGAGTTGAAAGGATAGTAACTCCATACATCTCCGTATTTTCCGCTATCAAGTAACGCCTTGACCTTGTTGGCCCGGCCTTTCATGATTTGGAACTTTTCTTCCTTCTGTTGCTCAAAATCCGGTGATTTGAGAGCATCCAGCACGAAGGTTTGCGACGGGTGAGGGCCGCTGGAAATCGTTGCCCGTATAATTCCCAGTGTTTTTTGCTCCAGTGCGCTCAGCACGTCCTGATGTTCCGAAGCAAAGGTAATAAATCCGACACGGAAGCCCCAAACGAATTCTTCTTTGGTAGCTCCGTCAATTTTGACTGGTAAAATTCTTGGATGAAGTCCAGCCAACTGGCCGAATAGCGATTCATGCAGCGAATCCTCGAAGAACAGGCCAAAATAAGCGTCATCCGTCACAACTACGACATTGATGCCTGCTTCTGCTGCTTCCTGAATGGAAGCAACAATCGCTTTGCCCTCTTCGATTCCCGGTGTATAGCCGGTCGGGTTGTTCGGGAAGTTCAGCACAACGATGGCTTTGCCGTATTCCTTCTGCGCCAGCAGCGCTTCACGTAACCCCTCACTATTAAAACGTTGATCCTCTGTGAACAACGGGAAATTCACCAATCGTCCATGACGGCGAATACCGAAGGTCAGCTCATAATTTTCCCAGTTCTTGTCCGGATAAATGACAGCATCCCCTTCATCCGTAAACAGGTCGGCAACGATGCTCAATCCATGAGTCAGCGCGTTCGTAACCACCGGTAGGCCGTAGCTTTTTCCAGCGAGCGACGGGTTTTCCTTCAGCATTTTTTCCCGCCATACACTACGCAGTTCAGGCTTGCCCGCAGGGGGGGCATAAGGGTACAGGTCCTTGGGGCTGTATGCGGACAGCTTCTCCTGAATGACCCCCAAATGCATAGGGCCGCTGCCCTCGGTAGCAATACCAATCGTAGCGTTGTACTTCTTGGCAAGTTTCCCCGCCTCTGCGGATTGACTCAAAATTCCTTCTTTTGGGAAATAAATCTCTTTACCTAAAAGAGAAAGCATTTCATATACATGCTCGTTGCTTGCCTGAATGTTGCGGTTTAACTGCGCTGCCAGTGGATTCATTCCGGTTTCATCCTTCCAAGTCATTTTGATTACATATTATAGCATCACACACGGTAAGCGTCACGCAAAAGCGCTCCTGAAAAAGAAGGCTTTATTTTTTGCGTAATGGCTGGTCTGCGCTTATATTATAATTTAACGGGATCAGGGACAACGAAAGAATAGCATAAGGAGGTGCAGATTTTGCTGGATACGTCTGCGTCATCGTTCATCCTGTTGTCCGCCTTTGCCAAAATTGTGTGCGAGCCGGGCTGGAAATGGCAGGTGCGTGAAAGGCCGATGCCAAACTATGATTTATTTTATGTATGGAGCGGTGAAGGAACGGTTGTATTGAACGGGGAGTCCTATCCGGTAAGCAAAGGAAGCTGCTTCCTGTTCAAGCCGGGGGATGATACCCGAGCTACACATAACCCGCAAAAGCCGCTAATACTTACCTATATTCATTTTGATCTTACCGAGCAGCCGGAGATCATACCTGCAAGCTATCGTATGCTGGAGGAAACGATCGAGGTGGAGCATATGCTTGCCAGGTACGTCCGTCTGCGCCTGGAACGTGCTTACGGGGCCGAGGAGGAGTGCAGGCTAATCCTGAAGCAGCTCATGATACATCTGCTGCGTGCCGACCGCAAGGAGCCGCAGGAGCGGTCGGCCAGCCACCAGCTCACCGAGGTCATCCGGGAAACGGCCAATTATGTGCGCCAGCATCCCGGGCTTCCTCATCGCGTCGAGGATTTGGCGGCACGGGCAGGGCTGTCACCGCGCTATTTTTCAATCAAATTCAAGGAGTTGCTGGGTGTTTCCGCTCAATCTCATATCATCAGCATGCGAATTGAGCGCGCACAGCATCTGTTACTACATGCCGGAATGAATGTGACTGAGGTGGCAGAGGCTTTGGGATACCGCGATATTTTTTTCTTCAGCCGCCAATTCAAGCAGTACACGGGGAAAAGTCCATCCGAGATCAGGTGAAGGAATGAGCGGGTGGACAGGCTGTAGCCAAGCGACGGAGCGGTGAACGTGTGGTTCTGAGCATATTTCCTATAACGAATAAAAAGATAAACACAAAAAAGGACCTGAGCAATGATGTCGGGTCCTTTATCATATATGTTGCTGTTGTCATGCTGTAACGGCAAACGTGCTTACACTTTGGGATCGTGCCGGAAGCAACCGAGACGCTGCCCCATTCTAACCACATCTCCCAGCTTCAGCGCAGGGTCAGGATCAAACGTGCCGTTTTCGGTCAGCAAAACGACGGTTGATCCAAACTCGAAATATGCGAGATCCTCGCCTTTTTCCCATGAGACAGCTTCATCATCGGTGTATTTGATGCTGCTTACATTCATCGCGCCAACCTTGACGACCGCCACCTCGCCGTATTCATGGGCTATGTACGTAATCTGCCGTTCATTGCGGCTCAGAACCGCTCTCATGTGCTGTAAGCCGAAGTCATTCACCGGATATACCTTGCCGCGCAAATGCTCCTTCTCCACCAGTGTACCGGATACCGGCGCATGAATACGATGATAATCGGTCGGGCTGAGATACAGCACAAAGGCATAGCCGTGCGTGTATTTCTCAAGACGCGGCGAACGGTTAAGCAACTCATCCAGCGTATAGTCCTGACCTTTGACATTCAAAATAGTGCCGGACGTAATTGGGCCAGTGAACGTAATCCGCGCATCCACCGGACTGGTCATCACCTCGGCGTTCGTATCAATCGGGCGCATGCCCGCTTTTAATTTGCGTGTAAAATAGGCGTTCAGGGAACGGTATTCCTTCCATTCCTGTTCAGCCTCATGCGTCTGGATCTGGTACGTACGTATAAAGGTGGGGATAAAAAGTCGGCTTGCACCGCTTTGCGCGAAGGAACCCACAACCCGGCACACCCACTTGCGCGATGATAGCTCAGTCATGAGCCGCAGCCACTGTTTTGCCATTTCAGATCCCCCTTGTTCATTTCCGAGCCGTCTTGGCCGGAACATGTCCGGCCGCTCTGAATTATATTGACACAGAATGTGACGTAAATCAATACAGTGGACGGTCGAGTGAACGGGCGGTGTCCGCCGGGGGCATCCGTTCGAGAAGCCAACGTGCGTAAGCCATCGGCTGAGTGTACGTTTCTTTCCAGACATTGTTCATGCCCGCCTGGCTGAATCCGTAGCGCTGATCGCGACCGTTGCATTCGATAAAAACAATCTTGCCTTCTTGCGTAATGCCCAGGTCCAGACCGACATCGGCGAGCCGGGGAAGGTTTTGTGCCAGCCTATGGACGATTTGCAACGCGAGCCTTTCCAATTCATTCATCAGACGGGCTGCGTTCATTGGCTGAGCCGTTTGTACCTGTGACAGCACCTCTGGCAAGAAACGGGCTGAGCCACCCTGCGCCACATTGGAAACGAAGGTGTGGGAGGGAGCAATTTTGGCAAACATGCCCGTTACGCTCCAAATGCTGCCATATCCGCGTTGAACCGTCACGCGAATATCAAAAGGGCGGTTGTTATACAAAGCGAGCGGTAAAGTTTCCTGCACGATATGAGGACTATGCAACAGCCGCTTGTGCAGAAATGAAGGCAGTTCTCCAGCATGCAGGCGCAGTGTAGTCCAGCGATCGGGTACAGCGGGATGTGCGCATTGTAAAGTCCAGTCACTACGGGAATGTCTCAGGCGCATAATTCCTCTACCGATGC
Organism: Paenibacillus sp. RC73; assembly: GCF_044908085.1. Taxonomy (NCBI): domain Bacteria; kingdom Bacillati; phylum Bacillota; class Bacilli; order Caryophanales; family Paenibacillaceae; genus Paenibacillus; species Paenibacillus sp. RC73. Next base: position 163,592 of record NZ_JBIYCV010000007.1, read on the forward strand.
TCCCGCTGCTTGGTTTGATGATGACATCTCCGGTCTGCTTCATCAAGGTACGAATCGAAGCCGGATTGCCTTGTAGCGTTCGCGGAAGATGGGGGTGCAGCAGAGGGTCTTCCTGCAATATCGCATGTATGTGGTCCTTACGGAAACGGTTTTGTTCATTAAAGATATAAATTCCGTTCTGCACCAGTCTGTTGATTTCACGGGCGTTTTCGTTTTGCCGATAGAGAGTCCGATTGTGGATGACCCGTGGCAACGGGAGAGTCATCTGCTGATAGCCGTTACCGTGTTTAACAAAAGCCCGGCATGTTCCGGTCGGTATATGAATTTCCTCCAAACGAAGAAAGCAGGGGATTAGCTCATGGCTCAACCCGGCGTCCACGTAATTGGCGAGTGATTCATATCCGGTCCTCATGGCGGGGATGCCCCGGTACGTTGCCGGGTTGAGCATGACGCCGACATGCAGCATGGGTATGTCCGCCCTTCCTTGTTGTGACTCCAACTGACAATTCAGTGGTTCTAGTCCATCATATGTATCAAAGATCGGCCAGGCATGGACGGTAGCCTTGCTGCTTGCCCAAAGTGAGGAGCCAGGCACCTTTCAGGCAGGGGGACGATATGATACACCATGAGTGTTGAAGAGAATTTGCAGGAGAGAGCTTGAATCAAAGAGGAAAGAAGGTGCAGGGCTGATGCAGAGGCCGAAGGTAGCAGTTATTACACCGGGCTCTTTTGTTATACCTTCGCCCCGCAGCAGCTCGGTGGAGCGGGTTATTGCCCATACGGTACCGCTGGCCAGCGATAAGCTTCAGGTACAGATATATGGCATACGGGGAGAAGAGGTACCGGATAACGCCGATGTGGACGGGGTGCCATGCATACGTTATAAGCAGGGGCCAAGTTATATTCCCGAGGTGATTGCTGACCTGAAAAGATGGTCACCTGCGGTGGTGGATGTACACAACCGCCCGGCTGCGGCATATGCGATTCACAACGCTTTGCCCGATAGCCGGGTCGTGCTAACTTTGCATTCGACCACTTTCATCCGGGAGCCGCACCTCAAACGGAAGGAAGTGGATCGATCTCTGCAGCTGATGGAGCGGATCATCGTGAACAGCGCCTACATGCGGGCAGCCGTGACCGCTGACAGCTCTGATGCTGTCAGGCAACGCATCGCTATAAATGAGCTGGGCATTCATCCCGGCGATTTCCTGCCGCGCTGGACCCCTGCGGCAGAAGCGGTCAGAGCGGCACGGCTGAACGATTTCGGCTGGGAAGGCCGTCGCATCGTACTCTACGCGGGCAGGCTGGTACCGGGTAAAGGCGTTCATCGGCTGCTCAAGGCCCTGCCGCGCATCGCCCGTACCTGCCCGGATGTGCTGCTGCTCATTGCGGGCAGCGCCTATTACGGGCAGGATCGCCTCACGCCTTACTCGGTGTCGCTGCATCGGCAGACGCGTAAGCTCAGGATGGGAAAGCACGTCAAGTTTCTCGACTATGTTCCCCATCCGGCATTGGCCTCGCTATATCAGTTGGCCGATGTGACCGTTGTTCCTTCGGTGAGAGATGAGGCCTTCGGGCTGGTCAATCTGGAGGCGATGGCCGCAGGCGTGCCCGTAGTTGCTTCCCATACAGGCGGCATTCCGGAGATTGTACGGCACGGGGAGACGGGCTGGCTTGTTTCGCCATCTCAGGGGGAGCAGGAAATGGCCGCTGCCGTCATCGGACTGCTTCAGCAGCCTGAATTGCGGCGGCGCATGGGAGAGGCCGGGCTTAACGAGGTGCGAAAACGATTTTTATGGCAGCATTCAGCACAGCGCTGGGCGCAAATCATGCTGGATTGCGTAACGTAGTGACATGAGCCCAGCTGTGAGCATAGGCTATCGTATAGGCATTAGCATAATTCCCAGCCGGGTGAATGAAGCGGAGCGACCGCTGGTTCACTCCTGTCCAAAGGAGCGTTCATTATGAACCATCGTATGAACCATAATAGTAAGGATAAAAGAACAGCGCGGCGTAACCCTTCCAACGCGGTTCCCTCCCCTCGAATAGACAAAAATAAAACGTCTTCCGTATCCGGCAAACCGATCCAGCGGGAAACGGCAAGTGTAAAGCCAATGGTGGATATCCATGCTCCAGCTCATGACCCTATCACTGTGGATGAAGCAGCATGGCGGAAGCATAAGCTTCCCAAGACACTGGAGGAAGCCATGCTGATGAACCGGGCGTCTGTACTGCTGCTGTCTGTGCCTGAGGCAGATACGGAACATAATACAGAAGAAGGCATATCGTCTATAGCATACAGAGGTCAGTCAGAGCAGGAATCGTTGCTGGATTGCTCCATTACCAGTATTCACATTGCTGAAGGCAGGCATCGCCTCAAGCAGCAGCGGGTAGCGTTGTCCGCTGACAAGCCTGCTGCTGCTTTTACGGATGATGACGAACCTCCGCTTAACGTGACTTATGATGACGGGCTTCTTCGTGAGCATACATTTAATTCAAGAGTGGCCTCAACACGGTTTGGCAGCATTCCTTTTTACATTCCCGCAGAAGCGGACAGGGATGATGTGAGCATTGTGTTTGAGCAGCCATTCCAGGATGTACGTTATGCAATCACAGGTAATGCGAGCATGCCTGGGGTAATAGTATCTGTAACGAATTGTCAGAGAGATTCGGCGGTGTTCACTGTGGAACGCAGACATGCAGGTTCGGTTTGTGAAGGTTTGATTCTGTGGATTGCAATCGGGCACGATTAAAAGACCTCTGCACAGGATTGCGAATTTGCATAAAACAAGAAAAAGGCGTCCCGATGAAGGGAAGCCGTATACATGAGGGGGAAGAGGGCACACTTGTAATGGTAATATCGCCCTCTTTTTGTACATCCTAAGTAGAGCCAGAAGATTGCTTGTTTAAGCTCAACTTATTTCACACCTACAGCGTCAAAGGACTTAATGGCAGAAATGACTGCTATTGAATTTTCACCATAGCTGTCCTTGGCTGCCTGAATAACGGCGGCGCGTGCAGTGGAGAAGTTAGAAGTGGAGGTCAGGTAATTAGTAAAGGCATTATAGTAAATATATACGGCTGCATCACGTCCGATTCCATCTACCTTGACACCATGAAAGGTACCGCCCTGTGCCAGTAGATAGTAGGCTTTATTAATAATACCGCTATTAATATGGGTCCCACCATAATCCTCGTTATTCGGGTCAGGATAAAAATTGCTGTAGTGATCTACCTGACCGTATTTGACAGGATCGGAAAGGGAGCGGATTGCGTCACCCTTAATTTTTGGTGTATAAGCGACTTTGCCAAAATCCCAGTTGGTACGCTCAATGTCGTTACCGATAATATCCGAGATGCTTTCACTCAGTGCGCCAGATTCAGCGAAATACACCAGCCCGGATGAATGCTCGGTCACGCCGTGAGTCAGCTCGTGAGCAACAATTTCAAGGTCGCTGCTGAAAGGGGCAAATAGCGTGCCGTCACCGTCTCCGTATAGCATATGGGTGCCGCCCCAGTGGGCATTATTGTAGTTCTTTTCCCCGTAATGGACTGCCGAGGCAATAGCCATGCCACGTCCGTCGATGCTGTCGCGTCCAAATTTTTCTTTATAATAATCATAGGTGCGAATGGCATAAGCATGGGCATCCACCGCAGCCGGATCTTTCCATACGTTATCTGTACTTGTATAAAGGGTGCCTGGAAGCGTCTCGGTATTGTGAACATTGTAAGTTAAGATGCCTTTACCACGAGTCGCATCCTTCAATTGGTACTTTTTACCGGAAGCTGTTGTTTCGAACGTTTTGGTATCCCCGAGTACACCACGACCTGTGCCGATTACTTCATTGAGGATGTCATACTTGAACACGATTTTGCCGTCATTGGCATCAATAAAGTAACGTGTGCGCAGTAAAGTAGGCTGCAAAATATTAACTTCCGTTACATAAACCAGACGTGTTGTGTCTCCATCGGGATAGATGTACAACTCTGCCTTAGGGTCCACGTTTGGTTCCAGATTGGCGATTTTGGCGATAGGTGCAGACGCAGGCTCTACCGCTTCCAATTTACTATTTTTCAGTTCAGCTTCTTTTTCCAGATCCAGCTTATCCTTGTCAATAGAGGGATATCCTTCGTTGTTAGATGCTTCTGCGTAGGTGTCTTTACTTACACTGCTAACGTCCTCGGAAGGTTCAGAAACGGTATTAGCAGAGGAAGAGAGAGATTGAACGCGTGTAGCTGCATCTTCATACGCAGTATATACGGCCTCAGTAGCGCTAATTTTTGGAGTTGTATTTTCTTTAGCGTCCGCTTGCTGATCTTCTGAAATGACAGCTCCCAGATAAGAAGTAATTTTACCAGCCTTATTCACATGGATCGTCTGTTCAGCTCCAAATACGGGGATGCCGTCCACATACTGTTTTAGGCGATAATGTTGCGTACCGAATTTATCACTGGTTCGATCCACGATCCGAAATTGCTCACGGGCACTGGTGCCGCTGTTGTCCATACTCATTAATTTTTTCTGTTGTCGATTTAAAAAGCTCCAGACCAGATTGTCACCTGATAGCGATGAAGGAGATTTCCAGTCTACCGTTTGAAATGTTGGCGTAAACTGAGTGGGCTCGGCAACAGAATTCTCCGCTGCGGATGCTCCGGGTGCTACTGCTCCTAATAGCATAGCTCCTCCAAGAAGTGAAACCCATACTTTTTTCATTAAATACTCACTCTCCCAAGTTAATGTGAGGATGAAAATCATCCTGTTGAATAGGCATTTTGCCATGTATGTAGGTCTTGTTGCTCCTTTGAAACGTAAAGATTATGGATAAGAATGCGAAGAGGATGGAAAGAAATTACCTTATGCAAAAAAATGGGGATTATTTTTTTTCCATTCTATCTTCTAAGCTTTGATATTAGCACAGAGATTGTCGAACGAGAAGATTTATCTTACAAATAACTCCAAAATGATTCGATAGTCCCAAAATATTAATTTTTTTGTCATAATTCGTCGAATAAATAGAAAATCATATAGTCGAACAGGCATCACGATGAAAAAAAGGGGCATCCCGTTGAACGGGACGCCATAGACTCAAGGAGGAAGGGGTACAGACTTACACTGCACCCCTATTTTTGGTCCGCTTATGAGCAGGATCAGATGATACCCACACAACAGGCTTCTGTCTACTGAATGAGGATCAATTGCGAGGAATACGGAATATGATTTACTTGATTCCTACAGCATCAAAGGATTGAATAGCGCTAGTTACTGCTAGCGAATCAGTACCATAGAAATCCTTGGCCGCCTGTATAACAGCAGCCCGCGCATTAGAGAAGTTGGAGGTAGAGGTCAAATAGTTCGTAAAGGCATTATAGTAGATGTATACAGCCGCTTCGCGTCCGATACCGGTTACCGTTACACCATGGGATGTACCGCCTTGTGCCAGCAAATAATAGGCTTTGTTGATAATACCGCTATTTGTATGGACTCCTCCTTCATCATCATTGTTAGGGTCAGGGTAAAAATTGGAATAGTGATCCGGCTGGCCATATTTTGCAGGGTCGGATAGAGAGCGCAGAGCGTCGCCCGGAATGTTAGGCGTATAAATGCCATCGCCAAGGAGCCAGTTGCTGCCATCCATATCATTACCCATAATATCTGAGAAGGCTTCATTCAGCGCACCTGATTCACCGTAATACTCCAGATTGGAGGTGAACTCTGTGACACCGTGGGTGAGTTCATGCCCCACGACATCGGGATCACCACTGAAAAAGGTAAATAATTTGCCGTCGCCGTCGCCGTATGTCATTTGAGAGCCGTTCCAGAAGGCGTTGTTATATTTTTTGCCGTAATGGACGGTCGAACGGATTTGCATGCCACGTCCATCAATGCTGTTGCGACCAAATTTATTTTTATAATAATCGTAGGTTCTAATAGCGTAGGCATGGGCATCAACAGCCGCCGGATCATCCCATACATTATCCGCATCCGTCAAAATCGTACCCGGCGTTGTCTGACGGTTGGCAGCGGTGTAGGTTACGATTCCATTACTGCGTGTCGAGTCTTTCAACTGATATCCGTTGCCGGAAGCTGTAGTCGTGAACGATTTCATTACACCATCCACGCCGCGGCCGTTGCCCGTTGCGTAGTTGAGGATGTCATACTGGAATACGATTTTTCCGTCTTTGGCATCAATAAAGTAGCGTGTACGCAAAGGTGCAGGCTCCAGAATATTAACCTCTGTCACATAAACCAGCCGTGTAGTCTCACCGTCAGGATAGATGTACAGTTCTGCATTAGGTTCTACACTTGGCTCCAGATTGGCGATTTTGGCAATGGAAATTTGTTCCGGGATGGATATTTCGTTGTTAGATGCTTCTCTGTAAGTGTCTTTACTTACACTGCCTTGATCCTGACTACCCTCAGTAACGTTATCGGTGACGGAAGGGTAGGATTGAATCCGTATAGCGGCTTCTTCATACGCGGTATAGACGGCCTGGGTAGCGCTAATTTTTGGAGTGGTGTCTTCAGTGGCATCTTGTTGTTGATCCTCCGAAATGACGGCGCCCAGATAAGAGGTGACTTTACCTGACTTATTCACATGGATGGTCTGCTCAGCTCCATATACGGGAACCCCGTTTACATATTGCTTCAATCGATAATGGTTTACACCGGATTTGTCGCTCGTGCGATCAATAATGCGAAATTGCTCACGGACACTGGTGCTGTCTGCACCTAGCAGCGTTTTCTTTTGTCGATTCAAATAACTCCATACAATATTGTCACCCGATACGGATGAAGGAGCCTTCCATTGTTCTGCGTGAAAGGTTGGTGTAAGCTGAGTAGGATCGGGAACAGAATTCTCCGCTGCTGAGGCACCAGGTGCTACAGCCCCTAATAACATAGCTCCTCCAAGAAGTGAAACCCATACTTTTTTCATTAAAAACCACTCTCCCCAAATTTAGGTCAGGATGATGTGCATCCTGTTTTGTTTTTTAGGCACGGCGCCATGTATGTAGGTCTTGCTGCTTTTTTAAAACGTGAAGATCATGAAAAAATAAACTTATGCAAAAAAACAAGTTTTATTTTTTTGTGATTAAATCGTCTTGGCTCTGATATTAGCACAGAGAATGTAGGACGAGAAGATGTATATTACAAATTACTCCAAAATGAGACTAAAGACCCTTATTTAGATTGTGTTTGTCTTATTTAGTCGAAATTGATCGAAAATAGTCTTGTTGAAGTGTAAATGATTCCGCAATGGCAATGGCCATAGCATACTGGTTTTAGAGCATCCGCTATGTAGACAAAAAAAGAGCGTCCCGCTGGGGGACGCCATATACATAAGGGGGAAGGGGCGCAGACTTGTACACTGCACCCCTATTTTTTCGTCCATTTTATGAGCTGGGTTGGATGACAGCTGCACAACGACAATGGTCTATGGACGAGGATGAATAAGAGGGATTGCAATTATGATTTAGTTAACTCCTACAGCGTCAAAAGATTTGGCGGCTGCGGTTGCTTGCGCTGAATTCGCACCGTAAAGGTCTTTTGCTGCCTGCACCACAGCGGCGCGTGTATTGGAGAAGTTGGAAGTAGAAGTCAGGTAGTTCGTAAAGGCACTATAGTAAATTTGGACAGCTGCGTCACGACCAATTCCACTTACAGTTACGTTATGGAAGGTACCACCTTGTGCCAACAGATAATATGCTTTATTAATAATGCCGCTGTTGGTATGAACGCCACCGTTATCAGAGCTGCCTTTATACAAGTTGGAATAGTGGTCTGGTTGATCGTACAGGGTAGGGTTAGACATAGAGCGCAGAGCATCACCCGCAATGCTTGGCGTATAAATATCATCGCCTACAAGCCAGTTTTTACGCTGGATGTCATTGCCGATGATGTCCGAGAAGGACTCGTTCAACGCACCGGATTCCCCGTAATAATCCAAATTCGAAGTATACTCTGTAACACCGTGCGTGAGTTCATGACCAACTACATCAGGATCACCACTGAAAGCGATAAATGTGGTACCGTCCCCGTCTCCATAAGTCATTTGGGAGCCGTTCCAGAAGGCGTTGTTGTAGCGGCTGCCGTAATGGACCGTCGAACGGAGTTGCAGGCCACGTCCGTCAATACTGTTGCGTCCGAATTTGTCCTTATAGTAATCATATGTTTTGGCCGCATAAGCATGAGCATCTACGCCGGCTGGATCATTCCAAACGTTATCGGCATCCGTCAGGAGCGTACCTGGAATGGTCTGACGATTGGAGGCCGTGTAGGTCACGATTCCGTTACCGCGTGTTGTGTCTTTTAACTGATAACTGCTTCCGGACTGCGTAGTGTTGAACGACTTGGTATCACCAAGCACACCTTTACCTGTGCCCGTCGCTTCATTAATGATGTCATACTGGAATACGATCTTGCCATCATTGGCATCAATGATGTAGCGTGTACGCAGCGGCGCAGGCTCCAAAATATTAACTTCTGTTACATAAACCAGACGCGTCGTATCGCCAGTAGGATAGAAGTACAGCTCAGCTTTAGGATCTACTTCAGGCTGTAAATTGGCGATTTTAGCGATGGAACTTTGTGCTTCTACAGCTTCAATTTTGCTGTCCTTCAAATCAGCAGCTTTTTCAAGACTCAGCTTGTCTTTATCAATATAGGTGGTTTGTTCGTTGTTAGCAGCTTCCGTGTAAGTGTCTTTACTTACACTGCTTTGCTCCTTAGCATCTTTAGAGATCGTATCGTCGAAGGAAGGGAGGGCTTGAATCCGTGTAGCGGCTTCTTCATAAGCGGTATATACGGCCTTGGTAGCGCTGATTTTCGGAGTTGTACCTTCCGTAGCTTCTTGCTGCTGATCCTCAGTAATCACGGCTCCCAGATAAGAGGTGACTTCACCAGACTTGTCCACATGAATTGTCTGTTCAGCTCCATATACGGGAATCCCGTTCACATACTGTTTCAGCCGATAATGACTTACACCAGATTTGTCGCTCGTGCGATCAATAATGCGAAATTGATCACGGACACTGGTGCTGTCCGCACCTAGCAGCGTTTTCTTTTGTCGATTCAAATAACTCCATACAATGTCATCACCTGATAACGATGAAGGGGCCTTCCATTGCTCGGCGTGGAAGGTTGGCGTAAGCTGATTTGGCTCCGAAACGGAACTTTCCGCAGATGCACCAGACGCTACCGACCCTAATAACATAGCTCCTCCAAGAAGCGAAACCCATACTTTTTTCATTAAAAATTCACTCTCCCCGGTTAATGTCAGGATGAAGACCATCCTGTTAAGAAATAGGCATTGCGCCATTTATGTAGGTCGTGTTGTCGTCTGGAACATGAAGAAAATGGAACGTGAAGAAGAAAAGCCGAAGTGTCTTTCATGGAAGCGTGTGTGAAAAGAGGGTATTGCATGTGAAGCGTACAGCCTGAAAAGGTGACAAACTCCTCCTTTCCTGTCATATAAGTGAAAGTGGAAAAAAGGCGGATAATGGAAAGAAGTTTACTTATGCAAAAAAAACAAATGCTGAATTTTTGAACTCCCATCATCTGGCTCTGATATTAGCACAGAGAATGACGAACGAGAAGATGTATGTCACAAATTTATCCAAAATGATTCTTTAGACCCTAATAACTGATTTATTCAATAGGATTAATAAGTTTTGTAAAATAAAGTCGAAAATTGCTTTGTCGAAAAGACTCCACGCTTGCCGTTACACACGGGTTTTAGAACGCATAGGTTATGTTGAACTGTCCTAATCATGCTGTCTATCCATACAGCAGCAAGGGAGGTGAGGCGGGAGCATGAGGAAGCAGACAAGATTTGGATTCAAGGCTCATCGCAGGCGGCATTCCAGTGCTAATAATCCCTACTCAAAGGTATGGCTGCCTGTACGAACGCCATCCGTGCATATCACCCCGTACCTTGTAACAAGAAGGGGACCAGGCACAGAAGCAGAAGCACAGACAGGTGAAGAACGGCCATCCGGTTCGTCTTCGGCGGGAAAACTGCTGGTATCCGTCATCATTCCGGCTATGAATGAGCAAAAAACGATCGGGGCTGTTGTCCGTGAGGCACGCCATGTTCATCCACACACCGAGGTCATCGTGGTCGAGAACGGATCAAGCGACAGGACGGCCAAGGCGGCAAAAGCGGCGGGCGCGCGAGTGCTTTCCTTTCCGCAACCCTTGGGGCATGATATTGGTCGCCGTATTGGAGCGGAAGCGGCTTCCGGGCAGGTACTGCTTTTTCTGGATGGTGATATCGTTATTCCCTGCGTCAGACTCAAGCCATTCATACAAGCTGTATGTGCGGGAGCGGATGTTGCACTGAATGATTATCATGGGCCAGTAGACCGTACGTCGGTGCATCCTGTGGTTGAAGCAAAGCATGTATTGAATATTTTGTCGAACCGTGCTGATTTAGGAGGGGCATCCATGACTGGAATTCCGCATGCCATAAGTCGAAAGGCCTTAAATAAAATAGGTCTAAAGTCCTTGGAAAAACCTCCGTTATTTCAGGCCATGACGATTACCTCCGGCTTGCGGGTGGTGACTGTTCGTGGAATAGCCGTGGGTAAAGTGAATGCGACCCGCAAAAAAATGAATGGCAGGGACCCGCTTGTGGATGTGGTCGTACAGGATCATCTTGACGCGATTGCCTGGCTTACATCACATTTGGGAACGCGTGCAGGATATACGGATTTGAAGCGCAAACGGATCAGAAACGAGGTGAGGCCGTGAGCAGAATGTATCGAAAAGGGAGGCGTGATGACCGAAGCCGGGGCATACGACGTGTACAGCGAAGACATGGAACGACGACTATGATGGATAGCCGCAGGGTGAGGAAACCCGCGCCCCGGCGGGGGAAAATGACCGAAGCAAATCCGCTGGAGGTACGGGCATTGCCCGGGGATATGCTGCTGCGGGGGACAGCCGCCGCAGTGGTCAGCGCCTGCAACGAGGAATCTACGATTGGTGGGGTGCTGAGCGAGCTGGAAAAGCTGCCTCTTACGGACATCATCGTCGTATTGAACGGTTGCACGGATGGCACGCGTTCTATAGTAGCGGAGCATCATCCGGGTGTGACTCTCGTCAGCGTGCCGACTCGGCTCGGGCATGATGTCGGACGGGCGGTAGGCGCACGTATGACGCAGGCTGAAATCGTATTGTTCGTAGACGGGGATCTGCCGATTCCTGCGTTTGACTTGCTGCCGTTCCTCTATGCAGTGGATCAAGGAACGGATGTGGCACTTAATGATCTGAGCAGACATTTGCCACCTTACTTCCGGCAGGACAGCGTGACCCGGTGCAAAGGGTTCCTGAACCGCGTGCTGCGCAGGCCGGATCTGGGAGCAAGCTCCTTGACCGCTGTGCCGCACGCGTTATCACGACGTTCGCTGGAGCTGCTCGGCCCTGCTATGCTCGCTGTTCCGCCGAAAGCCCACGCTATGGCGATACTGCACGGTATGAAGGTGACGGCAGTACATGCCGTAGACGTCATTGGAACAAACCGCAAGCGGACTATCAATATCGGCAAAGGGAATGCCATGGAGCAATTGATCGTCGGCGATCATGCGGAGGCACTGGCTGCGGTGTTTCAGGTAGCCGGAGCTTTCCCGTTGGGACCTGTTCCAACACGGGCCGACGTCGCTAAAGGGAGGAATGCACGATGAGTCTGACGAGCATTATTATTCCGACCTATAACGGTTTGCACCTGCTCAAGCCGTGTATTGAGGCGATTAGGACACATACGACAGATGTGCCTTATGAAATTATTGTTGCGGACAACGCTTCAAATGACGGAACGGATGATTTTTGTGAAGCCGAGCGGCTGATCAGCATCCGTCTCCCCGAAAACCGGGGTTTTCCGGCAGCTTGTAATCAAGGGCTTCGGCTGGCTTCGGGTGATCAGCTCATCATTTTGAATAATGATGTGACGGTTACACGGGGATGGTTATCCAATATGCTGGTTGCATTGCGGAGCCAAAGCACAGTGGGACTGGTGGGACCAGTGACGAATTATATTAGCGGTACTCAGCAGATTGACGGATTAGCAGGGGATCTGGATAGCTGTCTCCAGTTTGCAGAGCAGAATAATGCAAGTAATCCGTCCAGATGGCAGGAGGTCAAGCGGCTGGTCGGGTTTTGTCTGATGTTCCGGCGTGAGCTGATGGAACGGATCGGATTACTGGATGAACGGTTTAACCCCGGGCATTATGAGGATGACGATTATTGTCTGCGCGCACGTGTACATGGCTACAAGCTGTTGATGTGCAGTGACTGTTTTGTCTATCACCAGGGGAGTGCGAGCTTTTCACGCTCGGAATCTGCCTGGGTCGAAGAGTTGATTGAGCGGAATTATCGTTTGTTTATGGACAAATGGAACATAGACCCCAGAGCGTTTATTGAGACTGGAAATAGCGGAGCTTTAGGCACTGAACATGCTGTCGAAGGAGGAAGGAAGATATGAAAGGGGTTATTCTCGCAGGAGGAACCGGATCGCGCCTTCATCCGTTGACTTCATTACTCAACAAGCATCTGCTTCCGGTCGGCAAGTATCCCATGATCGTGTATGGTATCGAAAGACTGCGACAGGCGGGAATTACCGATATGCTTCTTATTATTGGCAAACAATCGGCCGGGCTGTACACCGATTTTCTGGGTAGTGGCAGTAATTATGGTGTCCAACTGACGTACCGGATTCAGGAAAAGGCGGGCGGCATTGCGGAAGCACTGGAACTGGCGAAAAGCTACATGGAGCCAGGAGAAAAATTCACTGTTTTGCTGGGTGATAATTTGTTCAAGGAAGATCTGGGACCTGTTATTGAACGGTTCGGGCAGCAGCCTCCGGGGAGCGCCAGAGTATTGTTAAAAAAGGTGGCAGATGCCCATCGCTACGGAGTACCCGTGTTTGATCCCGAGCGGCCGGAGAGCATTGCGCGGATTGAAGAAAAGCCGCAGCATCCCCAGTCCAGATATTGTGTAACTGGCATCTACATGTACGATACCACCGTGTTCGATAAGATCCGGCAAATTACGCCTTCGGCGCGTGGTGAGCTTGAAATCACGGATGTTAACAACTGTTATGCGGCTGAGGGCAAGCTTGAATACGATATTTTGCGGCGGTATTGGAGCGATGCGGGGACCTTCGATTCCCTTCAGGAAGCCGGTGTAAAAATGAAAGGGCTTCTGCCCTGATCTCAGCGATACACCATCCGGCCGGGCTAGGCATATAGTATGGACATAATGCCACCCGGAGGAGTGAACGGCATGAAACGCCTGAGTATAAAAAGGAAACACAGCAAGCGGCTCAGTAAGAAAGGCTATTGGGCGGGATATAAAAGGGGTCGGGAGCAGGGCAGCAGATTGGGCCAGGCTTCGTTCGGCAAAGTCTTTGAAGGCGTCAGTATTATCATTCCGTCCTATAATCAGCTTCATCGGCTTCGCACCTGTATTGATCGTATTGAGGAAAATACAAGCTGTCCGCATGAAATCATCGTGGTGGATTGCGGCTCAACGGACGGGACACGCACCTATCTGCTGCGTAAAAGCATCGCTGTGCGTTACGCGCTACTCCAAAAGGATATCCATTTGACAGGCAGCTTGAATCAGGGACTGATGATGGCGAAAGGCACGACCATTGTGGTGCTGGACCCAAATGCGCTGGTAACGCCAGACTGGCTGGATCGACTGCTAGAGTGCTTGCACAGTGATCCACGTATTGGTGTCGTCGGACCTGTAACGAACGGTCCGTTCGGAGAGCAACAGATTGAGGCACCTTATACGAACGAAAATGAAGCACGTCTTTTCGCCATTTCTCATAATGTTTCCAATCCGGCTGCATGGCGGGAAACCAAAAGCCTGGCCGGATTTTGTTTACTGCTGAGCAGAGAGACGCTGGAAAAGACGGGGTACTGGGACGAAGGCTGTCACAGCGGTCAGGAAGCAGATGCAGATTGGCTGCTGCGTGTACGCTTGTTGGGGACACGTCTGGCCATTGCGGGAGATGCTTTTATCCATTGCACAGAAAGTGATCGGGATACGGCTTATGCCTCTCCCCAGACGACCGGAGAAGGCGGTTTGATGGAGGAAAGCAGCCGGAACCGATCCTTTTTTGTACGAAAATGGGGGGATGCGGATAAGCTGCTCCACAGCCTGAAATTCGGCACAGCAGCAGAGCTGGACAGCCAGATATCGCCAACCAAGTCCAGACACGTGTCGGCGGCAACCTTTTATCCCATTGGAGCGCTCGTTCAGGGACCGTCTGGTGCAATATATCGGCTGGAGCCGGGGGGAAGGCGGCTTCTGCATGGAGTCAGGGATGCAGGAGGCGAAGACGTTGCCCCGGTCAGGGTATCACAGCTTGATCTAATGGCGCTTCCGTTGGTGCCAAAGCCAGAGGTTACGATTCCCGGCGATTATGATCCTGTAAACGAGATTTCGCCTCTCGCATCCCTTGTGCCAGAGGAAGCTGTTCCGGTGCTGGCGGCTCCGGAACTGGAGAACATGCCCGTGTTGCCCACACTTAATATCCCGGCTCAACGCATGCGATGGATTGAGGTCCTTTATGTCGAAGGCGGGCAACTGTATCAAATCGGGAACGGCTGGAAAAGATCGTTCCTTACCCCCTATGCCGCCATGAGCTGGCTGGCGGCTGATTACCGGATTCGGTTGGTGTCCCCCGGAGATTTGTCGGATTTGGCGGAGGAGCAGCCCATTATTGCGCCACCTGTGCTGCACGGGCATTTGTAATGATCGGAATAGGCGCTTTTAGGCGGAACCGACTACTCGTTGCGGCATACGCTGTAGTAGCGGAAAGCCCGTAGGCAATTCGTGCGTTCCGCACGGCGGAGCACATAAAGGAGGGGCTTATGCATAACCAGGTAGATGATTTGCTGATCCATATTTCGCACTCGCAGCAGCAGATGTCAAGGCTGTTGGATGCGGAACGGCAGGTGGTCGTGCGCATGTCGCAGATCATACATGAACTGCCGGACGAAGAGCCGCGTTTTGATGGAATTCCGGGCATTCTCGACAGCTCGGGACAAGTAAACAAAAGCATTGTTGCCTACTTGAACGGTATTGCCGATCTTCAGGAAGCAATGGCTGAAATGCTCGTTCGTGTCGTGAAAGAGACGGCATACCCGGACGAGGAGTAACGTACCAACCGAGGGCAGGGAGTGAACACATGAGTAGGGAAAAAGCAATGATTCATATGCTGGACGCAGCTTCCAAAATGCAATGGAATGTGTCCATGATCCTGGAGGCCAAGGCGGTAGAAGCCGAAAAAATGCGTAATTGGACGCTGAACCATCTGGAGCCTCACGCATTTGACACGGATGAAGAACAATTGGGACGGCCTTTGGAAATTCATGAGCAGATGGTGGAAATGCTGGAGGGTTTAACCCGGCTTCAAACCGGACTATGCAGTAATCTCAAGGCATTACTGGATCAGGATGAGCAGCAGGGTGGCGGATTGGAAGGGATGATGGGAGGAATGGGACCGGGGGATATGAGCTAATGAGTATGAGGCGCGAACGTGAGATCAAGCTGGATATGATGGAGTCCATTGCTACCAGCCAGCACGCCGTTGCTCGGATGCTGAGCAGTCTTGCGGACTTGACGCCCCATGCGGATATGTCCGCTACCCGTCTGGAGGAAACCATTCGTGTGCTCAGCAACTACCAGGGGAAAATCACGCAGATGTTGGCGGGCATACCATTAAGACGGCAGGTGTATGGTAAACCGACTCAGCCGTGGCTCCAACTGCCTGTTCCAAAAACGCAACAACGACGAGGAAACTAAGGAGGAATGAGAATGAGAATACGGTGGGAACGCGTTACGCGGGGAAAAGCCCGCAAAAGACGCAAAAGTACCCGGCGTTCGAGTATCCGAAGATTAAAGCTGAGAAGAAAACGTCTGCTTGCTTTAAGACGGCGTAAAAGAGGGCTTCACTCCGCCCGTAGAAGTCGTCCTCATCTGCGTCGGGAGAAAAAACCTCAGCCCACCCAGTCTACAGCTCCTGCAGCGGAAAATCCACAGCCCGAGCCTGTTGTGCTGGAGCATGATCCGCAGGCATTCCAGCAGGGATATGATGCTGCCTATAACGAGGGCTTCAATTCAGGCTTTGCCAAAGGCTACGAAGAAGGACACCAAGTCGCATACAAGGCCCAGTAAACCGTGAACATCATCTATTGTAACTGATCCCCCGAAGCTAACAGCCTCGGGGTTATTTGTTGTTTGGCAGATGGACGGGCAAACGCCAATTTTGTCCGGGCAGTGGCAGTCGTCCATGATGCGTTTGACCCCTCCGCATATAGTTTAGGAGTGACAGAAGTTTATTCTACAACAGGACAGGGTGAAGGATGTGAACGATCAACGAAGCGGGAATGAACGCGAAGCCTATCGATGTGGCTACCGGGAAGGACGCAGAATGGGGGGGTGCACGGCTGCTCTGTCACAGGTCGTGGCCACGGTGCCTGCTGTTCGCCATTTGAAAGTGCTGTATATCCCGCAAGGCTTCGCCGCAATAGACACAGGGGTACAAGAGGCATTAAGCCAAATATGCAGTGAATTCATCATCGGTACTCCTGCCAGAATGCTGGCTGACGCCGAAGCCCATCGACCCGAGCTCGTACTGGTCATGAACGGGCTGCATGTTTTTCCACCGGATCATCTGGAGCAGGTGCAGCAAATACGGGGCCTGGGTATTCGGACGGCCATATGGTTTGTAGATGATCCTTACTTTACGGAGGATACGGCGTTGATCTGCCAATCCTACGATGTTGTATTTACGCACGAGATGTCATGCCTGCCGTTTTATCGAGATCAGGGAGTGGCAAAGGTACATTATTTGCCGCTTGCTGCGTCAGCCCGGATCTTTTATCCCCAGCGGGTGGAGCGGGAGCACCAGCATGACATTTGCTTCATCGGGAATGCCTTCTGGAACCGCGTAAAGCTGTTTGACCACCTCGCTTCTTTTTTAGCGGATAAAAGGGTGCTGATCGTGGGTGGAAGCTGGGATCGGCTGACCCGTCGGGATGTGCTGGAACGATTTATCCGTCCAATCTTCATGGAGCCGGAGGAAACAGCCAAATATTATAACGGCTCCAAAATTGTTATCAATCTGCATCGTCCGACGGACCCCGGACTGGATAACCGGAATACACATCAGCTGTCGGCGGAGTCCATTAATCCCCGGACCTACGAAATTGCTGCCTGTGGCACGCTCCAGATGACGGACATTCGGAAGGATCTGAGCCGCTATTACCGACCGGGCTATGACATTGAAACCTTTGGTGGAGTAGAGGAGTTGAAGGTCAAGCTGGACTACTATCTCAAGCATGACTGGGAACGTGAACGCATGGCCTGGCGCGGGCTGCACACCACCATGCAAAAGCATCTGTACACAAATCGTATGGAAGAATTGCTGGACAAGGCGATGGCCTAAAGTAAACACCAAAAACAGTGAGGAGTGAAAGTGATGACGATATCTACGACAGGACCGTTTGACCCGGCCACAACTTCCTGGGAAAAGGGGAGAGCTGCGGGAATCAGTGACGGTTACGACGAAGGCTATTTGCGCGGGCGCGCCAATGCGATTCTTACCCGGACGAAGGCGGTCTTTCCTTTTCGACAAATCCATGTACTGTATGTAGTCTCCGGTAAAGGTCTTCCCTATTCTCCACTGGATGAAGCGGTTATTACCACATTGCAAAGTATGACGGCTCAGGTTACTGTAACCGACCCGCGTCAGCCCGTAGGTGGTATCGCTGCTCAGCTCCGTCCGAATCTGGTGCTGGCGCTGGATGGGATGGACCTTCCACTGGAGCAGGTGGAAGCGGTGCGTCAGTTGGGCATTCCGACCGCCATCTGGCTAACGGATGATCCCTATTACACGGACACGACGACCCAAATTGTCCCGCATTATGACCATGTGTTCACGCTAGAGCTGAATTGCATTGAAATGTACCGTCAGCTTGGCTGCCCATCTGTACATTACTTGCCCTTTGCGGCATTTCTGACTCAATATTTCCCGCTTAGCTCTCCCGCTTCTGTACGGCGTGAAATCGGGTTTACCGGCTCGGCCTACTGGAATCGCATCTATTTCTTTAATCCGATTATGCCGCAGCTCATGGCTCGTAATATTAAAATCAACGGAATCTGGTGGGATCGTCTCCCTGATTATCAATCGTACGGAGACAAAATCGAGATAGGCCGCTGGATGTCTCCGGTCGAGACGAATGATACGTATAATGGCAGCAAAATTGTCATTAATCTTCATCGTTCGCATCAGGATGATTCAGTGAATAACAATGCGCTGAAAATTCCGGGGGCGTCGCCGAATCCGCGCACGTTCGAAATTTCTGCCTGCGGCACCTTGCAACTGACCGACACACGGGATGATCTGGCTCATTTTTACAAGCCGGGAGAAGAGATCGAGACGTACAGTTCCCAACAGGAGCTGCTGGAGAAGATTGAGTTTTATTTGACGCACGAAAAGGAACGCCGTGAGATTGCCTTGCGTGCTCTGGAACGGACACTGCGTGAGCACACGTATGGTCACCGGATTGACCAGCTGCTGTCGATCGTATTTCCATAATTCGGTTCATACGCCCGATGATTGCTATTTTAAAGGAGGTGAACTCCGATCAAACCGAAAATGATGCTATTCAGCCATGTCAGCAATGTCCGCAGCATTACGGGAGCGGAGAAGCTGTTATTGCAATTTTGTGTAGACATTCGTACGTACTTCGACTGCATTCTGGTGACGCCCGGTGAAGGGCGGCTGACCACGATTGCCCGCAAGCGCGGGATTACCGTCCAAATTCAGAACCTGCCCATGCTGCACGGCATGTATACCCCGTATGAGGGATTGGCGCAAGATGCGGAGAATTTGCGAAACCATGCTTCGTACGCACCGTTGCTTCAGTTGCTACAGCAAGCGCGTCCAGATGTGGTGCTGGTCAATACCTGTGTGAACGTCATGCCCGCGATGGCTTCCCATGAGTCGAATATTCCAGTGGTCTGGAAAATAACCGAAGTCATTAACCAGAATGAGCATACACCTGTCTCGGTCTCCATCATCGAGCGTTACAGCCGATGGGTCATCGGTATTTCGCAAGCCGTCTTGAGGCCTTTGCACGGGGCGGGGCTGACACGTCCGCATACGGTGTTGTCTCCTTGTCGGGATATGGATATGCCGCCGCACAAAGAGCATGTACTGCAACGGAAACGCAAACGTGAAAAGCTGGGGTTGAAGGAATCGCATATCTGTATTGGTTATATTTCTTCCTTTATCTGCGAAGCCAAAGGACTGTTACCTTTTGTTCAAATGGCTCTGAAGCTGTGTGAAACGAATTCGAGCTGCCGCTTCTGGATCATCGGCAGCTCGGTGGACTCGGAATATTACGTGAAATGCGTTTCTTTAATCCGCAAATCCCGTTACAGCCGCCGATTCCAGTTCAGCTCATTTGAGGAATCTGTATCCACCGCATATAGCGCGATGGATATGGTTGTCATCCCGAGCATGGTGGAGGAAGGCTTTGGTCTGACGGCACTGGAGGGGCTGGTTTACGGAAAGCCGGTTGTGGCCTTTGCGCAGGGCGGACTGGTGGAGCTGATGGAGGCGACCGGAAATACTGAGTTTTTGGTAGAGCCGGGAAACAGCGATATGCTGGCTGAAAAAGTGGGCTATCTGCTCAATCATCCCGAGGAAGTGGAACGGATTGGTGTACGGAACCACAGCGCGGCTACACGTGTATACGGGTCTGATTCCTACCAAAACAACCTGTACGTCATGGCCAGCCAATGGGTGTGTCATGATCCGCAGTGGTTCCCGCTGATTCAGCAGCCGGGTGGTCCGGTATGGACGCGGGAGGGAGAAGGGCTACGTCAGGTCATCGCTATACCGGAGGCATGTACCAGCGCTATTCGAGAATTTCCCGAATCGCTGGTTGGCCAACTGCCTGTGCTCGGTTTGCCACCTATCGAGTATGCAGCCATTCCGGGCTTGCCACAGCCACCCCCTCCTTTACCGGAGCTACAGCCAGACCTGCATCATGGCAAGCGTGGCATTCGAGCGAGATGGCCAGCGGCCCGCAAGCAAAGCAGACCCCGCAAGCGCAAGGGTAAGAGCAACGCCAGCAGCAGGAGCTATCGCATTAACTGGTTTCCGCTGTCAGGGCTTCTGCCGAAATCCAAGTCCAGACAGAAACCCAGGTTGAAGCGGAAGCTCAAACGAAAACACAAGCTCAAGCCTGTGTCGAGGCGTCCGCATCCGCACAAGCGGAAGCGGCTAACGCTCAAGGCTGGACGCCACAAAAAACAACGGTCCGGGTGAAAGCACGCCGGACCGTTGAGGTGAACGTTTAGCTGGAGCACAGACAGTTTGCTGGATGGCTATCTCACGCATTAAACTCCACAGTTTAATGAAACAACGACAGCAAAGGTGGGTTCCAACACAATGAAAATATTGACCGTGCTCGGCACAAGACCGGAAATTATACGGCTCAGCCTGATCATTCCGAAGCTGGATCGCCATGCAGACCAGCATGTGCTTGTGCATACGGGCCAAAATTACACGGAAAGCCTGAGCGGGCAATTCTTCCGCGAACTGGGGCTGCGTGCCCCGGATTATGTGCTTCAGGAGAAGGCGGGAACGCTGGGCAAACAGTTGTCTGCCATGTACTCGCAGATGGAGGATATTTTAAACAAGGAGCGCCCGGATCATGTGCTGCTGCTCGGCGATACGAACAGCGCCCTGTGCGCCTTGCTTGCGGAACGTATGGGCTACCCGGTCGTGCATATGGAGGCGGGGAACCGCTGCTACGATCTGGATGTGCCGGAAGAGAAGAATCGCCGCGTCATTGACGCGATTTCTACGATTAATATGCCGTATACGGAGCAAAGCAAGCAGCATCTAATACGGGAAGGCTTTCCGAGCCAACAAATTGTATTGACTGGAAACCCGATTTACGAAGTGATGCAGCATTACGAGAAAGAGGTGTCCGGCAGCGACATTTTGAAGAAGCTGGGACTGTCGCCAGGGCAATATTTCCTGGTAACCGCCCACAGAGCCGAAAATGTCGACCATCCGCCACATTTGCTGGCTATTCTGGATGGCCTGAATCGGGTAGCACAGCAGTCCGGACAGCGGGTCATTTGCAGTATTCATCCTCGCACCGCCGCTCGTATCGCGAGCCATCCGCCGATCCAGCTTGATCCGCTGGTGGAATTCCATGAGCCGTTCGGTTTTTTTGACTTCGTACTGCTGGAGCGGCATGCCCGCTGCGCTTTGACGGACAGCGGCACCGTACAGGAGGAATGCTGCATCATGGGTGTGCCGACGGTCACGATGCGCCGGACGACGGAACGGCCGGAAACCGTAGATTGTGGCAGCAATATCGTGTCCGGGTTGGATGGAGAGGTTATAGCGAACGCAGTAGTCTTAATGACCGGGATGAAGCATAAGTGGCAGTGTCCCGCAGGTTATCTGGCGGAGGATGTGTCAGATAAGGTAGTCAAATTTTTGCTTGGAGGGAAACGGCATGTTTGAAAACCAACGTATCTTGGTTACCGGCGGTACCGGCTCCTGGGGGCATGAGCTGGTTGCCCAGCTACTGCCGCGTAACCCCAAAGAGGTCATTATCTTTTCGCGCGGAGAATCGAGTCAGGTTGCGATGAACAGGCAGTTTGAGGATGAACGACTTAGCTTCTGCATCGGGGATATTCGGGATAAGGATGCACTGGTTACCGCCTGTCAGGGTGTGGATTATGTATTTCATTTGGCGGCTCTCAAGCACGTACCTGTATGTGAAGATCAGCCCTATGAAGCACTAAAAACGAACGTGGTAGGCACCCAAAACGTGATCGAAGCCGCTGTCATCAATCAGGTCAAGAAAGTCATTTATATCTCCACTGACAAGGCTGCGAATCCATCCAATTTTTACGGGATGACCAAGGCGATTGGTGAAAAACTGATCGTCTACGCCAATCTGCTGAATAGCGATACACGATTTGTGACGGTGCGTGGCGGTAACGTATTGGGCACGAACGGAAGCGTGGTGCATCTGTTTCAAAGCCAGATTCGCCAAAAGGGTACCGTTTCGATCACGGATATGAACATGACCCGTTTTTTCCTGACCCTGCGTGATGCGATCAGCCTTCTGTTCAAAGCCTCGGTGGAAAGTGTAGGCGGGGAAATTTTCATCATGACCATGCCAACCTGCCGCATTGTGGATTTGGCAGAGGTGCTCATCGAGGATTCGGGCGTGGAGAATGTAGAAATTGTAGAAAAAGGTGTCCGTCCTGGCGAGAAAATTCATGAGATTTTAATGAGCGACTTTGAAAGTCTGACGACGGTCGTATACGACGAGCAATATTTAATCATTCTGCCAACGCTGAATATCCCTCAACTAAAGGATCGATATAAGCAATGCCCTCCAGTGTCGTTCAGCAGCTTTAGCTCAGAGTTCAATCTGATGTCTAAAGCGGAGATTCGAAGCATTCTCCAGAGCGGGGGGTTCATTAAATGAAGCTGCTTATTTTGGGCGGTAACGGCATGGCAGGCCATGTGCTGGTCGATTACTTTCAAAAGCAGGGCGGATATCATGTGTTCTACACCACGCGTGATCCCAAGAATAAAGGGGGTCTGCTGCTGGATGTGAATGACAGCTTTATGGTGGAGCAACTGGTGCGGAGTGTGCGACCTGACGTCATTATTAACGCGGTGGGTGTGCTAAACCAGTATGCCGGAGCGGATCAGATTACAGCATATCAAATTAACGGCCTGCTGCCGCACTTTCTCCAGCGGACGGCGGACAGAATCGGTGCTCGGTTCATTCATATCAGTACGGACTGTGTATTCGAGGGGACGCGGGTACCCGGTTTATATGCAGAAACGGATCAACCTGACGGGACAAGCGCCTATGCATTGACGAAAATACTCGGGGAAGTAAAGGCGCCGGGCCATCTGACGATTCGCACCTCCATTATCGGCCCGGAAATCCGGCCGGGGGGCATTGGTCTGCTGAACTGGTTCTTGCAGCAGAGTGGGGACGTTGACGGGTATCGCCGCGTCTTTTGGAACGGGGTTACAACACTGGAGCTGGCAAAGGCTATACAGGTGTTGATGAATGAGCCGCTAGATGGACTCATTCATCTGGTTCATCCTGAACCGATCAGCAAGTATGATCTGTTGCTGTTGTTCAAGGACATCTGGAAGAGGGAGGATATTCGGATCGTGCTGAAGGATGAGCCGGTTCAAGACCGGACACTTCGTTCTACCCGGGCCGATCTGCTCTACGATGTTCCTCACTACAGCATTATGCTGAAGGAGCTGCTGGAATGGACAGAAGCACAGCGGAACAACGTCGGCCCGTCATTGTAATTACCGGAGCGGCAGGCTATACCGGGATACACGCCTGCCGCCATTTTGCAAAGCTCGGCTGGAAGGTAGCGGCTCTGACCCGCACGGCTGCTTCCGCCCGGGAGCTGATCTTGCAGTTTAACGGTGATGAGAACGTCGGCGTAGATTCCGGCACCAGCTTTTACATCACGTCTTATGTATGCGATTTGCTCGACAAGGAGCGTCTTCGCGAAGTGATTGGCCAGATTGCGCCGGATTATGTGCTCCATCTGGGTGGAAAAAATTCGGTGCCCGAATCTTGGCGAAGCCCGCTGCTCTACATGGAATCCAATGTGCTGTCCACGCTGTATCTGCTGGATGCGCTGCGTCCTTTTCCAAAGGCCCGGATTGTCGTGGCGGGTTCCCGGCTAAAGGCAATTTTGCAGGCTCCGTATCATCCATCGCATCCATATAGTCTCAGCAAAAGCCTTCAAGAAGCAGTCGCCCTCTCCTGGAGCACGTTGTTTGACCAATCCGTCATGCTGGCAGAGCCTTGTAATCTGATTGGGCCGGGTCCATCCACTGGCTTTTGCGCATTGCTGGCGGGTCATATTATCCGTACGGAGCGCACGTACACGGAGCCAGCAACCGAATCAGCATGTGAGCCTTTGCCCGCACTCGAACCCGCACCGTTCCGGGTATCTTCCCGGCATGCGCAGCGTGATTTTCTCGATGTGCGCGATGCCGTCCGCGCATACGGTGTGCTGCTGGAGCAAGGGGTGTCGGGGCAGGTTTACCCGGTTTGCACAGGCCGCATCGTGGAGCTGGGAGATATCGTGGAACGTATGGTTGCAATGGCAGAGACACCTGTTGCCATCGAATGGGGGGACGCGGCAGAGTCAGCGTATATGGATGCATACCGGGCCAAGGAGCTGGAGGATATGGGATGGAGGCCGATCATACCGCTGGGGCAATCGCTGGAGGATATGATTCGATACCGCCGAGTCGGAAAGGAAGGAACGATATGAGACCGAGTGTAACGATCGTCATTCCATTTTATAACTGTGGATACGTGGATAAGGCTGTGCAAAGCGCATTGGAGCAAACCTATGGTCCGCTTGAAATTATTGTCGTTGATGACGGTTCCACGACACATACCGAAATGCTTCAGCCCTATCTTCCATATATATATTATTTGGGCAAATCCAATGGCGGAACAGCCAGCGCACTGAATCACGGCATCCGGCATGCCAGCGGCGAATATATTGCGTGGCTCAGCTCAGATGATATCTATCACAAGGACAAAATTAACAACCAGGTATCCTTTATGGTGGAACAGGGGGCATATATCTCTCACACCAATTTTAATCTTATCAATCAATACAGCCAAATCACGAACCCGCAGGCGGCAGCCGTATTTCCGTCCATACCGGAGTTTTGCCGTTTTTTCCAGCAAGGGAATCCGGTCAATGGATGCACTGTCATGTTCAAAAAGGAACTGTTTGCGCATATCGGTCTGTTCGATGAATTGCTGCCGTACACCCATGATCTGGATATGTGGTATCGAGTCATGTTGGCGGGTTACCCTTTCCCTTTTCTGAACGAAGCGTTGGTTAACTATCGCTGGCATGACGAAATGGGGACAAAAAAGCACTGGCCTGCCGTTGAACGGGAATACAACATAACTCAAGCGCGGTATCGAGATCGCTTCAGCCAGCTGTTGAACGGTTTATCCTCATGAATCCGGAAGTCTGTCAGGGGGAGATTGATATGGTAGATACGGGGGTTGTAATGCCGCTCTACAAACAGGATATCGGTTATCTACAAGCGGCGATTTCGTCCGTACTGGCCCAGAGCTACGGAGCGTTTCGTTTCATCATCGTTATTGACGGAGCGCCGGAAATGGTAGGACCGGCGTTCCATGCAGCAGGGGGGGACCCGCGTGTTCAGTTGATTATACTTCCTGAAAACAAAGGAGTATCACATGCTCTCAACCGGGGGTTCGACGAGTTGTTCGAAGATCCTGCGATCACATATGTGACCTGGGTATCCAGTGACAATGTTTATAATTCATTCTTTATTGAACGATTGCGGAGAGAGCTGGAGCAGGGGCCCGACTCGCTTGGCCTTGTATTCTCCACTTTCCGCCAGGTTGACGCTGGAGGAAACCCGTTGTATGACGAGCAGCATCAACAAGCGCTGATCCGATACCAGAGCCAGCCACATCACGAATTACTGAACGCCAGCATTGTTGGGGTTTCATTTATGTACAAAAGCCAATATGCCCGTCAGATCGGCGGCTATCGGTTGCAACCCGTGGAGGACTATGATTACTGGCTGCGACTGACCGAGAAGTGCAGCATGAAATTCATCCCGGAGGTCCTTATGGATTACCGGGTGGATTCCGCTTTTAGTGTATCGGCCAGCTTGCACAGCCAGAAGGAGCATCGACGCTGGCGGCACGCATTTCAAGTCGCCAAGCATGAGACGAGAGCGCGCCGGGGTATCCCGCTTGAAATGACCATTTTGATGCCCGTTACGGATATGACTCAGGCTGAGCCGTTGCTGGATCAGCTGCTGGAGCAGCATTACAGCAATTGCTTGGTGCGGTTGCTGGATCTTACGCCTGAACAGGGCGCCTCTTCCTTCCTGCCCATCATGCTCGACCCTCGCCTGATCGTAACTCCAAGACCGCGATATTCCATGAGGGAAGCGCTGATTCAGGCCATTGGGGAAACGGTGACCCGCTTTGTTGTATGCTACGGGGTTAAACCTTATATCGCCGTGACGGATTTGCTGTATCTGACGGATTTACTCCGCCCACTGCCGAATACCCACGTTTTTTCCTACTATACAGATGATCACTCTACCATAGGCAGCGGGCGGGAAGTCACCGCTGTACCGCCGGAATGGAATTACGTGTATTACACCCATCGATTGCATCAGGCGCTGGAACAGGGTCGCTTTTAGCTAACTGGAGACAGGGCCGCAATCGTGGTCAGCTCCGATTGAAGGACACGATGCTCCTGCACAACATTGCCAAACTGGTCCAGACCGAAGTTGGAAAGAACCACATTGGATGGAACAGCGGCGACCACGTTGTATTGCACTTCATAGGCAAGCACACCTTGTATAAAGAAGGTGCGTCGGGCAATGGAGTTTGCAGGTACGTTAACTGATGTTACGTACAAGGGGATCTTGGTATCCGGTACGAGCGAGAAAAAAATTTGTATGGTCACGGTTGCTGCGTTTACCGTATCCTCATTCACCAGATTCACAACGACATTGGAGCAGGCAGTACCAAAATCCCTAGTGTTTGTCATATATCCGGTTGTAAAAGCCAAAACAATCATCCTCTCGAATACAGAATATTGGAAAATCCCTGTAGGGATGCTTCTATACTATGAATCTACTGAATAGAAAGCTTGTATGGTTGTCAGGAGTCTGCGCATAAAATTTAACAGAGCTTCTGGTAACCAATAGTTCCTTTAATCCTAACGGGAACAGCCCCGGTTCCGGTTGTCACCATCGGTAATTTTATTGATGTGACCATCGTGCCCAATAACGGTTTCTTTGCGGTATGGACAGATGCACTGTCGGGCTCTCAGCAAATTTACGGAAGTAACGGAATGTAGCTTAGCGTACGAGACAGGAGGAGGTGAGGCTGTTGTGAAAATTTTGTTGGCTACCTACTGGCCGATCCCTCATTTGGGAGGCGTGTGGCCGTTTATGCTGCAAATTAAACGACGGCTGGAGCTGCTGGGTCACACCGTGGATTTGATGGGCAACGGACCGGATATACCCAAATACCATATTGTTTTTGAGAATAGGGAGCTGCTGAAGGATCAGTTGTTGCCCATGCTGAACACGAAGCTGAATGAGACGGTTGTACCTGTATTACATCAGGACTCCTGGGTGCAGACGGTGGAAAAAGACCGATACTGCATGGAACTGTCGGCGGCGTATTTTGGAGTTGAACAATACGATGTCATTCATACACAGGATGTCATTGCGACACGTGCCCTAAGCCGGGTCAAACGTAAAGATAGCGCATTGGTCGCCAATATTCACGGCTCGCTGGCCCGCGAAGTCATGATGGCGATGGAACGGGATCAAGAGCCGGGATATCGAGAGTTGTTGGTATGGAAATATTATTGGGCACTGGAGCACTATGGCGCTATATCCGCTGATATTACAATTACATCTACGGAATGGATGAAGCAGACGCTCATTCGTGAGTTTGAAGTGCCCGAGCAACAGATTGCTACTTTCCAATATGGTTTGGATACCGAACACTTCTGGGAGGTTTGCGCGAAGGGGACGGATGTCACACGACCTGAGGGGAAAAAGGTCATTATTTGTCCTTCACGGCTGGTATATATCAAAGGGCTGCACTACTTAATGAGTGCTCTTGGTTTGCTGAAAGATCGGCGCACAGATTGGGTGTGCTGGATTGTCGGAGAGGGAGACAAAAGGGAAGAACTTCAAACACAGGCTGATGAGCTGGGGCTGAGGGAAGAGGTAGTTTTTCTCGGACATCGTGAGGATGTGCCTGCCCTCTTGCAACTGGCGGATATTTTTGTTCATCCGAGTATACAAGATAATCAGCCATTTTCGGTTATGGAGGCGCAGGTTTCGGGGCTTCCGGCAGTGGTATCGGATGCAGGTGGACTCCCGGAAATGGTGGAGCATGAACATACTGGGCTGGTCTCCCCGGTTGGCGATGTGGAGGCGTTAGCAGCTCAATTGCAACATTTACTGGCTCAGGATGATGTGCGTATTGCTATGGGGAACCGAGCCAAAGCATGGGGAACCACGCAGTGGTCTCTGGATGTAATGATTGCACGACTCGTGGATATTTACGCGCAAGCGCTCAAGCAAGTACGTTGATTCGATAGTGAGGAGGGGGATCATGACTTTTCCTGTAGTTGGAGACTTGTACAACCGTATTTTTGAAATCGAGCAATCGCACCTGGATCTGGAGGTGGATTATGAAATATGGAATCGGATTAACACCTCTTTACCAGAACATTATAAGCTACCGGACGCGAACATACTGGAACGTCTGAAACAAGCCACGCGATGAGAGTGACAGTCGTCATTCTGAACCGAAACGTCCGTAATGCATATAAATATTCGACTGTTTCATTATATGTGGAGCAAGTGTAAAAGGCAGGCCGGGGCGTGATTCCCAGCCTGCCTTTTGGGCGATTACAGATCATGTTTCGTCCAGGTTTCCATCAACTGAATCATCGTAAACTGAGCCTTGGATCACGAGTGGACCGGTGACAACGGCCCGACGGTCAGCCGATTGCACAGTCAGGCAATAAACATATGGCGCTGTCTGTTCCACAGTTTCCTCATACCTTAGCTCGGCAAAGCCCTCCTGATAGCAGGAATCCTGCAACCAGTCCAGCACGGGACCCTGACCGTCGTTGCGACGCAGTCGGATAACCAGCTCTCCGATATCCCAGTTGAGCAGCGGATTTTCCCATGCCAAGGAGGCTTCAATGACAATACTTCCTTCAGACTCACTCGCAGGAATGATCAACGTAGATAGCACGCTCTCCTGTTCGGTGACCTGAAAAGGCAGCGCATGTGTGCCTGCTTCGGCTTTGTTTTGTACCGAGTATTTTAGCATACTTTCTTCCTCTCCTGTCCGTGTATTAGGGCGTCACGGTAAAATGACTGGCTGTACGCATAGCGACCACGTTCTCGTTCTCCACAAATTCAGCCAAAATAAATAACGTTTCTGGATTGCATATACTTGTGACCACCCGCAGGTAAAAAGGGTTTTGGGCTGTTTCCATATCTTTGAGCTGTACGACAGACCCGGCTTGGGGAGAAGTGCTCAGGCTAAGTAGTTGTCGTCGGAAAACGCCGCTATCATTTCCTATTTCCAACATTACATCGACAGGTCTCTTTTCACGATTGAACAGGGTCACATGACAGCTTTGTATACTGGCGCTGTGATAAGCGAGGTGATGATCAGCAGATAAAAGAAACACGGACATATGATGAAGCCTCCTTGAATTTCGTTAGGTTACCAGCCTTATATCATATGAAAAATGGCCGTGTCTGGACTGGATAGTTGTACGCCTTTTTTGACAAAATACGCGCCGGGGTCCAACCCTTTTAGCCGAGCTGGCATGTAATGTAGAGTGGAACAACCTGCGGCCTGAGGAAAGGGTCGCTTTAAAAAGGAGGCACGGCTATGAGACTTGCACAGCTGGCAGGGGAATATGATGCGGTCTTCAGTTTGGGGCAAAACTGCACGCCTGCCATTCAATTGGAAAAAAACCGCCTGCGGCCGTTTGCCGGAGTGCTGGACTGGATGATGTCTGACACGCTGTCCGATGTGAATCGCTTGCTGGAAAACCGGTTTGCCGGGTTTATGGATTTTCCCAATTTAAGTGTCGTTGGTACGAGCCAACTGAACTATATGGTCAGGGATATCGATTATAACGTGATCTCGGTACATGATTTCCCGCAGGAACGCAATACGTCCGCAGATCTGGCGACTTATCCAGAGTTCAGGGAGAAGATAGACCGCCGTATCGAACGTTTTTTTGCAAAAACGCAGAAGGCGCAGCACAGCTTGTTCGTCCGTATGCTGGGAACCTATGAAGAGGCAGAGGAACTGGAGCGCATCTTGTACGGCATGGTGGCGCATGAATTTCGACTGCTCATCGTGAACTGTTCCGGTGTAACAGAGCTGACTGAGGTCGACTGGCAGCTTCCAAATGTATGCGCGGTGGAAATGCCTTTTGCCGATGTATGGAATTATAAAAGTGATCCGCACTGGTGTACGCTTTTTCAGGGAATGTCCCTATCTTCGGAAAGGGGAGGACGGCGTGCTTGAGCGATTGCAGGGGGATTATGACGCTGTATTCAGCTTGGGAGGACATTGCCTGCCTTCCATTCAGCTGGATAAAAACGGACTGCGTCCATACGCGGGACCGCTGGACTGGATGATTTCCGGCAACTTGTCGCAGATCAGTCGCTTGCTGGATGCCCGTTTCGCCGGATTCATGGACTTTGCCAGCCTGCGTGTGACGGGGCATGATTACGGCGAGTATAACTTCATGGTCGAGGACGCGTCGTATGAAATTACAGCGGCACACCATTTTCCTGTTACCCTGAATACATCGGAGCAGCTGACTTCCTATCCTGCATTCAAAACGACGCTTGATCGCCGCATCGCACGTCTATTGGAGAAATCTGCGCTTGCATCCTGTTTGCTGCTGGTTCGTCTGGGGGGCAGTCGGGATCAGGCGGTAGAACTGCACACCGTATTGTCACAGATGATTACCCACGATTTTCGCTTGTTATTCGTGGATTATACAGGGGCTGCCGATGTGACGGAGCTGGATTGGGGGCTGGAGCAACTGGTTCCAGTGGCGCTGCCGCCTGAGGATATTTGGAGCGGGCAGGATGAGATGTGGCGCTTTATGCTGGCAAACGTCAGGCTACACGTCTGAGCAACTGGAAGGTACGTCTTAGATTGTCTTTGGTGTCTGTGCTTGTGCCTGCGCCAAGCTGTAGAGCACCGCATAACATGATGGGAAAGGAAGAAACTTGCTTCGGTTCAAAAGGAGGGTGAGCTAGTGAAGGCTTTGGTCACCGGGGGAGCCGGATTTATTGGTTCCCATCTGGTGCGTGCGCTTGCTGATTCGGGCATCAGGGTGCATGTGCTGGATAATCTGACGACCGGGAATGTCGCAAATGTGGACCCGCGCGCGGTCATGCATATGGCGGATATCCGCAGCTCCGAGACCCGGACGCTGCTCATTCGGGAAAGCCCGGATATTGTATTTCACTTGGCGGCACAGGCCGATGTCCAGCAATCCATCCATCGACCGGATGAGGACGCAGATGTGAATGTGATGGGGACGATTCATCTGTTGCAGGCTTGTCATGAAGCCGGTGTATCCAAGCTGATATTTGCGTCCACATCCGGCGTATACGGTGAACTGCAAAAGCAATGTATTCAGGAAGACGATCCTGTGGAGCCGATTTCGGGCTACGGGCTTTCCAAGCTGACCGCAGAATCGTATATCCGTCTTTTTCATCGGTTATATGGCATAAATTACACGATTTTGCGTTACGGGAATGTGTATGGTCCCGGTCAGGCCGCGAAGGGAGAGGGCGGTGTAGTCGCTCTTTTTATGGATCGACTGAAAAAAGGGAGCCCCTTGCTCATTCACGGCGACGGAACGCAAACCCGCGATTTCGTGTACGTCAAGGATGTAATCAGAGCGAATCTGGCGGCTATACGTGCAGCGGATCAGCGTACGGTACATGTGAGTACGGGACGAACCACGTCCATCAATCGGCTGGCCTACGATTTGCTGAAGCTGCACGGCTCGTCCGTTCGGCCCGTGTATTCAGCTGCGCGGGCGGGAGACATTCACCATAGCTGTCTTAGCAACGCAGTCGCGAGACATTGGCTTCGATGGGAGCCGCTATATGGCATCTCTGCCGGATTGAAGGAAACGTATGCGAGCAGTATTGGTTCAGGAAAAGAAGGCGTGTAGCGGGAAAGCGTGCGATTCAGGAAGGGGCTGGGGGCAGCCTCTTTTTTATGGATAGCCTGGCAGCTACTTATAGGAAAATATGTCCTCACCTGATACAATGGTCAGCAGTAAGCCAACCAGTTTCACAAAGGGGAGTCTGCCTATGTTGAAGAAGTCTTTAAGAAAAATCGGCATCGCACTGATTACATATGCATTATTGCTAAATGCAGGTCCTTTTTTCACCGTTGCTGCCGGAGCCTCGGACGTAACTGCGGATAGCAGTACAACGCAGAATTTGAACATTGAGAAGAAAAATAAATTGCCCAAGGGATTCGTGTATCTGGATGAAGTGATTCCTGCGGCGCAATATGAAATCCGCTATTATAGTGAAAATAACTTTGTTGGCAGACGGATTGATGGATATAAGAGGCCTTTTGCGATCATGACCCATACAGGTGCAGCGGCTTTAAAAGGGGTTAGCGATGATCTGGCAGCCAAAGGATATCTGTTGAAAGTATACGATGCCTATCGTCCGCAAAAAGCCGTGAATCATTTTGTCAGATGGTCGCAGGATAACGGTGATCTCAAAATGAAGCAGCAGTATTACCCGAAGCTGGATAAGCGCAAATTGTTCAAGCTGGGCTTCATCGCCAGGAAATCCGGCCATTCGCGGGGGAGCACCGTGGATTTGACGCTGGTGCACATCAAAACGGGGAAGACTGTCGATATGGGGAGTCCGTTTGATTTTTTCGGTGATATTTCCTATTACAACACGAAGCTGATCAGCAAGACACAGCAGGCGAACCGAAAAATCCTTAGGGATGCTATGGTGAAGCGTGGCTTCAAACCTTACAACAAGGAATGGTGGCACTTTACGCTGATGAAGGAGCCTTATGCTAAAACATACTTCAATTTTGATGTGGAATAGGAAATATGGGACGATTTAACTAAAAAGGATAGGCAGAAAGACATGTATAATATAAAATGATGTAAATACAAGTTGGATTATCCAAAGGAGCGTTGGCGGGTTGAACAGTCTGTTGTCACGTATGGTGTTGTTTTTTTCGGGCCTTATTGTAATCGGTGGAGCCATTCTGGGTTTTACCTTGTATCAATCTTCGAGCGAACTGGTGGAAAACTCCATGGGCCAGCAGGCCAAAGCGGTGGCCGAAAGGGCCGCAGCCATGATTAATGTGGACAAATACACAGACATTAAACCCGTTGCCGGGGGAGAGAATGCTTATTTTAATGAGCTGCGCGATCAGCTTAACGAGCTGAAGGAAGCTAACGGCTTCAAGTATTTATACACGCTGGGGAAAGTGGAAGACGGAGGCCAAGCGAGCTATGTGTACATCGTTGACGGCGTGGCTGCTTCCACCGCCAAAGAGGACTATTCGCCGCTGGGCACTCCCGAAAACAATGCGTACCCGGGGATGCTGCATACTTTGGAAACTGGGGAGGCTTCCATAGGCGATCTGACGAAGGATGAGTACGGAGCCACCGTCTCGGCTTATGTTCCGATTAAAGGCAAGGACGGCAGCATTACAGGAGTTGTCGGGGCAGATCTGGATGCTACAGAGGTATACAAATTAATGGAAACATCCAGAAGAACGATGCTGATCGTAGCTGCGATTGTGCTGGTGGTATGTATTCTGTTGGTCTTTGCACTAGCCAAATATTTGACTCGTCCGTTATTAAGGTTGACCAAAGATGTTGCCAAGGTTGGTGAAGGCGATCTTACGGTCGTTATTGATACGAATCGTAAGGATGAAATTGGCCGTCTGGCTTCGGCTTTTGGGGTCCTCGTAACGGATACAAGAACGGTAATTGAGGGCATTGGCAAAGGCTCGGACCAGATCCTGTCTTCATCCGGGGATGTGTACAATCATGCCCATGTTACAGCAGAAGCCAGTCGGGATATTTCCATACATATTAAAGAAGCTGCGGTGGGGGCAGAAACCCAGGTATTCCAGGCCATGGAGATGAATAAAGGCATGGAGGACATGACCTCCAGCATGCATCGAATTGCACAATCTGCTGCGATTGTAGCGGACTTATCGCAGGAAACTACCGAGAATGCTCATCAGGGTAATGAAGCCATTGTCAGGGCTGTGGATCAAATGAAATCCATTGTAGACTCTACAGCGGCGATGGCTACCGCCACCAAACAATTAGAGGAGCATTCCGTGGAAATCGGAGAGGTACTTTCCCTGATGACGGATATTGCCGGACAAACCAATCTCCTCGCGCTGAATGCAGCGATAGAAGCGGCTCGGGCCGGAGAGCATGGGCGTGGTTTTGCCGTGGTAGCCGAGCAGGTAAGGAAGCTGGCGACTCAATCCCAGTCGTCCTCGGCGGTTATCGCAGGCATCATCACCTCGGTTCAGCAACAGACTTCCGAGCTGTCCAAGCGGATGGAGGGAAGCGCCCTTGAAGCCAGGGTGGGAATGGACATTGTAAATGTGGCTGGACAATCCTTTGGCCATATTCATTCCGGTCTGGAACGGATCACGACACAATTGCAGGAGGTATCGGCTGCCTCGGAGGAGATCACTTCTGTTTCGGAGGAAGTCGCAGCTTCCGTGGACCAAATGGAGGGAATTTCACGGCATGCAGCCGAACACTTCCACCTGATTACAGAAGCCTCGGATGGGCAGCTAACCTCCATGGAAGGCGTCAGCCAATCGGCGGAGAGCCTGAAAGGGATGTCCGCCGAGCTACGCCAGTTGATTGGACGGTTTAAGGTGACGGGATAATCAATATCAATATGTATACCAATATACGGAAAGGCGGCAGCTTCCTGATGGGAGACTGCTGCCTTTTGCTATTCATCGAAAAATGTCTACATGTTCATTATGATTCGCCAGCCAGCTTCAAGGCTTGATCCAGCACGGCGGCACCGTTTGCTCTACCATAAGCGATCGTATCAATGACATCCACCGGGATGCCATAGGGAGCTGCAATTTCGGCAACCGGCTTTTTACGCATCCGTACTTGAGGACCAAGCAAAATAGCAATCACAGAATCTTTAATGCCTTCCAGCTCTTCCTTAATGGTACTTTCGGGGATGGCTTCGATGTTAAGCTCCATGGATCTGGCTGCTGCTTCTTTTTTCATCTTGGAAACCAGAATGGATGTGGACATACCCGCAGAGCAGGCCAGAATAATTTTTTTCATATTTGAACGCCTCCAGAAATTGATTTTTAATTATTTATACTCTTCATCCAGATCAGCAACAAACGAGCGTTCTTTGATGGCAGATTGATACCAGTAGCCGGACTTCTTCAAATGCCGACTTCGATCATTCTCCAGGTTAATTTCCACCAGTCCATAGCGATTTTTAAAAGCATTCATGGGAGAAACGTTGTCTGTAAAGGCCCACAGCATATAACCTGTACAGTTGGAGCCGGCTTCTACAGCCTGTAACGTGTAGCATAAATGCTCAGTTATAAAGTCAATGCGATAGTCGTCCTGAATGATGTGCTCCTCATTTTTGAAGACAACTTCATTCTCAATACCCATACCATTTTCCGCGACAAACCACTCGATATTGTTATATTCATTCTTGATACGCATTCCCATATCGTAAATGATCTTGGGATAAATCTCCCAGCCCCGTGACTTGTTCATTCTTTTACCCGGAAGATCGAAATGCTCATAGTAGTAAGAGGGGTGGAAGGGAATGTTTTCATTCCACGCTTTACTCTGCGCTTTGACCCGGTGCGGATAATAGAGATTGATCCCGACGTAGTCAACGGTATGTTCCTTAATCACTGCCAGTTCTTCCGTTGTAGCTTCAAATGCAATATCATGCTTGCTCATTAAGTCGAATAGTTCTTGCGGGTATTCGCCTTTAATAAGCGGGTCCAGAAATACTC
This sequence comes from Paenibacillus sp. RC73, assembly GCF_044908085.1. Taxonomy (NCBI): domain Bacteria; kingdom Bacillati; phylum Bacillota; class Bacilli; order Caryophanales; family Paenibacillaceae; genus Paenibacillus; species Paenibacillus sp. RC73. The sequence goes on from NZ_JBIYCV010000007.1 coordinate 199,343, forward strand.
GATTGTAAAATAAATCATACACATGTGCAGCATACTGGTCATGAGGGGCGCTGGATCGGGCATAGGTTACTTCAGGATTCAAAATAACGCCTATTTTAGCCCCGTTCTGATTATAGTTTTTGGTTTTGAAAAGTTGTACGCATTTCGCAGTAGCCAGCGTTTTATTATAATTCCATTGCATCCACTTCCGCGTATTTTGTTCATAGGGATAGCGAAGGGCATCCAGATAGACACGAGTCTGTACAACAATGGGCTCATTAAATGTAAACCAGTGTTTTACCCGATCTCCGTATCGTTCAAAAACCTTTTCTGCATATTTCACAAACAGTTCCACCACATGCTTGGAAGACCAGCCCTCATATTTGTCCAGCAAAAAAGCGGGCACCTCGTAGTGCTCCAGACAAATCATGGGCTCGACCCCACTTGCAATCAACTCGTCAATGACCCGGCTCATATAATCCGCATACGTTTCATCCACGACAACATTCTCATAATCCGTTAAGAAGCGGGACCAATTAATAGAAGTACGATAATGGGTTAGGCCAATCTGCTTCATCAGCGCAATATCCTCAGCGTAACGATTATAGAAGTCGGTTGCACCCGCAGGTCCATATCCATTGTGCCAGACATAGCGGTCATTTTTGTACCATTGGTCGAGAAATGAGTCCTGCCCTTCCTTTTTACCGCTCCAGCCCTCTGTCTGCCAGGCGGAAGCCGCAGCACCCATGATGAAATTCGACGGAATTTGTATCGTATGTTTAGCCATTACATGCTTCTCCTTTTCGTACTATAGATTCCCAAAGGCCCGTTAAGTAGGCCGCTCCCAATGCACGGTCATACAGTCCATAGCCGGGCTTTCCTTGTTCTCCCCAGATCATTCTCCCGTGGTCAGGTCTTACATACCCTTCAAACTGATGACGATGCAGGATATGAATCAGCTCCGCCATATCTATGCTACCCGATTCGGACAGATGCGCTGACTCTTCAAAATCACCGTTAGGATAACGTTTGACATTACGTAGATGAACAAAATGAATCCTTTTCTGCGCGGCGTATTTGTCTAGCATTCCGGGTAAATCATTGTCTGGTGAGCTGCCTAGCGAGCCACTGCAAAAGGTAATACCGTTATGCACGCTGGGCTGAAGCTCCAGCAGACGGTCAAAATCTGCTTCCTTGCTAAGAATACGCGGCAGACCCAGAACAGGCCATGGCGGATCATCTGGATGGATCGCCATTTTTACGCCGACCTCTTCGGCTACGGGAATTACTTCTGCCAGAAAATAAGCTAGATTCTCCCAGATTCCTTCGGCTCCCAGTTCTTTATACTGCTTCATTAAAGCAGGGAGTTCTTTCTTTGGATATGATAAATCCCAACCCGGAAGCGTAAAATCAGCAATGTTCGGCTCAATCTTTTTCAGTTCTTCCCCCGAGAAAGCCAATGTCAACGATCCGTCGGGAAGAGGCTTGTCAATGACGGTACGAAACCAGTCAAAGGCAGGCATGAAATTGTAGCAGACGACTTTTACCCTGGCATCACCCAGCCTTCTCAGCGTTTCTTTATAATTGGCAATATAGTTGTCCCTGGTGGGGAGTCCCAGCTTGATCGCTTCATGTACAGGAACGCTTTCCACGACTTCAAATGTAAGTCCCGCTTCCTCGATTTGCTGCTTGAGAGCAGTGATACGGTCCCAAGGCCATACCTCTCCAGGCGGAACGGTATAAACCGCGCTTACAATTCCTTTGATATAGGGGACATGCCGGATGTAAGAGAGTGGAATGGAATCCTGCTCGCCATACCACCGAAAAGTCATTTTCACCATGATCAGCTTCTTCCTTTAAAGTTGGCGTTAACCTGAATCCAATAAGAATACGCTTTCTATTAGGAAATATACCTCCATAGTAGCGCATTATTCAGCCGTTCGCTTGTTGGCAATTTTGACGAACGGGAAATAGATGATAATCGCTACCACAATACAAATGATCTGGGTTACGACGGCGCCAATGCTTCCACCTGTAGACAGGTAGGCATTAATAATAGGCGGAGTAGTCCATGGAACCATGACGACGGCCTTACCTGCAAATCCAAGCAACGTCGAAAAGTAGCCAATCGTTCCTGTGATAAGCGGAGTAATAATGAAAGGGATAGCCATCAATGGATTCAACATAATCGGAAGTCCGAAAATGACAGGCTCGTTAATATTAAACAGGCCAGGTCCAAACGAAAGCTTGGTAATTTCCTTCATATCCTCGCGCTTGGAAGCAATCATAATACAAATCAAAAGGGCCAGCGTAATCCCTGAACCACCGATACTCATGTATACGTCCCAGAAAGGCATCGTAATAATGTTCGGAATCGGCAGTCCTTGCTCATAAGCAGTCATGTTGACGGTAATCGCTCCAAGCAGCAGAGGTTCACGAATCGGTTTTACCATTTGGTTCCCGTGAATGCCGATCACCCAGAAGATTTGCGCAACCAGCATCAGTACCAATATACCCGGCAGTCCTTGCACCACGGTCTCCAGAGGTTTTTGCACCACATTATAGACGGCATCATACAGGTAGAGACCTGTAAATTTATGAAAGAAGAATCCAAGCATCGAGAAGACAGTCACCGTAATGATGGTTGGAATGAGTGCAGAGAAAGAAACAGCCACATTGCTGGGAACACTTTCAGGCATTTTAATTTTTAGCTTATCGGACTTGCCCAGTTTGCTGTACAGCTCAACGGATAGAATGCTTATGAAAATACCTAAAAACAAGCTTTTGGTATCCGTAAACTGGCGGGCTATGACATCCGTTACTTTTTGCATTTCTCCGTTAACCATCAACTCTATCGTGGTTGGCGTTACAGATATAAAGCAGATTACAGCGAGTAGTCCTGGGAAGAGGTTTTTCTCCCCGTTAATTTTTCCTAGCTCCAGACCAATCATGAAAATAGCCAGGATGGTAAGGATATTCAAACTGGCATAGTTAATGCCTGAGAAAATCGGTTTGTACTCTGCCAGGAAGGAGAAAGGTTTAAAATGGGCCAGACCATTGACCGGGTCCATGACCATATTGGAAATCAGTACAGCAAAGGCACCGACAATGATGACAGGCATTAATGTGATAAAGGCTGATTTGATCGCTATAATATATTTAAAATTGTTGATTGCATTTGCCACTGATGTGAGGCCGTCGACTAGCTTGTTTTTGAAAGCCATGGGATAGTGCCCCTCCCTCTACGATTTTGGTACGAATTGATCAATACGTTCATACAGATCTACAAACTCTGAGGCCATATCTCGAATGGTGATAGCATTCATCAAATGATCTTGAGCATGTACCATCATGACCGACATCTCTGTTTTTTCACCCGCTGCTTCCTTATTGATGATTCTGGTTTGAATTTTGTGGGAGGACACCAGTTCTTTTTTAGCTGAGGATAATTCTTCTTTGGCTTCCTGAAACTTTCCCGCCTTTGCAAGCTCAATCGCCTCCATGGCCGAGCTGCGTGCATTCCCAGCGTATAATATAATTTGGAATACAATTTCTGTATCATCCATGCCCTCCATACTCACGTCGTGCTCTGTAGTTTCATCATTATTCATGTTTTTTTATCTCCCTTCAAAAGCTGCCTTCTTTAGTATTATAATTTGGAATCGCTTTCAATTTAACGCATAATTTTTCCGCTTCTTAACGGAAAAATCGTCTCTTCTAAATGACTTCTCCATCACCACAAAAAGGAGAGACCCCCGCCTTGCAGGCTTCAGGTTCCTCCTTTGCAATTACATATTGCTAATATTCAGCTATTTATATGCAGCACTTCTACAAATTCCGTGTACGTTTTGCAGCGGATAAGCTGCTGGACGAGCTTTTCATTATTTAAAATTTCAAGCAAAATATGATACATACTCTGTAAATCTTCTGATTTGGTGCGCTGTATGCAGAGCATACAAATAAACTGTACTGGCTTGCCATCCCAATCGATAGCTTTTTGTAATGTACAGATGGCCCAAAACGTGGAATCAGCGAAAGGTTCCATCGGATGCGGAATCGCGACAAAGTTGCCAAATGAAGTTGGGGAAACAGCTTCACGCTCTACCACAGATTGCAGCAAGGGGCCTTTCACAAGATCGGCTTCGTGTATTTTTGCGGCTATAAATTCAAGCACTTGGAGTTTGTTTTCAAACTTCTGCTGAAGAAAAACCAATTTTTTTCGTACATACTGCACAGCAGGAAGTCTTGCCTCTGAGATTGCTTGTTCAATTTTAGTGATATCAGAACCGCCTAAAAATGTATTCACATGTATCATGGGTACAGAAAGCGGTTCTGAAATGGGGATCGTGCTAATGACAAAGTCCAGTGTATCCAACGGCATTTGTTTAAGCTTATAAAATTCAGTGGTTCCCACGATTTCCAACCTGGAACCGAAGACCGATTGAAGCTTATAATACAGCAGCTTTGCGCTGCCGAGTCCAGAAGCACATACGATCATGCACTTTTTGGGTGCGCCCTCCATTTTCTTTCTTTCCATCGCGACTCCGATATGAATGGCTAAATACCCAATTTCATTTTCCTCGATGTGTATATGAAGTCGCTGCTTGATGACTTCCGCAGCAATGATACCTGCTTCAAAGGCAAGCGGGTAATTGGCTTTGATTTCATCCAGCATAGGATTCCGCAAATTCATTCCGTATTGATAACGGTTAATGACCGGTTTGAGGTGAAGACAAAAAGCAATCAGCAATTCCTTGTCGTTGTGAATGTTCATTTTCAACTGTTGATCAATTTGGTTTAGTATTTCAATAGTCAGTTCGTAGATATCTTTATCAATGATCTTTTTAATCTCTATTTCATCCAAATGGGCACTAACGACTGTCCTTACACCCAGCAGGTGCACAGCAATGTACGCAACTTCAACAAGTGGAAAGGAGTGCTTCATTTTTTGTTCTAAAGCAGATACGATCTCAGTCGCCACCATAAACTCTTTCTGCGCTTCAATTTTTTTCATTTCTTGAGGATAATACGAAACATACCTTTCTTCACGAATACGCTTACATGCAATAGCAATATGAATGACCAGATTGTTCAAAGCAATGTCCGACAACTGAACATCATTGAATTCAATGCGATCCAGAATCACTTCTCTTATCCATTCCATCTCTTCGTTAGAGATCAGAGGAGGGTGGGACATCTGCCGCTCGCCTATTTCATCTGTTCTACTGAATATATAGTCGGAAATGCAATAACGCAGCTTGGCCTCGTTACCTTTGACTCGAATACCATGATACGGTCTATTCTCCAGGGATAGTCCGTAGGTTGCCAGTAACTTGCGCAGTTCTTTGAGGTCATTCTGTAAAGTAGATCGACTAACATACAGGATCTCAGCTAAATCATCAAGTTTGATATATGCATTGGTGAGTAGCAGCTTTTTCATTAAAACACGATTTCTGGCTTCAGAAGAATTCGCTAATGGATAGGGCACATGATTTTCATAATCCTTTAACTGCTTTAGTAAATGATGAAATGCTTGTTCGTCCCGAATTTCTAACTTGTAGCCCGTTCCTTTAAGGGGTTTGACTGCTGCTCCATGCTTCGACAACAGCGCCCCCAATTCCTTTAAATCCGTTCGTATGGTTCGAGAGGATACCTTCAATACATTTGCCAGGTGTTCTCCGCTCACCATCTGTTCTGCAACCAATATACGAAGAATATCAAAAATACGCAAAACGAGCCTCCTTCCATAGCTGTTCTGATGAACAGTATACAACGGTTAAAGTAGATTGGTTATGTAAAAGTGAAAAATCCGATTATACGATTGTATTGAAAAAGAGTGGTGTTGAGTATACAATTAAGATATAAGCAAATGATTATATATAGAGAGAAGAGGTGATCATATTGGACCAACTGGCTTATGTAGCGGATCAATTAAAGCTATTGGGTGATAGAACACGGCTGACGATGCTCTCTTTGCTCCAAGAGAGGGAATGGTGTGTGTGCGAATTTGTCGAGATTTTTGATATTTCGCAACCGGGTATCAGCCAGCATCTAAGAAAGCTAAAGTCTCAAGGGATTGTAAAAGAAGCTCGACGCGGACAGTGGGTGTACTATTCTCTCAATGTGGAGGACAAGCCTCATATTCAAGCGGTCCTTCAATGTATGCCAGATGAGAAGCAAATTTTGAAGCTTTTAAATAAAGAAGAACCAACCGCTGCTTGCGGACCTGATTCGAATTCCTGCTCCTGCTAAAGATTCGATGGAAAAGTTGCCTCTGTGAGCATGGAAAATGATGCCCAATATATAAGCATATGCTTATAAAATGATTTGATGTGATGATACATCTTGGATCGGAGGTTTGAACGTGTTATCGGTTTTCTTGTCATGCGCTATTTTCCTGTTAACTTTGACGCTGGTGATCTGGCAGCCCAAGAACCTGTCTATTGGATGGTCAGCCTCCGCAGGAGCAATTTTGGCTCTGCTTGTTGGCGTGGTTCATATTCAAGATGTGTGGGAAGTAACCCGAATCGTGTGGAATGCCACGCTGGCTTTTGTAGCTATTATTCTCATTTCATTGGTGCTGGATAAGATCGGACTATTTGAATGGGCCGCTTTACATATGGCGAGGGCTGCGCAGGGAAGCGGGGTCCGGCTGTTTATGTATGTGACTTTGCTGGGAGCGGTGGTAGCTGCTTTTTTTGCAAATGATGGTGCCGCTTTGATCCTGACTCCCATTGTACTGGCGATGGTACGGGCGCTCAAGTTTGAAGAAACAAGGGTATTCCCTTTTATCATAGCCAGCGGCTTTATTGCAGATACGGCTTCGCTTCCGCTCGTCGTCAGCAATTTGGTTAACATCGTGACCGCCAATTTCTTCAACATTACATTTATGGAGTATGCAGGCCGCATGATTATTCCGAATTTTTTTTCTATAGCTGCGAGCATGTTAGTGCTGTATCTCTTTTTCCGTAAAAGCATTCCAGGGAAGTTTGATGTTGCTCATGTAACGGCTCCTGCTAAAGCGATTAAGGATGCGAAAATGTTCCGGCTTTCCTGGATCTTCCTGACCCTTCTGCTTGCAGGTTATCTGATCAGCGAATTTTTCAACATTCCAGTTTCGGTAATTGTGACAATCATTGCTGTTATTCTCTTATTTATTGCTCGTAAAAGTCCTGTGGTACCTGTAAAAGAAGTCATGAGAAGCGCGCCATGGGCCATCGTATTTTTCTCCATCGGGATGTACGTCGTAGTATACGGGTTGCGTAATGTGGGTTTGACAGATTTGCTAGCTCATCTTATTCAAGCGGCAGCAGACGAGGGGATGTTTGTGGCTACGATGGCTATGGGTTTTATGGCTGCCGTCATTTCGTCGGTGATGAACAACATGCCTACAGTCATGATTAATGCGCTGGCGATCCATGCTACGAACGCAACAGGAATGATCCGGGAGGCACTTGTTTACGCCAATGTAATCGGGTCGGATTTAGGGCCCAAGATGACACCCATTGGCTCCTTGGCTACGCTGCTCTGGCTGCATGTGCTTACTTCTAAAGGCATAAAGATTCGTTGGGGAACCTACTTCAAAACAGGTGTAATTCTGACCTTGCCTACGCTTTTTTTCACACTTTTGGGTTTGTATTTGTGGTTGACAATATTATGATTTAAACACTAAAGGAGACGATCATCATGGATAAAAAGACAATTTACTTCTTGTGTACTGGTAATTCTTGCCGTAGTCAGATAGCAGAAGGCTGGGCCAAAAAGGTTCTGGGCGATCACTGGAACGTATACAGCGCAGGCATTGAAGCACATGGACTGAACCCGAAAGCTGTACAGGCTATGCAGGAAGTGGAGATTGATATTTCAGGGCAAACATCAGATATCATCAGCTCTGAACGGCTAAACTCCGCCGACTTGGTTGTGACCTTGTGCGGGGATGCAGCGGATAAATGTCCTGTTACGCCTCCTCATGTGCGCCGTGAGCACTGGGGTTTTGATGATCCAGCGAAAGCGCAGGGTACCGAAGAGGAAAAATGGGCCGTCTTCCAGCGTGTGCGTGATGAAATTGGGGTACGCATTCATAAGTTTGCTGAAACAGGAGAGTAAATAGGCAGGCCGCCTACCCGGCGGCTTTATTTTAGAATCATAGAACCCCTGTTCCACTTAAAATAATGGCGAGTATGATGAAGACCGCTCCTGTCCAGCTCACATAATCATATATCATGCTGAACCCTCCCTCTTGTTATCTTCTCTATCACCCCATTTAGTTTACCTTATCATAGGTCATTCTGAGGCTAAACAAGATTTTCTTTCAATAACCTCTGTATTCACCAGAACCTGAGTATGATGCTTCTGATCGTTGTTAAGTCTCTCCATAAGCAAGTTTACAGCAGTTCGGGCCAAAACCTCCTTTTTCACATGAATGGTTGTGAGTTCCGGGCTAATAACCTTAGCCTCATTAATATTATCAAACCCCATGATGGAAATTTGTTCAGGCACTCGAATGTTCGTTTCCTGAAACGTTTTAATGGCACTGATCGCCATATAATCATTTTCGCAAAATAGGGCCGAAGGAAGCTCATTCAATTCATGAATAGCTGTTTTGAAAGAGTCCTGTGACATCACAAGCATGGGATGCATATCAAATATAAGCCCATTTTCTATGGAAAGATTGTGCTCCTCTAAAGCCGCCATAAACCCTTCCTTTCGTTTTTTAAAGTTGAGGATTCTGGTACTGGATTGCACGTATCCTATTCGTCTGTGTCCAGACTGAATTAAGTATTGGCCTGCCTGATACCCGCCAAGATAGTTATTAATGGATACGAAACTGGCGTCGACGTGTTCAAAGCAGGTATCCAAAATCACAATATTGGTATGAATGGATTGTATAGAATGAATAATCTCGGAAGTTAAATTGGTGCCAAGCAGAAGTACGCCTGAAGAGGGCTGATCTTTTTCCAAAGCAGATAATTCTTCTTCGAGGTTATGGCTATCAAAAGACGAAAAAATTAGGGTATTTCCATGCTCTCTCACCTGATTAGTAATATGATGAATTAATTCATTGAAAAAGGGAAATGAATCATAATGCTCTGTTACGATGTCTGTATTTTTACATGCCACAAAGCGAATCACATGGTGATTTTTAATAGATTCCTTGTTGGACTTCATGGTACGTGGTTTATATCCATGCTCTTGTGCAATTTTTAGAATTTGCTCCTTTGTTTCTTCACTAACTCCGGGTTTGTTATTAAAAGCAAGGGAGACAGCAGATTTCGAAACACCTGCAAGCCTTGCAATATCATCAATTTTCAATGCAGAACCCCCTATTGAACTAAACTACATAAATTATATCATTATTCTACAAAAAAGTTTAGATTATAAACTAAACTAAACTAAACTAAAAAACATTGAACAGAAAAATGTTGACCTTTTATAAATGATGGTGTTAATATTCAAATGTAAAGCGCTTTAATTTAGTTTATTTTACGAATAAAACATATAATTTAGTTGTTTATTTAGTTTTGTTTAGGGGATGTTGTGAATTTGGCGAGAAAGGAAAGGTGATTCATTTGAGTTTAAACATTGCTGAAAATCAAAGAAGTTTTATCAAAGAGGGAAAACTCTTTTTTTATTTGGCAGATACGGTTTGGAGCGTATTTACCAACGCGACGTTGGAGGAGTGGAGCGATTACCTTGACTATCGGAAGATGCAGGGCTTCAATGTGTTGCAAATCAACATGCTTCAACAATGGGATGCAAGTGAATCGGATCTGAATCTACAGCCGTTTGCGTTACTGGAAAATGGAGACTTCGACTACCATACATTAAACGAAGCTTATTTTGATCGAGCGGAAGTCATGATAAAAATGGCTGTAGAGCGTGGATTTGTTCCAGCACTGGTTCTGTTGTGGTGTAACTACGTACCGGATACATGGGCTGAAATGTTCCAAAAGGGCAATAAAATGCCGTTTGAATGCATTGAACACTACGTAACGCACGTCGTAAACCGTTTTTCTCCATTTGATCCTATTTTTCTGATCAGTGGGGATAGTGATTTTCCAACTGAACGTGCCAATTCCTATTATTTAAAAGCACTGGATATTGTACACCAATTAAGCCCGGCAAGCTTAACTACGCTGCATATTCAAGGAAGATTGAGGGAAATTCCTCATGTCTTTGAGAAACACAAGGGTCTTGCATTCTATATGTATCAATCAGGACACAACTCCCAGTTTCAACATGTAGCCCACGAGATTGCTCAACATTTCTATCATAAGTCGGATATACGGCCTGTAATTAACGGGGAGCCATGTTATGAACAAATTAGTTACAGCCGCAATGTGTATGGCAGATATACTGCATTGGATGCCAGAAAAGCAGCATGGCAGAGTCTCCTTGCAGGTGGGGGAGCAGGAGTAACATACGGAGCGCACGGAATTTGGAGCTGGCATAAAAAAGGGAAGAAATTCGGCATCGTAGAAGGGGAAGGCTTTGATAGCCCCTATGATTGGAGAACGGCATTGCGTTTTGAAGGTGCATGGGATTATTCATTTATTAAATATCTGTTTGAAATGTATAAGCTTGTTGGCATTAGGCCGCTGGATATTGTTCTAAATAAGACAGAAGAGATTAGAGCCGCCGGAAACGAGAATACCGTAGTTTTGTATATTCCGGTTAACACAAAGGTGCGGTTAAGCATCAATGTGCAGGATTACAAGTTTACAACGATTGATTTAGCGGGAAAACGTTTTGCCCAAACAGAGGTGTACATCCAGGATGGTCAATCCATTATAGACATGCATAGTTTTGAAAGTGATGTTGTGATCATCGGAACAAAATAAAACAAAAGACGAACATGATGGCAGCTATGATCGTGGGTAAGCTTGCAGGCGGTATAAGCGTCATAATTGTCGCTGCTATTGCAAGAAAGAAAATAGAAAGCGCATCCAAGAAGGAGTGAACATGATGGATCATAAAAAAACAGCCGAAGAAGTATTAAGTTCAGTGGGAGGAAGCGAAAATGTGAACAGTGTAATTCACTGCGTCACTCGATTGAGGTTCAAATTAAAGGATAATCAATTACCAGATAAAGAAAAAATCAAACAGATTGACGGTGTCATTACTGTCGTAGAAAGCGGCGGACAATTTCAGGTGGTCATTGGTAATGAGGTCCCAAAGGTATATGAAGCTCTTTTGGAGACGATGGGAGTAAAGCCGAATCAAGCGAGTCAAGAAGAGCAAAACAATGAGAAATCCAGTTTATTCTCCCGATTTGTCGATGTAATTTCAGGCGTGTTCATGCCCGTTGTTGGTGTGCTCGCCGCTGTGGGGATTCTAAAAGGACTTTTGGCTTTATGCACATCCCTGGGCTGGATGACGGATCAGATGGGCACGTATAAAATTTTATATGCGACAGCAGACGCTATGTTTTATTTCTTTCCGGTTATTTTAGGGTTTTCAGCAGGTAAAAAATTTGGAGGAAACCCGTACCTGTCTGCTGTTTTGGGAGCCGCCTTGGTATATCCGACCATTACTTCCGCCTTTACGGATAAAACGGCGCTGTCCTTTTTGACCATACCTGTCGTTCTGATTAATTATACTTCTTCTGTTATACCTATCATTATTGGAGCATTGTTGGCAGCTAAGGTCGAAAAATTTATAAGTAAGTATGCACCTGCCTCCATTAAAATGTTCATTGTGCCTTTTCTGACTTTGGTCATCATATCACCGATTGTTTTTCTGGTTGTCGGGCCGATAGCAACTATAGTCAGCGATGGGTTAGCTAAAGGCTCCATGTGGATTTACCAGTTAAGTCCGGCTGTAGCTGGTCTCGTTCTGGCCGGGTTCTGGCAGGCCATTATTATCTTCGGTCTGCATTGGGCATTTATTCCAATCCTCCTGAATAATGTAGTTACGAACGGGTTTGATCCGATTAACGGTATGTTGTTCTGTACTACTTTTGCTCAAACCGGTGCGGCCTTTGCCATTGCTTTGAAATCACGTGACCCTAAATTAAAACCTATTGCCACTTCTGCTTCAATTGCGGGTTTGATGGGAGTTACGGAACCAGCTATTTACGGTGTTACGCTACCTGCCAAAAAGCCGTTTATTTTAGCTTCCATTGCCGCAGGTATAGGGGGAGCCGCAGCAGGTTTGCTGGGATCCACGGCATATGGTTTTGCCTCAGGCGGCGTTTTCGGTATTCCTCTGTTCATTAATCCAAAAGGTATAGATGCAGGTTTCATCGGCTTTATCATATCTTTGGTTGTGGCTTTTGTACTCGCATTTATCCTGACCTATCTTTTCGGCTATAAAAATGCTAAACCTGCTTCTGAGATTAAGGTTGCAGATGAAAGCAAAGAGGAGGAAAAAGCGGTATTCAGTCCTTTAAGCGGGGAATTGATTCCTTTAACCGCAGTAAAAGATGAAGCGTTCTCCAGTGGTGCGATGGGTCAGGGCGCGGCTATTATTCCAAGAGACGGGGTAGCCTACGCGCCGTTTAACGGAACTGTTGTTACCGTTTTCAAAACAAAACATGCGATTGGGCTTATTTCTGAGGATGGTGTTGAACTGCTCATTCACATTGGAATAAATACGGTCAGCCTGAAAGGAAAGCATTTCACTTCTTTTGTGTCTGAAGGAGATACCATTCAAAAAGGAGACAAGCTGGTTGAATTTGATCCCGAGGCTATAGCAGATGAAGGATATGATATCACCACATCCGTCATTGTAACTAATACAGCCGTGTACACAGATATCATAATGGAAGCTACAACAGTTATTCATGCTGGAGACCAATTATTAAAGATTAGATAGATTCCGAACAGTAGTGATAAAAAAAGAAAGTCATAATGCTGACGATGGCCCGTGTGTAAAAAGGGATGTCGTCAGCTATTATTTTTGGGGGATAATGGTTTCTGTATCGTCTTGGAGACCTGCCCTACTTTAAGCTGCTGGAGTAATTCTTCATTAAAATAATAGCTTACCCCACGCCCAGCGCGCCCATCATTTGCCGGAAGGATTGCACATATTTATCCGGTGCTAACAGGTCGACGACCCTTGTCAGCCCCTTCTGGCGAATGGATTCGCGGTCGGGCGCGTTGTTCATCAGATCCAGTCCCTCCAATATCGCCTGCAAGATATCTCCTTGCGCATAAAATTTACCCGTTACGTTGTGATCGATGAAGGCTCGCACCCCGTCAGAATCAGAGCTGAGCACGGGACAGCGGCAAGCCATGGCCTCAGCTACGGCGTATCCAAATCCCTCTACCAGTGAAGTGGACAACAGATACCCTCCCGAATCGCCAATCATGGAGTAATACAGAGGCATTTTAGCATGGGGCACGTTGTTGAAACGTTCTACAATGGAGGACAAGCCAAGCTGTGTAACCATGCTCTCGAATTGTACCTTATCCTCTGGCTGCGAAAGGGTATTATCATAGAACATCCAGATGCGAAGATCCGGGCGGTTTTGCAGCATCCAGTAAGAGATATCGATAAAATGCCTCCAGTTTTTGTTCGGCTCCAGTCGCCCAACCCATGCAATGACCGGATTGACCGGAGGAGTGTTAGGTACATAATTAAATACGCTGGTATCCAGTACATTTGGAAACACGTAACGCTTAAGCCACGGACACATGCTGGAAAATAGTTCGACCAGATGCGTAGTGGTGGGTAGCAGTACTGCATTGGCGTATCTTTGAAGAAACGGTGTGGCTTCGCCTACTACCAATGCAGCCTCCACGTGCGGACCGAAGCCCTGTGATTCATAGATTAGCACACCCTGATAGCCCAACATGCGCAGTTTTGCGAGCATCTGGTAATCCGACGAGACGATGATGGCATCGTAACGGTGAGTGTGTATCAGACTAGAAATATCTCCCTCGGAAGAAGTCGTAAACACGGGAATATCTCCATGCAAGTTTTGCATCCCCGTACCCTGCTGATAGTAGAGAAGATGGCATTCAATCCCATCCTGGCTAAGCACCTTGCAGCGTTGGCGGTTCAAGGTTTCCACGCCGCCGCTGGGTATATAAAAGGTAAATAGGACTTTGATCTCAATAACCCCCTTCAGCCAATCGAAAGTTTCTTATATACCAAGGTATTCCAGCAAAAGGACAGGGTGTGGGTATCTATGGAAGCCTAGATGGAATCAGCATAAAATTGTGGCTGATGCGGGGATGCAAATGAATGTTAGAGCGAACCGTACAAGTTAACGAGTGTAAAAGTACATTCGTTCACATTTTAGACATATTATTTTAAGCTTATATTTAAGTGACTTTAAGCTGGAGTTATATGTGTGGGATTAACATTAGAGTTTAAAAGTGTTGCATGAGGTGCAGATGAGGCCGCTCCGCGAAGGATTTGAGCTTTCGATCAGGCGAGCGCTAGCGCTTCTCCAGCTTCAAAACCTCCGCTACGCAACATTTTGGATGTGTGAGAAGGGAATAGAGCCGTTTGGACGAATGGGTAGTTTACAGTGAAAGACTATGACTTTGCAATATGATAAAAGAAAGGGTGAAGCGTGTGCTCAAGGTGCAGCAGGTGAGCAAGTGGTACGAGGGCAACCGGGGCGTACATAAGCTGGATTTTGAAATGCAGCGTGGCGAGATTGTCGGGTTTCTGGGGCCTAATGGTGCAGGCAAAACGACGACGATGCGCATGATTACAGGGTATCTCCAGCCGAATGAGGGAGTGATTACGATTGATGGCATACCGATTCAGGAGCAGGGCAGACAGGCTCGTTCCAAAATCGGTTATTTGCCGGAAACGCCCCCTCTGTATGGAGATATGTCCGTTCGATCCTACTTAAAGTTTGTGGCAAGCATTCGAGATGTACCTGCGAGAGAACAAAAGCTGCGCATTTCTGAGATGATTTCCCGGCTTGGGCTGAACGGGCGTGAAAAGCAACTGGTACGCAGTTTGTCCAAAGGGTATAAGCAGCGTTTGGGACTGGCGGGGGCAATTATTCATAACCCGGATTTGCTGGTGCTGGATGAGCCGACCTCAGGTTTGGACCCGAATCAGATTCTCGAAATTCGCCAGCTCATTCAGGAGATTGGAGAAAATCATACGGTGCTGCTCAGCACACATATTTTGCCCGAGGTGGACGCCTTGTGTAATCGGGTTCTTATCATCCATGAGGGTGAGTTGGTGCTGGATGGACGGCCTGAGGCGCTCGGCGGTTCGATGGAAGACGGATTTAAGGTAAAAGTAGAGGTCAAAGGCAGCCGTGAGCAGGTGCTGAACGTTCTTAGCGGTTGGGGGAAAGTAGAGGTGGAGCTATTAACATCTGGCCTGTCTCAAGCTGACACGAAGCAGACTGCAACTGAGCAAGATTTGACCGGGCTGTTACTGACAGGCGCCTCCAGTGAGGATTTCCGTGAGGAGCTTTTTTATGTGCTGTCTGGTGCGAAGCTTCCGATTTTGGAGTTGAAAAAAGAAAGCCTCAGCTTGGAAAATATATTCCAGCAGTTAACGACTCGCGAGTCGAAAACGGGTCAGGCAGATCAAGTGAATTCAGTGGAACAAGTCGAGCATTCGACGGAAAATGAAATCTCCGCAGATGTTACGGAGGACAGTGAGGAGGCTGCGTCCAGCAACGACAAGGACGGGCAAAACAAAAGTACAGGAGGTGAACGGCCATGAGGCGTTTGTTCGCGGTCTGTCAAAAAGAGCTTCAAGCCTATCTATGGACGCCGACAACGTATTTTGCGCTTGCGGTGTACATGCTGCTGACGGGGTTGCTCTTTTACACAAATTTTGTCATGTATCAGCCAAGCATCTTGGATTATCGGCTGGTACTCGGTGATACGCTGTCCATGCTGGTGTTTGTCGTCCCACTGCTCACGATGAGGCTGGTTGCGGAGGAATTCAGGCAGGGTACGGATGAGCTGTTACTTACCTCGCCTGTGAGTGTGACGGAAATGATTGTGGGTAAATTTTTGGCGTCGCTGGGCATGCTGCTCATTTTGGTGCTGTGCAGCCTGGCATATCCGGTCGTAATGTCCTTTTACGGGGCGTTGGACTGGACACTGGTATTTACGTCTGTGATCGGTCTGTTTATGCTGGGTGCAGCCATGATGGCCATTGGTCTGTTCGCTTCGACGCTTTCGCAGCATCAGATGATGTCCGCGGTCGTCAGCTTTATTATTTTGCTTGTATTTTGGATGCTGGATTCGTTTGGTGGACAAACAGGCGCGTCTGCGGCATTGCAGCAATGGCTGGAGCCTTTTTCACTAACCGCACGGTTTGACAGCTTCACCAAAGGATTGCTGAACGGAGCCGATGTGCTGTATTACGTGACGGTGGCGGGGCTCTTTTTGTTATTCAGCATTCAGGTGGTCGAACGGAAACGGTGGAGGTGATGAACATGAAAAAATGGCTGGGTCATACAAACAGTGTGGTATTGTCGGTTGCTGCTGTAGGTATTTTTATTTTGCTGACGTTGTTTCTGCGTTCGCTGGGAGGCTTTCAGCTAGATTTGACGGCAGGCAAACAGTATACGTTGTCTGATCAGACATTGACGGCCATTCAGGGAGTGAAGGAAGACGTGCGTCTGATTGCTTTTACCGTATCGACTTCGCAAAATCAAAAGCTGAACCGGGACGTTACGGATATGCTGAGGGAATACGCCAAGCGTAACAGCAAGCTCAAGGTCGAGCAATATGATCTGAATCAGGAGCCGCTGCTGGCCAAGGAATACGGTGTCACCGAAGCATCCATCGTGCTGGTTCAGGGTGAGAAGAAACGTGTTATTGATATAGGTAGTCTGTTTACACAGGCACAGGGAAGTAGCGAGGGGGCGTACCAGTTTACAGGGGAAGAAAAGCTGACCAGCGGACTGCTGGGGCTATCGTCTACCCGCCAGGGAAAAGCCGTTTTCCTGACCGGACATGAGGAAATCCCTTTGTCCCAAATGACCGGATTGAGCAATTCACTGGCGCAGGATAATGTGAAAACAGAAGAAGTGCAGCTCAATCAGGCGGGTAGCGTGCCTAAAGATGCATCGGTGCTGGCTATTGTTGGGCCGCAACGGGATATCAGCGCGACGGAGCTGAAAAGCATTCGCACCTATTTGGAGGGTGGTGGAAAGCTGTTTCTGGCGTTGGGCTTTCATCCGAACATGCAATCGGACTGGAAAAATCTTGACGCACTGGCGGCGGATTACGGTGTGAAGGATACACATGCGATCGTGGTGGATCAGGAGCAGACGAATACGCTTGGACCTCTGTTTACAGTACCCACCTTTGGCAGTCATGCGATTACCGATAAGCTGGCGGCCTCCAATCTGTACCCGGTGCTTTCGCTGTCTATTGCTTTGCAAGCGGGGGAGCAGAAGAATTGGAAGACTACGGCCTTGCTCAAATCTTCTGCCGCCAGCTATGGGGAAACGAATATTCAGGGGCTGCTGAACAACGAAACACAGAAGGATGACAAGGACCCGCAGGGGCCGCTTGATCTGGGTTACGCGGTAGATGGCAAGGACGGCAAGCCTAAGGCAATTATTCTCGGAACGTCGGCCCTTCTGAGCGACACCGAGATCAGCACGGGAGGCAATCGGGATTTTGTGCTGAACAGTCTGAATTATGTACAGGAACAATCTGACGGGCTTACCATTCGTCCTCGTCAGGAGCAGGATTATAAGGTGGTTTATTTGACTCCTGCGCAAGCGAAGATTATATTGACCCTATCCGTGATCGGATTGCCGATGTTGTTTGCGGCAGCCGGAATCTTATTATGGTGGAGGCGAAGAAGAGCATGAGAAAATGGATACCCACAGTGCTGCTGTTAGTTGTATTGGGAGCGGGTATAGTCTATGCCAAGAGCCAAAACTTTTTTCGTGAACAAGCTCCTGCTGCTCGCCAGCTGGTCCAGCTTACGCAGGGGGATATTACGTCTTTCGCTATAATGGGGAAGGACGGCAAGCCAGTGGAGCTTAACCAACGTGATGGCAAATGGAGCATGAGCAAGCCGCAGTCTTATCCGTTAAACGGTTATACGATAGACAATTGGTTAGCCGCTATTCAAAACGTGAAGCTCGGTGAGGTGGTGGAGTCTTCTCCAAAAGACGTAGCCAAATACGGAATCAGCGCCACCAACAACCAAATTCAGATCAAGACCAAGGATGGAAGCGAGCATACCTTTGCTTTTGGCGAAACGTTGCCTTCCGGAGATGCTGCTTATGTGCTGTCAGATAAAACAGAGGTAGCTTCCGTACCTGTGGATACCCTTTCCGGGTTGTTACTGGGTGCAGCCGATTTTACGGATACGACGCCGTTTGACTGGGATGATGACAAGCTGGGCGGACTGGAGTGGGAAGGCCAGTCTGCGTCTTGGATGCTTAAGTCATCCGGTGACGGGGGAACCGGGGAAAGCTCTTCCACAGCTTGGACGTTGAATGGAAAGTCGGTAACCAGTGATACGGCGACCTCCTTATCGCAGCAAATCAAAAATCTGGCCAGCAGCCAGTCCTTGCGTAAAGCCTCCGAGCTAAACCAACCTGTTCACCGCTTTACGCTGAGCGTATCGCTGGGCAAGCAGGATGAGTCGCAGCAGGTGTATCAGGGCTGGATGGTGAACGGTGAACCGGATATCGTATGGGTCGTGCCTCCGCAAAGCAATTGGGCGTATGGTCTGTCGGCATCTGACGTGAAGCGTATTGAACAGGCTGGACATGACCAGGCTCAAACTGGAAAATGATCATCTGAACACGAGCTTGGAGCATGATCAGATCCGCAATCAAACAAATTTTCCGGTATGAAACAAACAAAGAGGCTCCATCGGCGAGGATCGTCGGTTGGAGCTTCTTTGTGTTCGTTATTCATCAGGCTTGCTGCCTTTGGAAGAATGACGGTTCCCATCGTTTAATTCCTTAATGACCTCAATCAGCTCATGGAGCGAGAGATCCAGCTTATCCAGTTTTTCTTCCATGGTGTGCAGGATGTGCCGCAACAAAATAAAGCAAAGACCTGCCGGAAAGCCTACGTTGGTTATGATAGAAAGAGCATCATCCATCTGCAATGGTTTCCCTCCTTTTTAGCCGTATATAAAGGAAGGTAAATCAAAAGAACCGTATACAACCGACCTAAAAAATAGTATAATAAATAAGAACAAATGTTCTTATTTGGTTGTGAAATGTGTTCTCAAATTACCCTATAATATGAGGATTTCGAAAAGCCAAATCCAAAGAGAAAGGGTGGTTTATGATGAATCAATCTCAGCTAACATTGGTTGAACAATATCGTAAGAAGCTGTATCGCATTGCATGGAGAATCCAGTATCGTGCCCGGGTACAAACCAATCATGAATTTGTCATGGAAAAGAACGAAGCCGTCGCTACTCCATCTTTTACAGACTCTGCAAACTCTAAAATGTACATTCTACAGCTCATTAACTCTCTACCATCTGAGATCGGAAAAGCCATCATCTTTGACCTTTACATACTAGACAAAACCGAAGCACAGATTGCAAGAGAGCTGAAGCTATCCCAACAGGCGGTGAATAAATGGAAAAAGAAAATGCTGCGTCAATTATCTCAGATGCTGAGTTCATCAAACTGCTCAAATTAGCACGAAACGGAGATCAGGAAGCTATGAGCAGTATACTTCATCTGTTCGAGGAAGATATTCAGAAAACCAGTCGGTATATCCGAATGTCCCGGGAAGATGCCGTCCAAAGTATTGTGACTGATTTTATAGAAGATTTGAAGCGTGACGATATTTGAAGTGATTAAACCGGATGCCATTATTATGATACAGAAAAGAAAAGGTGCAGGCTTTTGAGGGCCTACACCTTTTTGTTTTAGTGAATGATATAAATGATTGCGTGGGGGAGTTTAATCAACATACTTATTCCCGTCAGCGTCAATATAAATGGACTGAACAGCTGTACGGCGGTATGGATAGCCTGCCTCTGTAGTTCCCTCGATTTCATAGGTTACGGAATAAATGCCGGGCTTGTCCGCTTTGGACAGCTCGATTTGTCCGGTGGGGTTAACCGCTTTTTGTTGTACCGTCAGATCTGTGGACGCAGGAGTAATTCCTTGCTGTGGATCACCGTAATATTGAACCTGATACGTGACTTGTGTAACGCTTTTAGGGGAATCCTGTGGTTGCAGATTCAGCTTCGGACCTACGGCATTCAGATTATATTTCAGCTCAGGAACCTGAGCGGCCTGATAACGGGCGATCAGGAGATACGCTCCTTTATCAGGAATCGTGACGTTCAGTTTATAGATGCCCGGTTTTGGATTTTTGATGACTGCATTATGATGCCAGGCACCAGCAAAAATTTCGTCATCATAACCTGCTTTCAGATTAACGATCTCGCTGGTACCGTCAGGCTTGGTCAGCTCAAGTTTACTTACACGTTTATCGCTGATCCAGTCCAAATCAATGGATTTGACGCCATTTTCAACGGTGAGGATTTCGGAGGCTTTTCCGTTATAGTCTCCGCCGCGGATAAAGTATGAATTGTCGATCTCGCTATAGGTGGATGTTAAAGCGGAAGCACGCAAGGAAGATGCTGCTGAAAGTGCTTCAGTTTCCTGATTCAATGCTGGAGTGTTTGCTTGGAGGTAAGGTTGGATCAGGGAGAAGACATAAGAGCCGGTACGAACTTTGGCATGATCCCAGGGGCCGACTTTAACTACACGTCCACCGGGAAGCTTGGCATTGTCGACTGCGACTACTCCATCATTTTTGCCAAAGGATGAAAGATAAAGTCCGCCCAGTATGTAGGAAGCGCTTCCGTCAGACCAGTTATCACCAGCAAACGTGAAGAATGGAATTGTAGTCGCGTTGCTGAGTGCATCGGTCTTGGATCGGAAATACTTCATATAAGATGTCTGTAAAGTGGAGGTGCCTGGATTTTGTGAGCCGACAATATCTGCCAGCCATCCGGCCCAGCTACTGTAAGCAAGATCTGCAAGCTGTGAGCCATGGTGGGGACTGCTGAGGGTGATCACACGTTGTACATAGGGAGCGGCTCCGTTATATGCAAGAGCGGTTTGAGTATCCACTCCACCTTTGCTGTGGGCAATGATGATGAGTTTTTTTCCAAAGTGATTACTAATGACCTTGATTTTGTCGGCTAAAAGCTTACCATTGTCCCACATATCCTGTGATGTGCCATTTGCATCGTACAGATTAACGGTGGCCGTCTGGTATCCGGCGTCACGTGCGCGCTGAAGCATGTCGTTATTATTCTTCCAGACTTCCGCGCTGCTGTTCAAACCATGTACAAATAATAGTGCGGGCTTGGCAGGATCCACGCGATTAGGTGGTGGGCCTTCTGCCCAGCTTCCTCCAGGATCTTTCGGGGGTTGGGGTGTAGTGGAGCCTGCAAAAGCGCCGACAGGGACAAGAGTGACGGATAACAAAAAAATGAGCATCAAAACGGTGATCTTTTTCAAACTGAAAATCCTCCTTTGTAAAATAAAGTATTTTTCAACCTTATTATACATGCCATCTTGTGGTAAATCATCAATTGTATTTCATATTTACATTAAAAATTTATTTATTTAGTCATTTTTTAGTCAGGATAGCCCTGAGAATCATAGCGCATCCTAATCTCGTCACACATTTTATATGTATGGAGGATGAGTTCATGCCAGGGACTAAGAAGGTAATCAGTTTAACGATTTCTGCTGCTTTGCTCGCCAGTATGGCTGCTTTGACAGGGTGTGGGACTGCGAATCATAATGTCCGCACGAACACTACCCGCTATAACGCGCAAAGTACACATCATATGGATGGTGTGAACCGTTTCGGAGTTAAGTCCAATGGTATGGACGGGATGCGTTTAAACCAAAATGCCAATGGAACTGGACACCAAATTGGTAATCTGCAAGTCGATCGCAATTTGTCCAAACGTATATCCGAGTTGCCGGATGTAAAATCTGCGACAGTGCTGGTCGGTAACCGTAATGCTTATGTAGCGGTTTCCTTGAAGGACCAAGCCAACGGAACCGGTGTAGGTACTTCAAGCGTTAAAGGTACTAAGCATCCCATGAATACACATGGCATGACTACGTATGGGGTGGATGGTACAAGAGGCAACTATACCACCGATGGCATAGCGCCGGGAATTACGGACAATGGAATGAGCCGACCCGTAACACCTCCGCGTCGTGGTGACGGATTGTACGGCACGATGGGTACTGGTTCTTATGGTATGATTCGTGGCTTGGCGGACGGTACCCGCACGGATATCGGACGCACGGATGGCACCACAGTGGAAGGCGCAAGAACTGCGTATGAGCCTAGTACGTTGACCGAAGCCGTCAAAAGTCGCATCGCCAACAAGGTAAAGCAATTTGCACCTTCGATTGAACAGGTGTATGTATCGGCTAACCCCGATTTTGTAAAGCATACCACTGACTTTACACGCAGTGTGCAAAACGGTCATCCGATCAAAGGAATGAGTGCCCAATTGGCGGATATCATCCAACGGGTATTCCCGACTCCTGCTGCTGGTGCAACTCATCCAACAGATGGATCAACAACCGCACCAACTCGTCCACAAAATTATACCCCTGCACCTATGAATCATCGCTAATTCACCACATATGTGTGTAATGCCAAAGAAAGAGCTATCCATCTCGGCGAAATCGCTGAGGGATAGCTCTTTGGTTTAGGGGAATCATAAGAAGAAATTATCTTCGTATTCCTTTAATCCATACGCCTTGCAGCTTTAAGTCCGCATCCAGTAACAGAACGTCTGCTTGTTTGCCTGCTGCAAGCGAACCTGTTCGATGCGCAATGTTCAGGGACTTAGCCGGATTCAGGCTGGCGGCTTGTGATGCCTGGGGAATGGTCAGACCCACATGACGAACCAGATATTGGAAGCCTTCAATCATCGTCAGCGTGCTTCCTGCCAGAGTCACGCCATCCTCCAGCCGTGCCACACCGCTCTGCACGATTACTGGTAAATCACCGAGTGTGTAATGCCCGTCCTCCAGTCCGGTGGCAGACATAGCATCGGTGATAAGAATAAGATTGTGCTCCCGTTTCAGCTTGGCGAGCAGGGAGACCGCTGCCGGATGCACGTGGATACCGTCCGCAATCACCTCCGCTTCAATGCGCGGATCGGTAAGCACGGCTCCGGCGGCTCCCGGCTTGCGGTGATGCAGCGGAGTCATGGCATTGAACGTATGCACCGCATGGTTCAGGCCCGCCGCCGCTGCGCGTTCCACCTCTTCATACGTGGCATCCGTATGACCGAGAGCCGCAGTAATGTTATGGCTGCGCAGCCAGGCAATCAGCTCTAGCGCGCCTTCCCGCTCTGGTGCAAGCGTCAACTGGCGGACAAGGCCCGGATAGCGCTGCTCCCATTCCTTCGCCCAGGCCAGATTCGGCAGTTGAATATGCTCCGGGTTTTGCGCTCCCGGCCAGTTCGGGCTAATAAACGGCCCTTCCAGATGTACGCCCTCCAGTTGTGCATAGGGCATAGGCTGCGCCATATAGGCGTAAACCTCACTTAGCACCTGGTCGATTCGCTTTTTTGGTGCGGTCATGGTGGTAGCCAGCATGGCGGTCGTTCCTTGTGAGCCGTGAAAAGAGGTAATCGTATCCAGTACCTGCGGATCGGCGTCCATAAAGTCCTCTCCGTTACCGCCGTGAACATGAATATCAATAAAGCCCGGCAGCAGGTAGCCGCTTTCCAATCGCATGATGTTTGCCCCCACCGCTGCCCCATCACCCTGATTTTCCACTACTGCTGCAATTAGATCAGCAGGCAAATCATCCTCTGCACCAGCATATACGATGGATTGCCCCTCAATTGCGACAACCCCTTTTTCAATCATGTGATCCCCAATAACGACTTGTCCATACAGTAGTTGGGTTAAATCAAAAATCGTTTCATCCGAGTTCAATTCAACCAGCCTCCCGCTTCCTGATCCAGTAAAATCAGCACGTTGGGATGACATTGCAGCAGGGAAGCCGGGCATTTTGTGGTTACAGGTCCGGTGAAAGCCTGCTTTACAATGTCTGCCTTATCCGCGCCAAAAGCTACCAGTATAATTTGCTTCGCCTTCAGAATCGTGCCTACCCCCATTGTGACTGCTTGCTTGGGTACATCATCTATATTGCCAAAAAATCGGGCATTCGCTGTACGCGTCCTCTCTTCCAAATCTACCACATGTGTGGCTCCGGTCAGGCCGTGCCCGGGTTCATTAAAACCGATATGACCGTTGTGACCAATGCCGAGCAATTGGAGATCCACGGGTCCATGATCTAGCATTGCCTGCTCGTGGGCCGCACATTCTGCTGCCAGATCAGCCGCATTACCGTCAGGTACGCGTGTATGGGCAAGAGGAATGTCGATATGCTGAAACAAGTGCTCATTCATAAAGCTGCGGTAGCTCTGCGGATGTTCCGGGGGAAGACCAACGTATTCATCGAGATTCACGGAGTAGGCTCGTGCAAAGCTCACCTGTCCCTTACGGTACATTTCTACAAGATGACGGTAAATGCCGATAGGTGTACTTCCGGTAGCAAGCCCAAGCATGGCTTGAGGCTTGTTCAGCAGTAAACTGGCGATCACAGCGGCAGCGGTAGCATTCAGGTCTTCACGGCTGTTCAAAATACGTATGTTCATCTTTAGTGGCCCCCTGGTTGTTTTTTGAGCTTGCTTACTTGCTGATACGAACCTTCCAGTCTCGGAATATATTTGTCAAAATCCGCGCTGACCATACCTGTAAACAGGATATCTATGATATGAAGCTGGGCAATGCGGGACGCCATATCTCCACGCCGCATCCCTTCTTCCAGCGAGGAGGAAAATAGCGCAATATCCGCAACACCTGCCAGCGTGTTATTTCCGAAGGAGGTCAGGGATAATGTTCTGGCTCCCTGTTCCTGTGCACAGCGCAGAGCCGCGATGGTTTCCTGTGTTTCCCCCGAATAGGAGACGGCAAAGGCGACATCTCCCGGCCCAAGCGAGGAGGCAGAGGTAATCTGCATGTGCGAGTCCGCGAAGGCGGTACTATTTTTGCCAATTCGAATGAGCTTTTGATAAAAATCCTGCGCCACAATCGAGGAAGTCGCCATGCCGTACAGATCAATGCGGCTTGTGGCGGACAGCCATGCAATCGCCTGCTCCAGCTTGCTGAAATCCAGCAGTCGGGTCGTGTCCGCAATAGATGCGGTATGATTCGCCTCTATAGCTTCCACGATACGAGAGAGCGAATTTCCGGCGACGATGTCCTGATAGGAGGCTTCACCGTCACTATTAGAACGGGGCAGCTCGGCGGCCAGCTTCATTTTGAAATCGGGATAGCCTTTAAAATGAAGTGATTTGCAAAACCGCGTAACGGTCGCCGGACTCACACCACAACGCTCCGCCAGCTCCCGAATGCCCAGATGCAGCACATCTCCCGGAGATTGCAGAATGGATTCCGCCAGCTTGCGCTCTTGGACGGGAAGCTGCTCCAATCTGTGGGTTAAGGTATGAAGAATGGGGGACATGAGCTGCGCTCCTTTGGCTGTAGAGTATTTTACATGAAAATAAATATCGTAAAAATAAACATTAAAAAGAAAATTATTTTCATATCTATTGTAAAATAATCCTGTCGCACTTGCAAGCAAGATGTGAGCTAGATTTTACGAAAAAAAGATAGCGAAAATTGTAGAAAAAAACACACATTAATTTACATATTGTGCGATATATTTACAAAATCACCTATTGACTTGTCTCTTCCATGGAGGAGTATAATTGAATAAAGTTCCAGTGTAGGAATTTTTCGAGGAGCTTTGCAGATGGCATTGTCGGGCGGAACGAATAGGATCATTCACAAGGAGGAGTTTGCTATGCAAAGCCAAGTGATTGAAATGATCAGCGCGGTCAAGGAAGATCCTGAGCTGGTCGGTAAGCTGGATGGACATTCGGACATTATTCATGATGCAGGACTGGATTCGTTACAGTTGGTTCATTTCATGCTGCAAGTGGAGGATGCGTTTGACGTGGAAATTGATTTTGATTCCTTTGAGCTGGAGCATTTGAGCTCGGTAGATGCGTTTTGCAGCTACATTCAGGGGATCAGCGATGCGGAAAAAGCGCCGCACCCGGAGGGAATGGAGACAGTCTGACGTACAGCTTGGTACATGTGCCTGAAAATCCATTAAACGAGGTGTTAGCATGCAGCCCAAAAGCAATGTGCTGATTGATGAGAAAGCGTTCAAGCTCATTAAGCGCAACCTGAAAAACGCTTCTGTATCTTACCGTAACGCAACACAAGACCCTGCCTTCAAAACGGACATGCCCCAGACGATCGGCATTAAGCTGACCAACCGCTGCAACCTGAGATGTACGCACTGCTTTGAATGGAACGAGGAAGGCTATCATCATCAAATGGACAAAGAAGAGCAAAACATGGATCTTGCCCCGGATATGCTTCGGCAAATTTTGAGCGAGACGAAGGAGGCCAAGTCCCGGCTGTATATGTGGGGCGGAGAGCCGATGTTTCATCGGCGTTTTGACGAAATTTTGGACGTGCTGGCCGAAGATCGGCGCGAAATGACCTTTTGTACCAATGGACTGCTCATTGATAAATATTTGGACCGGATTTTGGATTTATCTGAAAATCTGGAGCTGTTAATAGCGATTGAAGGCTTTGAAAGAGAACATGATCTGATTCGCGGTAAAGGCACCTTTCAAAAAACGATGCGGCAGATGGATAAGCTGATTGAACTGCGTGACCAGGGATTGTACAAGGGACGGGTGACCGTCCATGCCGTCATTAACGATAACATGATCGGACGGATGTACGAGTTTCTGCAAATGCTGGAGGACAAGAGGCTGGATCTGGTGCTGCTGACGTTCCCCTGGTACATTTCCAAAGAGACTTCCCTCAAAATGGATGACTATTTTACACAAAACTTTTCTTGGCTCCGACAACTGGAGGAAAAAAATATTAGTAGCTGGCATGCTTTCAAATATAAAATCAACCCGGATAACATCGATCCTTTGATGCAGGAGCTACAGCGGATTAATGAGCGGACGTGGAACATTCGTGTGCGCTATCAGCCCGGTCTGGACTATGAGGAAATCGACAAATTTATACATGGCGAGGAAATGGTCAGTCGCTGCTCCAATCATTGCCTGGCGCTCACCTCCAGAACGGATATTTTGCCGGACGGAAAGGTGATGCCTTGCAAATTTTTTAGCGAATTCACGATTGGAAGCTTGCGAGAGCACAGTCTGAAGGAAATCTGGAATTCGGATGCGTATGAGAAAACACGCCAAACGATTAATCACGAAGGATTAACGCCGGTGTGCTCCAAATGCAGCGTATTGTATCTGCACGGAGCTGGCTCCCTGAAATATATTTAGTTTCGATCGCAGTTGTTTCTTACTGGATGGAAGAGAGGGATGACAGGACGTGACGACTAAAACCATTAACCTTGTGGAAGCGCTTGCCCATGAACGCGATCATGGAGTCCTGATTTGGCTGTTTAATATTGGCGCAGAGCAGGTATGGCATCCGTCCCCCCGTAAGGGGGGGATGGTAGATCGTGATGAACAGCAGGTGGTAAATCGGATGGAGGAAATGAATCTTCTGTTGTGCCGAAGTCAGGATGTGATCGTGCTGCGAGAACAGCCGGATCAGGCTTTTCTGGACATGCTTCAGCGGTTGGGCTTTAGCCTGCCGCGTATTGAGGTGCCGGAGCCGACTGATCCGTTAACGCCGATTTCGGAGCTGGTGCTGGCGGACGAGGCACTTTTGGCACGGCTGCGAGTGGTTGCGGAAGCAGGCCACAGTAGTAGCCGTGCCAAAGCGTGGCTCGTTCCGTATGCGGTTACCCCGCAGGAGGAAGCGATTGCGGAGCGCTGTGGACTGGAACTGATCGGCGCTCCGTCCTCCGTCAGCGCTCGGGTGAATGATAAAATATTCAGCCGCCTGACTGCGCAAAAGCTCGGTTTTGCCGTCAGTGAGGGAGCCGTATGCGCGGACGAAGCGGCGATCCGCAGGGAGTGCGGCAGACTGGACGACTTGTCGGACGGGCCTGTGAAGCTGATCATCAAGCAGCCGCATGGCGCATCGGGACAAGGTATGTATATGCTGGACGAGCTGTCCAAGCTGGATACGCTGCTAAGTGTGATGAAACGCTTTGGCGGCTCGTCCCCTTCTTCGGGAGGCTGGCTGGTGGAGCGCTGGCATAACAAGCAGATGGATCTGAACTACCAGCTCTGTATTGACGAGGGCGGTGGGGTGACAATGTTTTCGCTGAAAAGGCAAAATGTGGACGGCACGGTGTACACCGGGTCCCGCGTTCCGGCTGAGCTTGGCGCTGCGCTGGAAGAAGAAGTGAGACGCTGCGCTTACCAGTTGGGAACGTATCTGTATTCCATCGGTTATACAGGCATGGCTTCCATTGACGGCTTTGTCGATGAAGGAGGCTTGCTGGTTCCGGTGATCGAGATTAACGGCAGGTTTACCCTGTCTACCTATATTTCGTTCCTGTCTTCGGTCTTGGGAGAGCAGCATAAAACGCTGTCCCGCTACTACCGCAACGTTACCGCCACACCGCTGACCTACAGCCGCTTGTGCGGCTTGCTCGCAGAGGAAGGCTTGCTCTACACGCCCGAACGCCCCGAAGGGGTGTTTGTTTATACAGCAGGTACGTTGTCCGGTACTCCGGTGAAGCGGGGGTATGTGAATCGGATTTTCACGCTTATTATGGCAGATAGCTGGCAGGAAGCCGAAGCCTATGCGCACAGGCTGGAAGATGTCATTGCGGGATTGGCAAGCTCATAATCGGGAGGAATTTAGGATGAAAACAGATGTGTACCATGTAGTACCTTTGCTGGAAAAGGTATTGAAGCTGGCTCCAGGTGAACTGGAACAATTGACGCCGGAGCAAGATTTGCGAACCTTGGGGCTGAATTCCCTATCCGCTGTTGAATTGATTGTAGAGCTGGAAAATGAGCTGGATATTACGATGGAGGACGACGATCTGGTGCTGGAGCATCTTTCCACACTTCGAGGTATTGAACGTCTGCTGGGCAAATATGCATAAGGGGGCGGCAGAGATCAAGCCTATGCAGGTATCCGGCATGGAGGATGTTCATGACTCCGTTGTCGATTACGCTGCTGAAGAAATTATAGATGCTCCTCCAGGCAAGCACTGTGTATATTCATCCCTGCGCACCTCGCTGCGGCGGTATGGCGTGAACATGGCGGAATCCGAGCTGTTCATGCTGTGCGGCAGTATGTGCGCGGAATATAGCGGAGATTTGAAGCGCTTCGGTCCCGAGAAATATCCGGAGCAGCTTCAGGAAATGGCAGCCAGCGGCGGTCCGGTGATTCGGGTGGAGCCGTGGATTGTTGGTGTAAGCGATGAAACCGACCTGCTGCGGGCGCTGACATCAGGCTACGGTACGATGCTGCACACATCGAGTACCGCTTTAACCTACCACGACGTGTATGTGAAAAATTACCCAAGGGGCCATGTCATTGAGCTGTCTGGACTGGACTTGCAGGAGCGAACAGCACAGGTAAATGACAGCTTCCTGCTGGATTCTTCGGGCCATGCCATGACTTACGTCGGTTCGGCCCGGCTCGACGACCTGATGCAGGGCATTATTGAATATGCCTGGGTGGTGGAACAGCCCGC
Source organism: Paenibacillus sp. RC73 (assembly GCF_044908085.1). NCBI lineage: Bacteria > Bacillati > Bacillota > Bacilli > Caryophanales > Paenibacillaceae > Paenibacillus > Paenibacillus sp. RC73. Next base: position 228,943 of record NZ_JBIYCV010000007.1, read on the forward strand.
GCCGCTTTCGCCAGGCGAATTGCATGCAGCGTGTGCATACCATATTCGTCAATATGTGACTGGACATGAAGCGGTCTGGAGAGGTGTACCTTCGTCCAATGACCTGGGAAATAACCCCGGAAATGTCGCAGTTGGCAAACAGGTCAAGCGGGGAGATGAGGGATACCGGGCCTTTGTCGAGGACTTCCGCCTGCTGACAGACATGGAGGATGCGGACTTCCGTACGTACTGCCATGAAATCTATTACAATCTGCGTTTGGGCAGTGCCCTTCATCTGACCGATTACACAGCGGATTATTGCATGCTGCATGAAGCCACATTGGGACCGCGAGCGCAGCATGTGATGGAACTGGCGCAGTCATTGAATGCGGAATGGCATAAGCTCAATCTGCATATTTACAAAACAGGTCTTCAACTGCGCAAGCATCGGATGCCTGACATTAGCGACCGCGCCCTCGGCCTGATTGACAAACAGCGGCATATGCTGGAGGAATTGATGATTTTAGCCGAGCAAGCAGCCGAGTAGTTCAGGCATAACGTATCAGGCAAATCGTATCAGGAATGCTCAACAAGGTGTCACGGACAGATGAAAGAGGAGGAGAATTGAATGCCGTCCATTACATTGAATCAATTGTCGAAAACGTTTACGTACTATAAAAAGGAGCCGGGCGTGCGCAAATCATTACAAAACCTGTTCAGGCGGGAAAAGCTGACCAAGGAGGCCGTACGGGATGTCAGCTTCACCATTGAGGAAGGTGAAATCGTCGGGTTTCTCGGCCCGAACGGGGCGGGCAAAACAACGACGCTCAAAATGCTGTCCGGCATTCTTCATCCCAGTGAGGGGGAGGCATCTGTACTTGGTTTTACCCCGTGGAAGCGGCAAAAGGAGTTTAAACGGCAGTTTTCCATCGTGATGGGACAGAAAAACCAGCTCTGGTGGGATTTGCCCGCAAGCGAGTCGTTCGAGCTGAACAAGCTTATTTACGAAATAGATGAAAGTCGTTACAAAGAGGCGCTGGACGAGCTGGTTACCTTGCTTGGGGTGGAGGAACAGCTTCATGTTCAGGTTCGGCGATTATCTCTTGGCGAGCGTATGAAAATGGAGCTGATTGCCGCGCTCCTGCATCGTCCACGGGTCATTTTGCTGGACGAGCCGACCATTGGACTGGATCTGGTTTCTCAGCGGCGCATTCGCGAGTTTTTCAAAGCCTATAACCGCACACACCGGACGACCATCCTGCTGACAAGCCATTACATGAAGGATATTGAGGACTTGTGCAGCAGATCCATCATTATCAGCGGGGGAAGACTGGTGTATGACGGGGATTTGAACAAGGTGAATGAGGTGATCGGCGCCCGCAAGTTGCTCAAGGTTCGACTGGAGACCCCTGTGCCTAACCTGACGTTGGCGGGACTTGGCAAGCTGCGCTCCAACTCGGAGCTGGAGGCGGTATTTGAGCTGGATGCAGAAGATACTCTGACCTGGTCCAAAAAGATTTTGGATGCGCTGCCTGTCGTTGATTTTACGATTGAGGACGTCCCGTTGGAAGAGGGGATAGCCAATTTGTACGATGGAGGCAGGCTAGCTGATGCGAAATAACAAATATATGAAGGTGCTCCAGCTTGGCATGCAAAACGAAATGGAATACCGGGCCAATTACTGGCTCCAGATGGCGGGGTTCATGCTGCCGATCATGACGCAAATTTTTCTCTGGCTTGCGGTATTCGGTTCTTCGGGACAAGCAAGGGTGCTGGGCTACTCTTTGCCGGAAATGCTGGTGTATGTAGTCATGGCAGGGGTAACCGGTAAGCTGATCGCTACGGGTTTTGAATACGAAATTGCTACAGACATCAAAGAAGGCGGACTGGCCAAATTCATGGTGCAGCCTGTACACTATTTTGCTTACCGTTTTTGTCGGTTTATTGGAGGCAAGGCGGTACAGTCCGCAGTAGTGCTGCTGGCGGCTGCGATTTTGCTGCTGTGCCTTAGCCTGGAAGGTCAAATCAGCTTCAGGCTGTCGTATATCCTGCTTTACATATTGGCGTTGCCGGGGGCGCTGGTGCTCAATTTTGTGGTCTATTATGCGCTGAGCGGCATAGCCTTTTGGGTGACGGAATCGGGGGGACTATTTTACACGTTGTCGCTCGTCATTTATGTAGCTAGTGGCACTGTGTTTCCGCTGACGATTTTTGGAGACGTTTTGGCCCGCATGTTCAGTTTGCTCCCGTTTAGCTACACCGTATTTTTTCCGGTGAACGCATTAACGGGCAAGCTGACCATGCTGGAAGCCGCTGAAGGCATTGGCGTGCAATGGCTCTGGATTGTAGTGCTGGCGGCCGTATCGCGCCGGGTGTGGCAAGCCGGGGTCAAACGCTTTGTCTCGGTAGGAGGTTAACATGAAAAATGTTTTCCGAAATGCTGGACGTTATATCCGACTGTACTGGAAGTTCGTCCAGTTTTCCGTCATGTCGCAGATGGAATACCGCATTAATTTCATTACTGCTTTTCTGGTCGAAACCGCTTATTTGCTCATCAAGCTGCTGTACGCCTCGGTTCCATACCGGGCCGGAACGGATATTAACGGCTGGTCTCCTGACGCGGTGCTGTTATATATCGGCGTATTTACGATGATGAGCGGTTTTTACAGCGGCTTGTTCTACAGCAATTTTACAAGTCTGCCTGACAAAATCCGTACCGGTTCATTGGATGTGCTCATGACCAAGCCGGTGTCCCTGCAATTTATGGTGACGCTGCGGCAATTTGAGCTGGGCTACACCATTCCAAACGTAGTCGGCGGCGGAATCATGACGGGCATTGGCTGGTATAAACTCGGTCTGCCGTTTAACTTTGAAACGGTCGGGGGCTTTTCTGTGTTGCTCGGTTGCGGGGTGTTGACGGCCTATTCCGTGTTTTTGCTGCCCCAACTGCTAGCCTTCTGGATCATCCGCACGAACGGGGTGACAGAACTATCCAACAGCATTTTCGATACGAACCATGTGCCGATGGCGGTGTATAGTAATCTGATCCAGCGTATCGGCTTGTTCGTGCTTCCGGTGTTTGTGATTTGTAATTTTCCACCGATGTTTATTCTGGGCAAAATGGAACCCGGCTTGATCATATGGGCATTCCTCGCCCCGATCTGGCTACTGGCGGTGATCCGCTTTATATGGCAGTTTGCCTTGCGCGATTATACAAGTGCAAGCCAGTAGCGCTACCGTAATAGCAGGCTAATAACGAAGCAGGAAAGGAAGCGAATCATATGAATGCGACACCGAACCAGCGTCATTTGTATATGGGAACGTTCGAAGCGGAGGTTTACTGGCGGGATGCCCAGTTAGCTTCCTTGCCCGCCATTCCTGACCGGGCTTCTTCTGCGATTGTGGCGGCAATGGATGAGCTGCTGTTCAGCTTTTGCCAGCCGGGAGACGCGTTGTTGACCCGCTATGCTATTTCGCCTGTGCATCGTCAGTATATCGCGCAGTTGGGCTTTCGCCCGGCTGTAAATGAACGGGATTTGACTGACGGAACGGAGCAGGCGGGGAATGTGTCGGCGGCTTCCGTTTTTGAACTGCTGGGCAGTCGCAAGGCCGATACCAGTACGGGGTTTCCGCAACTGGAGGGATGTGTGCTTAGCCCGTTTGCGGGTTTGCCTCATGTGGAGGAGGCCGCACGCGCTTGGGGTATTACGCTGCATCAGCCGCCGCTGGAAACGATCCGCAAGGTGAATGCCAAAACCTATTCTTCTGATTTAAAACGCAGTCTTGGACTGCGCCATCCCGGCTATATTGTGACTTCGTTTGCGGATGTAGCTGAGGCGGGACGCAAGCTGCTGCGGGATGGAAGCTTTTTAATCAAGGATGATTTTGGCGTATCCGGCAAAGGAAACCTGCACATTACCTCAACACAGATGCTGGACCGAATTGTATCGTATTTACGTGGGCAGGAACGAAAAGGCAAACGGGTACTGTTCCTCCTGGAGCCTTTCTTGGAGAAGGAGCAGGATTTTTCATGCCAATTTACGATTGGTGATAACGGAAGTGTCGATATCCTGTCTGTGCAGTGGCTGGCTAACACCCAATTCGCCTATCGGGAATCGTTGTCGCCGGATGAGGCTTTTATGGAGCGGCTGGAGCGTGAGGGCTATTTTCGCTTAATGCAGGATGTAGGGAAGCAGCTGTATCAGGACGGTTATTACGGCGACGTCTGCATTGACTCGATGACACTTCGCGGCGGGAAGCTGGAGCCTATTATCGAAATTAACGCCCGTAAATCCATGAGTCTGATCAAGCACCAATTGGACACCTTTTTGGCTGGGAAAAATATGCGTGGCACGTTGACGAATTATTCGTTGTCCCATGATGGCAGTTTGTCCTATGAAGAATTGCTGGAAGGGCTGGAATGTGAAGGACTGCTGTTCACAGGCGAAAGTGAAGAAGGCGTCATGCCGCTGGGCGCCAATACGCTGTATGTGAACACGGGCGGACGAGATGGCGAAAACAGGAATGCAGGTGATAAAAGCACGCCAAGCAGAAATACAACAGAGCGCGGGGGCAGGTCATCTGCCAAGCAGGTTCGTGTTAGCGGGATTAGCAGTGGTGACGGTCTTTCCGTGTCTGGTGGGCCTGAAGGCGTAGCGAATATCCAAGGTAAAGAAAGGGCAACTGGAAGTGAGCGGGCACGTGGAAAAGGTCGTCTTTATTTGGAACTGGTTGCCGCGGGTGATAAGGAAAAAATGCGTCTGACTACGAAGCTGGAGCATTTTTTGGCGGAGCATCATTTTACAGTGCTGAATTAAACGGGAGGCGTATGAGCATGAGTATGCACAAGAGTATGAAGGTAACGATTTTGTGTTCCGGTTTCGGATTGGGCTTTTATACTCCCGGCTTGCTGATGCAAGCGGGTCTTCGCAGGTTGGGTGTGGAGACGGCGATTCACGTATTTGAAAATGTACTGCCTGAGTCGGCCCGTCTCAAGGTGGACAAAAGCCGCAAAGCTTACCATGATAATTTCGCTGTAGCCTTAATGTCACAGAAGGTTCCGCAGGATATGCGCAATTCGCTTGATCTCGCTGCCATGGAAGTGCTGCTGACCCGATGGATGGAGGAAGATCGGCGGCATTTTATATGCTTGTCCGGCCATTGGATGTATGTGCTGGAGGAGTATCGCAAGCGCAGGGAGCCGGGATCGGTACATGTGGACATTGTATATATGGACTCGACGCCTTCTCCTTCATGGAAAAATCTGGCCAAGCATAACCCGAACTTTGCCGATGGGTGTGGAGAAATGACATTTTTTGAAAATGACCCAAATAGAGTCAGCCACTATATTGATGTCCCGGCTGTAGAGCATGTTCCCTTTGAGGCCCGGAAATCCCGCTTGTTTGTGCACGGCGGCGGTTGGGGTATGGGCACGTACCGTGAAAAGGTCGGACGGCTGGAAGAGGCGGGTTGGGAGCTGGATTTGCTGCTGTATGATCAGGACCAGCCGGATGAGCAGCGGGACGGTATACGTTATTTCCGGATGGACCCGCAGTGGAGAACATGGAAGCGGAATGAAGCCGGGGAGCATACTTTTCCGCCTTTCGGTGAGGTGAAGGCTGGCGAGGAGACGTTGTATGAGACCGGGCCGGATTACCATAGCATGCTGGACCAGGCATGTCATGTCCAGGCCATTGTCAGCAAGCCCGGCGGGGGTAGTCTGACAGATTCGTTCGCCACAGCCACTCCACTCATTATGCTGGAGCCGTTCGGTGTGCATGAAATGCATAATGCGGATCTGTGGGAACGGCTGGGACTGGGGATACGGTACGATACGTGGATGCAAATCTATGGTGGCAGCGCTGAGATTCTGGAGGACATGCACCGGAGGATCGTGGAGCTACGTAGTCAGACACCACGCTATGTGGAGTCATATGTGAGGAACGTCCAGGTGCAAGTAAACTCAGCGGGATTGGAGAAGGGGTCATGAACACCGCCGCAGCGGCGCAAGAGCCTGCGGTACGTGATATCCGTTTTGGCCTCATTGGCTGTTCAGCCATTGCCCCTCGTGCGCTGCTGGAGCCGATCCGTTACGTTGCGGGGGCCCGTGTAACCGCGCTTGCGAACCGGACCGTTGCCAAGGCAGGAGATTTGGCGGACCGTTTTGGCGTTAGTGTCGTTTATCGGCATGCCGAGGATATGCTGATCGACCCGGAGATTGACGCCGTGTATATTGCGCTGAGTAACGATCTGCATGCGGAGTGGATCGGTAAAGCATTACAGGCTCACAAACATGTGCTTGTGGAGAAGCCGTTATGTCTGAATACGGCGGAGCTGGCTCCCCTGGAAGCGGCAGTCGGGCAGAGCAGCGCTCACCTGCTGGAAGGAGTCATGGTGCAGCATCATCCTTGGCAGCGCGAGCTGCGCAATATCGTGGATTCCGGTCGCTATGGTTGTTTGCGCTCCATAGCGACCAGCCTGTGCATTCCCGCAAAGGACGGGCATGCGGAGAATTACAGATCCCGACCCGAGCAGGGCGGGGGATGCTTTTGGGATTTGGGCGTGTATTGGCTCCAGTTTCTTCAGGCAGTCGTTGGACTGGAGCAGGCGGAGTTCCGCAGTCAATCGGATTTCGACGGTCCTAACGGCTGTGACTGGACATTTCGTGCACAGGCCCGCTATCCGGGGGGATTGGAGGCATCCGCCCTCTTTTCATTCGAGCGGCCATACCGCTGCGCTCATGTATTAACCTTTGATTCGGCGGTAGTTACTTTGCAGGACTGCTTTCGGGCGAATCTGGGCTTTTATAAAATAACGCTCAAGACGAAAATAACGAAGGATACAATGATAGACTCCAAAATCAAAACCGTTTTCGAGCCCATGAACTATTACGTCAATCAGTTGGACACGTTCTGCGATATCATCCGGGGAGTCGCGGAGCCTATTCCGTTCCACGAGGCCGCCGAGCGCGTCAGATTGCTGGCAGCTATTCATGAGGCCGCCCGTTCAGGCCAGACGATCTATGCGGAATAGGAAGAAGAAGGGGGGAGATTCAGCAGATGGATAAAAAGGACGAAGCCTTGCTGGAACGCTTCGGCGAACATCCGACGCCATTTTATTATTACGATGGCGACGCGCTACATGCTCATGTCAGCTCGCTGCTATCCCGGCTGCACCCGGCTGTGCGTGTGCATTACGCACTCAAGGCCAATGGCAACGTAGCCTTGGCGGGATTGCTTCGCACGTTAGGCTGTGGCGTCGAAATCGCTTCGGCCGGGGAAATGTTTGTCGCGATGGAGGCCGGGTATGCCCCAGAAGATGTGTTGTACGCCGGGCCGGGAAAAACGGTAGCCGAACTGAGTGAGGCGGTAGCCTGTGGAATCGGCTGCATTCATGTCGAGTCGGTGCGGGAGCTGCGCTTGCTGGAGGATATTGCTGCCCGAGCAGGCTTGTTTGTCCGCGCTGCGGTTCGTGTGAATCCCGATAACGATTTGTCGGGATCGACGATCAAAATGGGTGGCGTTCCTCGTCCCTTTGGTGTGGACGAGGGGCAGTTGGATCACTTTTTTACGGTGCTGGAAGATTGCCCACATGTATATTTCCAGGGCATTCAGGTGTATACAGGCACGCAAATGCTGAAAGCGGATCAGATTTTAGCTTCATTCTCGAATACCCTTCAATTGGCAGAACGCATACAGGATCAGTATAGTGTGGCGATGCATACGGTAAATTTGGGCGGCGGATTTGGCGTTCCTTATTTTACTCATGAGCAGCCGTTGGATATGGGGCAAGTGATTGATGGACTGAACGCAATGGCCGAGCAGACTCGATCCCGTCTGCCAGGTGTTATGCTGATCATCGAAAGCGGCAGATATCTGGTTGCTCAGGCAGGAATGTATGTCTGTCGGGCGTTGTATACGAAGGAATCCAAGGGAGAGAAGTTCGTTGTAGCTGATGGCGGTATGAACCATTATGCCTCGGCTGCCTTTCGAGGACGTCGGATTAGGGACAACTATCCGGTGCGAATTATGCGCGGGCAAGGAGAGGGACAGGAAGTGGCGATTCAGATAGGGCAGGGGAAGGACATTCCTGTTCAAGAGGCTGCTGCTGTCGAGCTAAAATTAGGGAAGGCCGCAGACCGGATAGGGGAGCTTCAGCCAGAAGCAACCGTGGATCTGGAAACCGTGAGCATTGTCGGACCGCTTTGTACACCCGAGGATTGTCTTGTGAAAAAAGCGCAGCTTCCTCCGATTCAGGAGGGTGATTATATTGTCATTCCGAATGCAGGAGCTTATGGACTAAGCTATAGTCCGGTGCATTTTCTGGGACATGCTACGCCGGCGGAGCTGCTGGATTTTCGCGGTGAGGTACACGTGATTCGTGAGCACGGTGACCGTACAGACTTGCTCCATCACCAGCGTATGATTCCGTTGCTGGAGGATATTTTCTGATCATAAAAGTCAGCACTCCTTCTCGTGACTAAAAAAACGCCAAAACCGTCGGAGCCGATAGAGATCGGACCTGCGTTTTGACGTTTTTTTTCGTTATTTTTGCATTCAGGATTTTGCAAAATTCGATTCCAGTCGCTCGAAAGTGCAATATATAGACGAACTAGACCCTTTCGATCTATATATTGTTCATTGGAAGTCGCGTGCTGGATTTTTGCAAAATCCTCAATTGTATGTGTTGCAGTTTGGACTTTAACGTTGCTTGGAGCTGCGCATTTCCTGACGTACAAGCTGCCACACCATGAAGATCAGCACAGCGACCTGTGGGATAAACGTTTCCCAAGTAGGATACATGCCCAGCCAGCTAATGGATGGCAACGAAGAGACCGTGTGCCCCGGAAGCTTGCCAGCCACCTGAAGCGAATGAATACTTTCGCCCAGAAACCGGAATACGAGATAGTAAATCAGTACAGTGGCCGTCAGGAAAAAGGCGCGAATCGGCAACCGTACGCTAAACTTGATAATCGCCAATGCCAGCACAACCAGCACGACAGTTGCCGAGCCAATACCAATCAGCAATTGAGAGGTTTCGATGGCCGGGGCCATACCGATATAAAAGATAGCCGTCTCGGCGCCTTCACGCAAAATCGCGAGCGCAGAAACGGCGAACAGCGACCACAGGCTACCACGCGCCAGCGCGTTGTCTACGCTGTTCTCGACAAAGCGGTTCCACGCGTCAGCATTGGATTTGGTATGCAGCCAGTTACCGACGGTCAGCATAAGCACAACCGCGACCAGTCCAGTCACACCCTCCAGCAGCTCACGCATGCTGCCCGATGTGGCGGCCGCGACCAGTGTGGTGAACAGCACCGCCAGGATTCCGCTCAGCACCAGCCCCGTTCCGGCACCAGCCCATATCCAGCGACCAGCCACAGCTTCGCCGCTTTTTTTGGCATACGCCAGCAGAGCCGCAAGCACCAGAATGGCTTCCAGCCCCTCACGCAGCAAAATCAGTGCCGCATCCCAAGCGGTGTAGGAACGTTCTTCCGTCAACGGACGGAGCCTTTCCAGCATCTGATCAAGGGTTTGGATGGCTTTGACTGTGTTCGGTGGAGAAGACAGCAGATAACCGGAAGTCTCGGTCATTTCATTTTCAATCGCGGTATAGGACGCCGGATCGGAAATTTGCACATGTCCTTCAACCGAAGGCCACAGGGCGATGAACCGCCCTACCTTGTCAGCCGCTTGCTCAGGCTGATTGGCTGTCGCATCCTGCCGTGCGAATTCGAGGAGCTTGACCGCATCACTTAGCGAGACTACTGAGCCATTAGCCGTGTTGTTTGCAACAGCTTCTTGACCCGTATTCACCAACTTGCCTTGACTGTAATCCGACAACAAAGCCGTTAGTTCCTGCATTTCCTTGAGAGCCTGCTCTTGTCGTATTGGCTCGGCTTGCATGGAGATGCGAATCAGGCTAATTTTAGTTTCCAGCGCACTGTATACCGGAAAATTGTCCGAACGAATCGGTGTCTCCACCTGATACCATGCTTTTACGATCCGGTCGTAATCAGCGCGGGCCGCAGTCCAGTCGCCTTTTTGCATGGCAGCCAGACTGCCCTTCGCCATGGGGAGCAGCTTTTCCGCTGCTTTGGCTCCAGCCGGGGCGGGTTTGTCGCCTTCCGCAGCAGTCACAAATTCGTTGACCGAACGAGCTAGCACGGACAGTGCAGCTTTCGCTGGTTCTCCGCCGCCGCTGGCAAGCGCCTGCTCTGCATCCGTGAGAGCCTTGTCCACCGCTGCGATATGGGCTGCATCACCGCCGTTTGTTTTGGCAGCTTCCCACAGCGTACGGAATTCTTTGACGTCCCTGGAGGCTTCCGTCCATTGGGATTGTCCCGCCTCCACCAGTGCGCCACCCACCACAGGCATGAGCTGATCATTGGAAGCAGCTTTGGTATCTGTTTGTGCGAAAGCGACCGACCCGGAGCCGGATATGAACGGAGTTGCTGTCAGCAGCAGAGCCACCAGCAGAAACACCCATCCCAAGCTTTTATTGCGCCGATTCATATAAATCCCCTTCCTGGCCTGCTGCTAAAATAACGTATCCCCGATGTAGCCGCCTTGCGATACACCCGGGAAGCAGGCGAACACCGCACTGCCTTTGTGTACAATATATTCGTTCAGCTTGTCATTGCGCGCAAGCTTCTCCTGAATGTGGACGAACTGCTTGAATAGATCACGTTGGTAGCTGATGAACAGCAACCCGGCATCGAGCTGTCCTGTTTGCTTGTCCAATCCGCTCGAATAAGAATAAGACCGCCGCAAAATATTAATGCTCCCGTCCCCATGAGCCAATGCCACATGAGAGGTGGGGGGCGTGATCGGCTTGCCTTCCGGACTTGTGGCCGCCAGATCAAGCTTGTCGAACTCCTTGGCCTTGCCCAGTGGGGCCCCGCTGCTGCGATGGCGTCCGAAGGTATCCTCCTGGTCGCCCAGTGTCGAGCGATCCCATACCTCTACCCGCATGCGTACACGCCGCACAGCCATATAGCTGCCGCCGCCCATCCACGCAGGACCGTCACTCGCCTGTGTCCATACCAGTCGGTTCATCTCATCAGCCTTGGAGGTATCCGGGTTCCCCGTACCGTCCTTGAAGCCGAGCAAATTCCGCGGCGTGCTTCCCGCCGGATCGGCCTGTGCTGTCCGCTGGAAGCCTTCCTGTGTCCAGCGAAGCACCGCCGTTCCTCTGGCGATACGCGCCAAATTACGCAGGGCATGGAAAGCTACCTGCAAATCATTGGCGCATACCTGCACCCCGATATCGCCACCGCACCATTGATCGTCCAGCGCATCTCCTTGAAAACGGGGCAGCTCACGAAGTCCGGCAGGTTTAAGCCCTGCCAGACCGTAGCGCCCATCAAAAAAGGACGGACCTACACCAAAGGTAATCGTCGTCCGTGACGGCGATAACCCCGCCGCTTCGCCCGTATCGGACGGAGGCAGGTTGAGGTTTTCGTTATCGTTGCCAATCAGCGCGCCGGAAGTCATCGTAGCGGTGGCTTCTGTCCAGGCTTTAAACAGGCTGCGTACCCGTTCCTTGTCGCTCGTCGTCAGATCGAAGGCGGCGAAGCAGATGAAATCCTGTGCCGGAGTCACAATACCCGCCTGATGCTTCCCGTAAAAAGGAACCACATCCTTGGTATCCGCTTCCGTCATCATGCTTTCAAGCCGTTGGCTGGCTGTCAGCACAGCCCCCACGCCACCGCCGCCGAGCAGGAGACCCAGTCCCCCGACTCCGGCCAGCTTCAATAGATCCCGGCGTGATACAGATTTACTCTTTCCTGACAGCACATCATTTTCTAGCAGAACATCCTCTGACTTAGCATCCTTTTTGACCAGATCAACCTGTTCTTCACGGGAATCTGTACGCTGCTGCGGTTCCTGTCTCGTTCCCTTTTGCCGCTTGAAGCCTTTCATATCGTTACACTCCTAACAATTTTCCCATTTGGGACAACGGCTCTGCCAGGGCATCGAGGTTTTGGCTCAGCTTTTTAATTTCTTCCGGTTTCAGCTTCGTATAAGATACATAGCCTTCGCCTTTCTTGAAAGGAGCCAATTCTTTCTGCAATGCCTCAAAGCGCTCGCCAATTTGCGTTTCCAACGCTGCATCTTTTTGGTTCAGGTCTGTTTTCAAAATCTCATATATTTTTTGTGCGCCCTCTACATTGGCTGCAAAGTCGTACAAATCCGTATGGGAATACCGTTCCTCTTCACCCGTCACCTTGGAGGTGGATACTTCGTTCAGCAGCTCGACTGCACCCGTTACCATCAGACTGGCGTCAATGTTGACCGCCTCCACCTTGGCACGCAGCAGCTTTGCATCACTCAACAGGCGGTCGGAAAACTCGTCCAACCCTTTGGTGGTGTTTTCTTCCCATAATGTCTTTTCAATCCGGTGGAAACCGCGCCAATCTGCTGCATCTACATCACCGTCACGCGCATCAATATTCGGGTCAAGATCGCCCAGCGCTTCTGCAATCGGTTCAATCCGTTCATAGTACATACGTGCAGGAGCATACAGCGCCTTGGCTTTGTCCAGCTCGCCAGCTTTGACCGCGTTCGTGAATTCTTCTGTCTTTTTCACAAACGTATCGCATTGCTCTATGGCATAGGCACGGTAAGCGGCCACCGCTTGATCAAAATTGGGGGCAGAGGCCGCAGGAGTCGTTGACTGTGTAGTTGCTCCCGCATCTTTGGTCGTTGCAGCAGGCTGCTGAGTAGCAGTTCCGGTTTGGCCGCAACCTGCGAACAGAATAGAAGAAACCAGCACTCCGGCCGGTACAGCGTAACGTAATTTCATAATTAATGAACACCCTTTCTGGCCAAGCGGCCATGAACAATAGTCTGTTGCGCGATATCTATATGTATCATTATTTTGATAATGATTATCAGTCGCGGTTTTTCTTATCATAAGGCTGCCCCATATGCCTGTCAATACATAAAATTAGACGCAGAGTCTAACGATTCTGCAAAGGCTGAAAATAAGTGCCTAGGCCCATTTTTATCCGCATATTGAACCATACCTAAGCACGTGACATAAAATGTGTTGACTGTATCCCTTAACCTTGTTACACCACACAAAACCCGAGCAAGGAGGGGTGAAATTGACGAAGGGTAACGACCACAAAAACAAGTTTTTGTTAACTCACCGTGAACGTGAAGTATTTGAACTGCTTGTGCAGGACAAAACAACACGTGACATCGCCGGACAACTATTTATTAGTGAGAAGACGGTGCGTAACCATATTTCCAACGTAATGCAGAAACTGAACGTAAAAGGTCGTTCACAGGCGGTCGTGGAATTAATCAGGCTTGGCGAATTAAAAATCTGACCTCTTGTTCCTTGCGGGGTGCAAAGTCTTCTCGATGATCCTTCAAAAGTGAAGGCTGGTCGGGAAGGCTTTTGTTTTTTTAAAAATGCATAAAATATATTTTATTTCTAAAAAATACAATTATTGGGCAAACATAGCTGCGACAAGATTAGCGGCAATAACGTAACAGCATAGGATGGCAATAAAATAGCACTTCCTACAATTATGATGTGATGGATCGTCGTGCTTCCGTTGCTAATGCCAAAGGTGAGGCGAAATATAACCAAAAGTGAAGAGAATTTAACGAACTGGGACAGGTTATTAAAATAACTGATGAGAAAAATCAGGTAAGTAAACAAGTAGTATGACTAATTGGAAATCGAACTAAGCTGAGGGAGCCATTTGGCAGCGAAATCTCTTATACCTTTGATGACCTTAATCGGTTAACGTCAGCGGGAACAGAGTCTTCATCTCCAGATGCCAAATATACGTATTACAAAAATGGTCTACTGGATCAAACGGTTTCATTAAGCGGTTTGAACCGTTTGAACCACCGATTCTTAGTGCTGAGATTGGAAACTTCGTTAAGTAAATTGGAGTGAAAAAGCTTTAAATGGCTGTGACATATGTTAAATATAGATAAAAAAAGGGCGAGGATTGTAAAATAGGAGACTTTATTGTCAATGTGTTTACTTCGAATATGATAAAATAAGAACGTATGATTCCGTAAGCGTTAGTTGGGGAGGAGTGGGAGTTGAGAAATTGGACAATCGTACAGATATCTTAATATACCAGACAGAAGATGGGAATACCAAAATAGACGTGAAACTGGAGAACGGCAACGTTTGGATGACTCAGAAGGCAATTGCAGAGTTATATCAGACTACGTCTCAAAACATTACGCTTCACATTAAACACATCTATGGAGAAAATGAACTAGCTTTTGATGCAACTTGTAAGGAATACTTACAAGTTCAAATTGAAGGTTCAAGAGAAATAAAACGCAAGGTCAAGCATTACAATCTTGAAATGATTATTGCTGTCGGGTATCGTGTCCGCTCGCACAGAGGCACGCAGTTCAGGCGGTGGGCAACCGAGCGGCTTAATGAGTACCTTGTCAAAGGCTTTACAATGGACGATGAGCGTTTGAAAGATATGCGTCACTTTGGACAAGACTACTTCGATGAATTGCTCCAGCGTATTCGCGACATCCGTGCATCGGAGAAAAGGTTCTATCGCAAGATTACGGATATCTACGCCTTATCGGTTGATTATGACCCCCATTCCAGTGTGTCCAAAGAGTTTTTCGCTACTGTACAAAACAAACTTCATTTTGCCGTCCATGGTCATACCGCGGCAGAGCTGATTGCCGAGCGAGCAAGCGCTGATAAAGGCAATATGGGATTAACGAGCTGGAAAGGCGATAAAGTAAGGAAGAGCGATATAACCGTAGCCAAGAACTATTTGACCGATAAAGAAATACAAACGTTGAATCGCATCGTAACGATGTATCTGGACTATGCGGAAGATCAGGCGGAACGTCAATCCCCGATGTATATGAAGGACTGGACCCAGAAGCTGGACTCATTCCTGAAATTCAATGAGCGAGATATTCTGATAAATGCAGGAAGTATTTCGCAAGAGATTGCAGAGAAGTTGGCGACAGCAGAGTACGACAAATACAATCGACAAAGATTGGTTATGGACACAAGTGATGATTTTGATGAATTTATCAAACAAAATCAATTGGATAAAAAGTAGTGCCCTTTTACCTTAACAACAAACTTGGTGTGTTTCAAACCCCATCGCGAATGTAATGCAGAAACTGAACGTAAAAGGTCGTTCACAGGCGGTCGTGGAATTAATCAGGCTTGGCGAATTAAAAATCTGACCTCTTGTTCCTTGCGGGGTGCAAAGTCTTCTCGATGATCCTTCAAAAGTGAAGGCTGGTCGAGAAGGCTTTTGTTTTGTAGGATGACCTTGCCAAGTGAGTCAACTTAAAAACAAGCGATTGTCGCAGAAAAAGACATTCGCTTGTTTTGATCATTTGTAGTTTAAAAATCATAATCCAGAAGCTGTTCCTGACAGTTAGCTATTCTTGATAACTCCGATTTGGGATAGCCAAGTCGTTTTGTTTTTGCGCTGCACATCCAGCAGGAACAATGAATTTTCCCTTTGGAGAATACACCGTCGAATTTGACGACCCATCCCCGGTGTGCTGAAAGTCGTTTCTTACGCTGAATAACCCGCTTTCTGTGATGTCTAAAATAGGCTTGATTACGTTTTTTTCGGTTAGGCTTCATTACCATCACGCTCCCTTGGGCAAAGGCTCAGCCCGCAGGAGAAACCAAGGGTATAATCAATACTTCTACGGGCTGAGCGTGATGGTAATCTGATTTATATGATTAGGCATGAGTCACCTGCTTGGAGTTATTTTAAAGGTGAAAGTGGGAAGTGGATCCCAGAAAAAAATTATTCAACGACTTGTACATCGGTTCGACTGGTATGAAAGACATACAACTCACGTGTATGGTACAGCTTTTTATACTCTTAGTCCATTAATATCACAGTGATAGCTGCAATGAGGATTCAGTGAAAACCGTTCACGGCTATTCGTTTTAATAATTTAGTAAAAAGATATGATCTGTTTTTTTAATTACTGAGTGCGTGCTTCAAAATGTATTTCCAATGTAATGCAGAAACTGAACCAAAAAGATTAATCATAGATGTTTGGGGAATAACCAGGTAAAGGAGGCCACATGGTGAATCCTCACGATCTTATCCCTAAACATAAGTCGGATTTTGATAGCATTAATCAATTGAAATTGTGCAGTAAGGCAGAAATTCGACCCATCATTCCTGAGCTTTTTACCTGGTTACAAGACAGTAATTGGCCCATTTCAGCGGAAGTAAGAAATATTTTGTTCCAGTTCGATATGGAGCTAATCCCAGTCATCCGGCAAATATTAAATTCAAACGATAGTTCGTGGAAGTATTTCGTGCTTATACATTTTTGTAAGCAGCTTCCTAATGCTTTACTTGGAAAGCTAACATACGAACTAAATAGGCTCAGCACTAATCCGAGTGAAAACGATAAATTGGAAGAGGTCGATCAGATTGCGCAGGAGATGCTAAGAACATTTTACAGATAAAAATATTTTTATGTGTTTTCAAATACCTGATTAATTACGTTACCAAAAATCCTTGGGCGCTTATACACTCAAGGATTTTTGGTGTTTCTATTTTATAAGTTTAATGAGTTGAATTTGAGATTTTTTGGGCAGAGAATCGGAGTGTTCATATACACTGATCAAATAACTGACAACATCATTTTCATTACTCAAACCTAACTCTGTTTTTATAGATTGTAATTTTTCTTTTATATCTTCATACACCATAACACTTTTTCTTTCCAAAATGGATTCGCCTCCCTAAGAGAAAATATATCACACGAATGAATTCAAAAAACGAAAATGGTCTTTGGAAATTATTTTTACTCTATAAAATGAAAAGCCAGTATCTCTGGTACGCTCAACTCCCTAATGAAGAATTCATCAAAATGTATGTTGCGAACCTGGTGGTACATATGAAAAGGCTATTGAGTATAAGCGGGAGCACTTACTCTGGCAAGGTGACGAAAAAAACGATTACACCGCTGAAACATGTAGGAATTTGTACAAAAGTGTTGTAATATATAAGGAAGGAAGAAACTACCATTAGCTTATCCGCCAACTCGCATGAATGATTAATGTAGAAGACTGTACCACAAAGTGATAAAAAGATAAAAATGCATCTTGTGATAGTCTAAGGAGGCGAGTATAGATCCCTGCGAAATCAGTGCTCAGGATATAGACAAAATGGAAGACAGCTCGGGTTTTGAGTTATACTTGTATTAAAAGGATCACAAGGCAGAAAAGCTCGTTGCTTCAGGTAGCAGTAAGTAGCTTTTGCTTAGGTCTACCTGTGGTATATTCTTGATCGGAGGTGAACGGGGAGACATATGACACAAAACGAACATTTGATGACCTATACGCTGAACAGCGGTATAAAGGGAACAGTCGACCTATCCAGTAAGCAGGTTCAGGAATGGATAAAAGCATATCGAATTGGCAGCAAGTTTGTAACGGTAGTTGGTAAACAGTATTTTGGTTTGAATCCTGAATTGGTAGCAGATTTTAAGGTACATAATGAATACTCGGAGCAGCGGGATCATATATCCATGATACAGCCTGCGGTGGTAAGTAAAGCTGTAGACGTAGACCCGTTGGCAGAGGCGTACAGTCAGTATAAAACGTTAATTCAGGTAGAGTGCAAATGCGGAGCTTCCTATATAGAAGAGTCGCCGCATAAAAGGACCAAGTGGTCATGCAAGGAATGCAATAACATTGTGTTCCTGGATCGCAAAAAGGGTATGGTGGATACGGAAAAAGGCAAGGCGTGGTATATGACCAACAAATACTATGTGGAAAGACAAAGCAACTGACCTAGGTCAGTTGCTTTTATTCTATATGTGCATTCCCTGAGCTTTATAAATCAGCTATAACCTTTTGCCAAATAATAAAATTGATGTTTTTTGCGCTTTGTAGTACATTATCAAGTGTATTATAAGGAGGCTTCTCATGTACGGACATAGACAAGATGATACTTTATACATCATGACTTACACATTAAATAGCGGTATCAAGGGCACAGTGCCTTTGTCTAATCAACAGATACAGGAATGGCTTGAGTGTTACAGAATTGGCAAGAAATTTGTAACCGAGATTGGCAAAGAGTACTTTGGGCTACATGCGGAACTGGTGGCTGATTTTAAAGTTCATAATCAGTATTCAAGCTATCAGGAAGTCATTATCCCGGTTCAACAGCCGGATACAGGCTTGAAGGAGCTGTCCCAAGCTTACAAATCAACAGAAACCTTGATCAAAGTAGATTGCAAATGCGGTACCTCGTATGTAACGGAATCTCCCTTTAAGCGGACCAAGTGGTATTGCACCAAATGCCGGGAAATTGTTTTTCTCGATAACAAAAAGGGAATGGTCGACACTTCCAGAGGCAAGGCTCATTATATGACCAATAAGTATTTTGTGGAACGGGAAACAACTGGCGTATAAGCCGGTTGTTTTTTTGTATATGATGGAAGCATACCGATAAAAAGATAACGATAGTCAGGTGGTGAACGTCATCCGGGAAAATTATACGAACGGCGCAAGGAATCGCATGAGGACGAATAATGTGTACATAAACGAAACGCTTCAACTGGAACAAATCATAAGTGACCTGCGGGTGATGGGCTATGTGGCTTTTCATCATCATCCGCAAATTACAGGTGAGCTTGAAGAATTGAAAAAGCAACTATTGTCGTTTTTTCAGCATCATCATGTTTTGTGGATTGAGCTTGACCCGCTAACGCAATATGCGGTGGTGAACAACATGGGGAAGGCCACGGTGTTGAAACTTATGGGTCGGAAAATGAACCCGCTGCGTGATCTGAGAGCGAACGCTGCTTTGGCCGGGCAACCGCTTCACGAGTTGGATCGGGAAATAGAACGGTTGAATCGGCTGGTTCGTCTGTTGCGCTACACCCGTTTTTCTTAGGCGACGGCAGCCAATGTAAAAAAGCATTCACGAAGCATGGTTGATCACATGCCGTGAATGCTTTTTTGGTATCAGCTTACACAGATTTCAAAAATTCCACAATGGTCAGCAGACCCTTATCAAAATTTTCCAAATTAAAATGCTCATTCGGCGCGTGTAAGTTCTCATCCGGCAAGCCGAAGCCCATCAGTACGACTGGAGCGGTTAGCACACGCGAGAAGGTTTCCACGATTGGGATGGAGCCGCCGTCCTTGGTAAACAGGGCGCGTACACCATATACCTTTCCAAAAGCATCTGCCGCTGCTTGCAGAAATGCGTGTGACGGGTCGATGTTAAAGGCGTTTGCTTTTTCACCCTGCTGGATGTTCAGCGTGGCACCTGTCGGAACATGGGCGCGCAGATGGCGCTCGATTTTGTCCAGAATGTCCTGCGGATTCTGGTTGGCAACCAGACGGCACGTAATTTTGGCGTGAGCTTCCTTCGGAATGACCGTCTTCGTGCCTTCGCCCTGGAAGCCGCCATACACGCCGTTCAGCTCCAGCGTTGGACGTGCCCCGACACGCTCGACGAAGCTGAATCCTTCTTCGCCGTAGAGGGAATCAAGCGCAAGATCCTTTTGCAGCTTGCTCTCATTAAAATCTTGCTTCACGAACTCTGCTCTCATCTCAGCCGATAGCGGCGCGACATCGTCGTAGAAACCGTCGATGCTGACGCGTCCCTTGTCGTCATGCAGCGTTGCCAGCAAGGATACTAGGGCATGCAACGCGTTTGGCACACCCCCGCCAAAGGAGCCGGAATGCAGATCCGTATTGGCAGTGTGGATCGCAACTTCCAGTGAGCACAATCCCCGCAGACCTGTGCAAATCGCAGGCTTGCCTTTTTCGATCAGGGAGGTGTCGGATACCAGTACAGCGTCGGCAGCCAGACGGTCTGCACCTGTCTGCAAAAATTCAAGCAGGCTCGGGCTGGACACTTCTTCCTCGCCCTCGATGCAAAATTTGATGTTCAGCGGCAGCTTGCCTTCCTGCTTCAAAATGGCTTCGACCGCCTTAATGTGCAAGAATACCTGACCCTTATCATCTGTAGCTCCGCGCGCATACAGCTTTCCGTCACGGATCGACGGCTCGAACGGTGGAGTTTCCCACAGATGAAGCGGGTCGACTGGCTGTACATCATAGTGACCGTACACGAGGATTGTCGGTTTACCGGGTGCGTGCAGATAATCCGCATACACCAGCGGATGGCCTTTAGTCGGAATGATTTCAACGTTTTCCAATCCGGCAGACGTCAGTTTGGCGGCAAGCCAATCGGCTGCTTTGTTAATGTCTCCTTTATGCTCGGATAATGCGGAAATACTCGGAATGGACAACCAATCCTTCAGCTCATCAAGCTGCTGCTCTCTGACCTTTTCGAAATATGCGGAATAACTCATGATTTATGTATCCTCCTCTTTCATTGTGCGGTTTTTGCTCTATCCTCCGAACCAAGGCCGTGGACGATATGTATAGTTTACTACGTTTTGCGCTGAACGAAAAATCGCGATGGTAGATGTGTTAAAAAAATAGGCGATCTGCTCCGGTCCGTTTAGAACCGAACAGATCGCCCGTCGAATAGCGGTGAAGCTACGCCCGAAGGTCCAGTTGACCTCCGAGATGAGGCTGTACGCTTTTTTCCATCATCTGGATCAGTGCTTGTCCCTGTTCACCAGCTTGATCCTTAGCCATACCCAATACTTTCACGCTCACGGCTTGCGCCAAGCTGGCCTGGCTCATACCTGTTGATAATGCTGCGATATCCATGTTTTCATTCCTCCTTTGTCGTGAAGACTCTTACTATTTATCGGTCAGAACTGTTATTTGTTTCATCCAATTGGAACTGTGCCAGCAAATCTTGGAGCTGTTCTGCCAGACGGGTTAAATCTGCGGCAGAGGAACCGATCTCTTCCATGGAGGCGAGCTGTTCCTCTGCGGCCGCAGATACCGTCTCGGTATGGGATGCGGCTTCTTCGGCAATACGTGTAATTTCCTCCATACTGCCGACCACTGCACTTGTTCCTTGTGCTACTCCTGCTGTAGAAGCTGAGACGTTGTCAAGCTGCTTCGCCGATTTAACGATCGCTCTACGAATTCGGGAGAAGGAGCGGCCGGACAGATCCACGGAATTAATGCCTTCGCTTACGCGCTCTTTGGCAGATTCCATCGAGGTCAGGGCCTCGGATACGCCGTTTTGAATCCCTTGAATTTGCTCACGGATCTGTTGTGCCGAATGAGCTGAGTTTTCCGCTAGCTTGCGGACTTCAGTCGCTACAACTGCAAAGCCTTTACCATGCTCTCCGGCGCGTGCTGCTTCAATAGAAGCGTTCAGGGCGAGCAGGTTGGTCTGGCTGGCGATTTCGGTAATGACCGTGACAATCGTTCCGATTCGTCCGGATCGTTCACTCAATGCGCCAATAATCGTATCCAGCTCTTCCACTGTTGTGCGAATGCCGTCAATGGAGACGACACTATTGCCGATATGTTCACTGCCTGTATCCGACGCCTGAATGGCCTGAGAAGAGAACGTGGTCATTTCAGTCATGGCCTCGGTCATAGCCGCGATATCTGTTGACATACCTGACACACGATCCTGATTTTCTTTGGCATTGTTGGCTTGTCTTTCGCTGCCTGCGGCCACATCCTGAATGGCTTCGGTCACATGTTCAATCGCGCGGGTTGTTTGTTCTGCACCTGCGGCGAGCTCTTGCGAGGAGGCTGACAGATTGCCTGTCATGGCTTGGATTTCTTTGATCATGTTACGCAGGCTATCCACCGTTTTTTGAAAATATCTCGATAAGTCGCCGATTTCATCTGTGCTGTTCGTAGCGACATTGATGGAAAGATTGCCTTGGCTGATAGCATCCATAGAATTACGCAATCTTTGGATCGGTTTGAGTATACTGCTGATTAGCCACAGCGCCAGCACACCGATGACGATAGCTGAAATGACCAGCACCACGATGGTCGTGATGAGGATCGGTTTGGCGGAAGCATTTGTTTCCGACTTGTCCATCGTTCCAGCAATTTTCCAGCCGGTCAGAGCGTTAGTTTTAAAAATCAGGTTTTTGGCTACGCCATCCAGTTTGTAATTAAAGCTGCCTTCCTTGGAGGTGAACAGTTGTGGCAACATTTCTCCCAATTTCGTACTTCCGCTGACTTCTGTCGGGTGAGTAACGATACGCTTGGTGTTATCCAATATCATGACATAACCTTGCTGCCCGATTTTTAAATTCGTAATTTCCTTTAAATTATTCAGGTTCAGGGAAAGACCGAGAACACCGCTATTGTCAGGAAGCGTACGTGAAATATACACAACGGCGACCTTAGCTGTATTGAGTCCGACAGGGCTGATTACGGTTTGTCCGGGTTTCTCCATGGCCTGTTTGTACCACGGACGCTCACGAGGATCGTTTGTGGAGCCTACGGCTTTGCCAATAATGAGTTTTCCTTCAGGAGTTCCTACGAACATATCGAGGGCTTCCGCATGCATTTTCAAATAGATTTGCAGCTCCGTCAGGAGTGCTGCATCTGCTTCTGGAGTGTTGTCACTGGCCGTCATCGTAGTAGCGTAATATTCGATATCTGCAATTTTGGCTTGAATCGTCTGGGTGACTGCGCGGTCGGCTGCGGTAACGCTAGTCGTCGCACTGTCCATTAATTGCTGGTCTGTCTGGTTATACGCTGCCTGATAAGAAAAAGAGCTGACAATAATACTAGGAACAAGCATGACCAGCAAGAATGCTGCTGTTAATTTCTTACGTAGTGTTAATGTTTTCAGTCGTTTCAGTTGTTTCATCAAACCCCCTGCTTTCTATCTACATATTCATTTCTAGTGCTTATATCATATGTATTTACTATCGGTTATTTTAAGCTGAATTGATAGATTTATTGCTAATTTGTCCAAGTCGCTTAAGAATTTCTCGCATATCATGGAGTATCTTGCAATTTGGAGGGATAAGCAATGGGTTTTTTTCTGGATATGAGAAGTTCAACAAATTCATCAAAATCAGGTGAGGGTCCCGATGTCCAGCTGGGTCCTGAACCGGAGCGGTTTGGTTTGATTACCCTGCGAACTTTTCTTGTACCGGGTCCGATTGTGACCTTTAGCGGTTCCATAGGTCTGATTGGTGAACTTGGTGATACGTATGCGGTTGAAATCGTACGTGGCACCGACTACGATCCGAGCGATGTTATTTACCGGGCAGAGGGTGTACTTGGCGTCACAGGAGCCACTGAAACGCAAGCTTTTAATGCACAGGATCTTTCCGCGCCATGGGCGATACAAACAGTGTATTCCTCTTATATTTCTGGGGTATCGACGACCGTACGTAACGGTCCAGAGGTATTTACTGGCATCGCTTCGACTCCTTTTTTCTAAATATATCAGACGAGTATTTCTTTATTAAGAATTTGCCTCCTGTTTATGGTTCTCCTATGATTGTCAACAACACCCAGAACACAAATATCCTGGGTGTTGTGATGTTATGTTTACTTCAAGAGAGTGGTTCAACAGAGTTGATTCTGCTTCCTGGATTCTAATTCTTTAAAATTTCTCGCAAATACCCTGTCAACTCATTTGCCGCTTTGGTATGGGCGAGAAGCCCTGGATGGCTGCGAGACCCTAACGTTTCTTCCGTCGTGTTAGGCAGTTGGAACACGGACACATTCCGATCCCTCGTTCTTTTCTTGTACGCGTCTACCGCCCGGTAGATCGCTGGCATCATCGGAGTACCAAGCATCCCATAGGCCCACACAATATGGGCAGCAGGATTACAGGTCCGAAGCTTGACAAGGAAATTTTCGGTAGCGTTTTCAAAAGCTTGTAAATCTTCTTCATTGAATGTCCCGTCCTCGTTCAAGCGTTGCTTGTACACTTTCCCGCTTGCTGGGTCCGTCCATGCGGGAGAATAGAAGGCTCCCCCGTCATTAGTCCCCAAATTCACCACGACCACATCCGGCTGCCATGAGGTAAAATCATGATCGGAAAATGCCCCTAATGCTTCATTTCTCTCTCCGCTGAGCACACCACATATCTGCTCATAATATGCTGGTATGTTTGCATGCGGATTATTATCCCAACTCGTTAGGACACCCCATCCGCTTTGTGACAATACTCGGTAATCGGCATTCAGTGCTTCGGCAGTTATGGCTGTATAATTATGTAGTGCCGTGAACAACATGGGAACCCAGTCTGTCTCCTCCTTTGCTCCAATCGTTCCTTCTCCCGAGGTAATGCTGTCACCGATAAATTCCACCTTGTAAGGCTTATCTGTGACCGGCAGCAATTCTCCGTCAACCTTCAGGGCATGAATTTGCAACAAGATGCGCGAGTCAAAACTCATAGGCTGGACATCCTTGACCACCCGGACATTTTTAACCATGTCAGGATTCATTCCTCTCAAAAGACAAATCCAATGCCGTCCTGCGGTCACCATCAAGCGACTCATCGGGGCACCATTGATGACAATACTGATCCAGTGCTCATACACCTGGTAATCGGCCTCAATTTCAATCCACAGCTCCGAGCCCTTGATATTCAATTCAATGCCGCTGCCTGTCCAAAACAGAGTTAGTGGTGTAAGTGTTTGTGTAGTTCGACCATGAACCTTTACATGCTTAGCTTTTGTAAGTGGATATGTCTTCAATTTCTTGTTATGTGTCATTTACGATATCCTCCTCGTGATCTCCAATTTAATGCTAGTTTCTATAATATTGTAAAATAAGTGACATGAAATCTCAAAGTCTATTTTTAAGCTAGCAAGGTTTCAAGGCTTTATTTAGATATTCCATGCGACCCACGTACTTTAGGACGGTTTGTGATAGCTAAAAGCACCAGCAAATCTTGAATTTGCTAGTGCTTTTTTGATATGAGAAGCAGAGGCTATCCATTAATTCGCTTTGCCGAACATTACGATATTAATTGCCTTGCCGAAGTCTATACCTACTTTGCCAGTTAGTTCTGCCGTTTTTTGCGCCAGTACGACCGCATTGACCCCGCAGGAGAATAGCGCAATATCAAAGTCATCTTTATGCGCTGCGATCCACTGGAGCGTTTTATCCATTTGTTCATATTGATGAAATGCAAGCGTGTGCGGGATATGCAGCTGATACGGCTCGGCTTCAAGGACGGGCTTCACTTCGGCGGCTGTACGGGTGACGAGCAGGATGCGCCGATTTTTAAGCATGTCCCAGAAAGCGGGTGTCTCAGCCAAATACCGGTTCAGGCAGGCATGGCAGGTCAGCGCAGGAGAGAGGCTGTAATGGTTAAAAACCTGGTCGGTCAGCTCCCGCTTCATATAGGACGGTGCTTTGATAGATTCGTCATCATAAGGCAGGATGCCAGCAATATCGACTTTGCGTACCGCCTCGGCTACCGAATCTCGCAATTTCGTATTCGGTAGAAACAATCCTTTTTGCCCGAGATTGGCTTTGACTGCCCAACGTTCCTGCAACACCTTTTCCATCGGCCAGACGGTATCCTGAGACAAAATCAAATTTTCACCATCCCCAATCCGAATTAGCGAGAAGGGCTGCTGTTGATCCAGTGCCAACTTCAAATGATTCAATACCTCGTCAATCTCCAGATACTTTGGCTTAGTCATATCATGCTTCCTCCCTGTCTATCCTTCTTCTTCAGCTTTTAGAATGGTGCAAAAAACTCTGTATTCTATCATATGTCGAAAGCGGCAAGGTTTTTGTATGATCAGCTATTCTTTTTGGATTCTACCTATTTATTGAAAGAGTTGATGCATTTGTACGTGCCGTTTCCCCGGCGGTTTCATAACTTGTGAGGAGACGGTTGAAAGGGAGGAAGATGAATGAATCGCAAGATTGTGATTGAAATTAATTTTAATAACTACGGGATGAATCCCAATCGGCTGACACGTGAGTGGATCAGCGAGCGGCTGGATGTATTCAGAACCTTTACGCTGCGCAGCTTGCTCAGTCAGACGAATGCGGATTTCTTGTCTGTCGTCAAGCTGGCGGGAGGATGCAGTGACATCGTGGAGGATGAATTAGCCAAGCGTGAGCCGATTCCCGACCATATCCGCTTTGGTACCAGCATCGAAAGCAAGCGCCGCATTAATGCGTATATCGAAGGCGCGGACGAACTGCTTATTGCGCGAATTGATTCCGACGATTTGTATCATCAATCGTTTGTGCAACAGTTGCATGATTACGAATTTCAGCCGGATACGGTCGCGTTGGTGAACCAGATGGGTTACCTGTGGGATGCCGTAGAAGGTCAGATGGCACCGGTATTTCACCGTTCGCCTTCTTTTTATGTGTTTCGCTATCGAGTGGAGGATTTTCTGAACGATTACCGTGTCGCCATTCCTGGGAAGGGTACGCACGGATATGTAACGGAGCTGCCGCATGAGGTCATTCCGCTTCGCAACTATGTGAACGTCATCCATGCCGCAAATACTTCTGTAAAAAAAGTGCCAGCGAAGGATCGGCTGACAGAGGATGACATGAAGGCTGTGCTGGCTGAATTTCTGGGGACGGGCACTGTCAATTCGTAACGGTCAGGAGGAGATTATATTGTTCAAAGGCAAAAAACTGCTGGTGACCGGAGGAACGGGATCTTGGGGGCAACGTCTAACGGCGGAATTACTCAAGGAAGGACCAGCGGAAATTCGTATTTTTTCACGCGGTGAATTTGCACAGATTGCTATGCAGCGTCAATTCCAGTCTGATCCCCGGTTGAATTTTGTTATAGGTGATATTCGGGATCTTCAGGCATTACAAGAGGCATGTCGCGGGGTGGACTATGTGTTCCATCTGGCGGCGTTGAAGCATGTCCCCGTGTGCGAGAGACAGCCAGAAGAGGCTTTCAAGACGAACGTATACGGTACGCAAAATGTAATCCGGGCCAGCATTGAGCAGGGAGTCGCCAAGGTTATTGACGTCTCTACCGACAAGGCAGTAGACCCGGTGAATGTATATGGCATGACGAAGGCGATTGGCGAAAGACTGATGATTCGTGCCAACGATCTGAGCGAGCGCACCCGTTTTGTGTGTATTCGCGGCGGCAATGTGCTGGGTACAAGCGGAAGTGTTGTGCCGTTGTTCAAGCGCCAGATCGCGGAAGGGCAGGATTTGACGCTGACCAGTCCTGATATGACCCGTTTTTTCCTCACGCTTGGAGAGGCTATTGGCTTGCTGCTGAAGGCTTCTGTGGCGGCGATTGGTGGAGAGACGCTGGTTATGAAAATGAAGGGCTGCAACATTGCAGATCTGGCGGAAGTGATGAAGGAGCAGGCGGGCCAGCCATCTTTGAAAGTAAAAGAAATCGGCATACGCGGTGGGGAAAAGCTGCACGAAGTTCTGATTTCTCCTTATGAGGTGCCGCACACGTACCGCTATGATGATCGTTATTTTGTCATTCTCCCACAGCAAGCAGACAAGCGATTACTGAGCCAATATGGCGGGCTGGAACGGGTGAGCTTTGATCAATACCGCTCGGACGATGAGTTAATGGACCGCGCAGGCATTGCTGAGCTATTGCGAGGTGTGGAGTAACGATGAAAGAGGTGGGCATTTTGCAACTTATGGAAAAAATAACTAAAGGCACGGTAAAGGTTGCGGTGATCGGCCTCGGTTACGTGGGACTGCCGATGGCTGTGGAAATGGCACGAGCCGGTTACGACGTGTATGGTGTGGATTCCGATCCGGTCAAAGTAGCCAAGCTGCTTCAAGGACAATCGTACATCATAGATATTGACGATGATGCGTTGGAGGGTCTGATCGGGCAGAGGCTGCATCCGGTTACGGATATCAAGGTGCTGGAGCATTCGGATATCGTCGTCATCTGCGTGCCTACGCCACTGACGGATGACCATCAGCCGGATACGTCCTATATAGAAACGGCTATCGACCAAGCTATCCCCCATTTGCGAAAACAGACGCTGCTGATTTTGGAAAGTACCACATATCCGGGAACGACGGAGGAACTGATCCGCCCGGTGATTGAACAGCGAAGGGGCTGGACGGTAGGCCAGGATTTTTACGTGTGTTTTTCACCAGAGCGCGTCGATCCGGGCAGTGTTCATTTTAACATTCGGAACACGCCCAAGGTGATTGGCGGCTGTACTCCGGATTGCCTGGCAGCAGGAGTAGCCTTTTACGGCTCCTTTCTGGAGCAAATGGTTCCAGTCAGCTCGACAACAGTCGCGGAAGCTGCGAAGCTGTTCGAGAATACGTTTCGCAGTGTCAACATCGGGATGGTCAATGAGCTGACAGCGGCCTGTGAGAAAATCGGCATCAACATATGGGAGGTGCTGGATGCGGCAGCAACGAAGCCCTTCGGCTATATGCCGTTCTATCCGGGGCCTGGCATCGGGGGTCACTGTATTCCGGTCGATCCGCTGTATTTGTCATGGAAATCCGAGCAGCATGGGCTTGAGCTGGAGTTTGTGGATTTGGCAGACCGTATGAATCGGCGTATGCCGCTGTATATTGCGGAGCGAATTGAAACCCTGCTCGCCCAGGAAGGTAAAGCTGTGAACCAGTCCGAGATCGTTCTGGCGGGCGTAGCCTACAAAAAAGACATTGATGATGTTCGGGAATCCCCTGCTCTTGTCCTGTTTGAGCACTTAAAGGAAATGGGCGCTTCGGTGAGCTTCACCGACCCGTATGTAAAGAGCTTTAAGCTGAACGGTGAGGTCATCCAATCTCGTGCGGCGAACACCCGCCTGTGGGAAAGTGCAGATATCGTCGTGATCACGACGGATCATTCTGCCCTGGATTACCAGCAGTTAGTCGACCATGCTCCGCTGGTGTTCGATACACGCAACGCGACGGTGAATTGCACAGGTGGTCATGTCGTGATACTGGGGAATCCCGGTGCTGGAGGGGGCGCCGCTGTTGGCTAACCGTGATCAGGTAAATGAGCGCTATTACGGGCAGATTAACTCGGAGGAATCTCATGAGGCTACCCGTAACAGAATTCACTGGATTTGCCGCCATGTGCAGGGTCATACTGTGCTGGATGCTGGATGTAGTCAGGGGATCACGTCCATTTTGCTCGGGCGGGAAGGCTTTGAGGTAACGGCCATTGATTTGGAAGAGGGCAGCATTTCATATGCAAAAAAAGAACTTCGCCAGGAATCTGCACCTGTTCGTGGAAGAGTTCATTTTCAGTTAAAAGATATTTCTCAATTCGAACGTCCGCCCGGTGGATTTGACACGATTATTTTAGGTGAGATTTTGGAGCATTACGCACACCCTCATACATTGCTTGCACAAGCCTACCGTTTGCTTCATAAAAAAGGGACGCTCGTCCTTTCTGTACCCTACGGATATCATCCGTTTCACGATCACAAGTGGACCTACTATGCCGGGAGCCTGTCCAGTGTGCTGTTTCCTTATGTTGATGAACAAGCGCTGGAGGTGCATCACAAATATTTGTGCTTCGCAGGCCGTAAAAAAGCGAAAGAGCTGCGCGAAGCCAATCCGGGGGCAGAGCATTTGGCCCGCTGGATGGCGCTAGATGAGGAACAATTCCGGCTGGTGGAGCAGCAGCATGTTCGCAAAATGAATCAGCGCAAGGCAGCGCTCGACAAGGCGGTACAGCGAATCCGACACATGGAGGAACGGGCATTGCCACCGGAGAGGGCTGCACGTCCTGAAGAGGCGGGCAAGGCGCAGAATGAAGGGAAAGGTGCATATACTGATGGCGGGTCTACCGGGAAATAGACCGGGAATACAGCCAACGGTAAAGGGGATGGCGTGAAGTCATGACGACGGAAATGCCCAAGACGCATAGCTGTAGTGCGGAAGGCTCTATAACTAAACCTCCCGTCACCATCAGCTTGTGTATGATTGTGCAAAACGAGGAGCAGACACTTGCCCGCTGTCTGGATTCGGTGGCGGACCTGATGGATGAAATGATCATCGTGGACACAGGTTCCACGGATCAGACGAAGACGATTGCAGCCCGTTATACGGATCGGCTGTATACATTCGACTGGAACGACGATTTTGCCTCCGCCCGCAACGAATCGTTCGACAAGGCGACCTGTTCCTATGTCCTGTGGCTGGATGCGGACGATGTGCTGCTGGAGCCAGATCGTGAGCGTATGCGTTCGTTGAAGCGGCATTTGTCTATGGACATTGACGCGGTGGTGATGCCACTCCATCTGGCGGAAGGTGAGCAGGGGGAGCCATTATTCACCTCGCGCCGTATTCGTCTCGTGAAGCGGGAGCGTCAATACCGCTGGGCAGGGCGTCTGCATGAGGATCTGGTGATACCCGAGGGGCAAATCGTCCATTCAGATGTGGCTGTAACGCACCGCCGCATGGAAGATCACACGCTCCGTAATCAACGTATCCTTGCCCGCTGGATCAGCGAAAGCGGCAAGCTGGAGGGACGTCTGCTGTATTTTTACGCGAATGAGTGCTTTGATCGTAAGGAATATGTCGAGGCGGCAGAGGCGTTCAATCGCCTGCTGGGAGAGCCGAGCGGCTACCGGGAGGACCGGATTACGGCTTGTGTACGGTTGGCGGAATGCTATCTTCATCTCGTGCAGCCGGAGCAACAACTGGATAGTTTGCTGCGCTCCTTCCGATATGATGTGCCGCAAGCGGATCTGTGCTGCATGATCGGTGACTGGTTCTTCACACGAAAAGAGTGGAGCACAGCCGCCTACTGGTACGAAAAAGCACTGGAGCAGCGGGGCGTATCTGGTTTGAGAGCTGTTCCGCTGCCCTGCTACTCCTGGCTGCCGCATGTACGACTTAGCCATTGCTGTGCCAATCTGGGCAATCTGGACGCTTCATATGAGCATAACCAAAAAGCTTTGCGATACTTGCCTGAGGACCCGCATTTGCTGGATAACGAACTCAAGCTCAGGAGTGCTATTCAAAACCTTTCATCCTCAGCCCGCCCTTCAAAATAGTTCAAGCTGTTCCGGTCCATTGTCCTCCTCGGGTGGCTTGCGGGGTGGAAAAGGCTTAGGCTCCATGCCGAGCATGGTCATGAGCTGCTTGGCGTTAGCGGCGGCATCTCCACCTGAGTTGTTGTTGAAAATAACGCACACCTCGCGGCTTTGCTGCTCCAGCTCCAGCAAACGGTCTTTCCATTCGGCCAGCTCGCTCTCATTATACCGATACAGATAACGAACCTCTCGCCAGTTGGGTGCGGAGCTTTGATTCCAGCCGGACACATTCCGTCCGTGGAGACGTACCACTGTCATATTGCTGTCCGTAGCCTGCGGCACAATCGGGACGGACCCCAGTCCCGCCTGCGGCTCGTCGCATACGCTGTGTATCCAGCCTTCCTCACGCATAAATGCCAGCGTTTGCTTTCGAAACTCGGGTGTGAACCAGCTTTGATTTCTGAATTCAAGTACGGATGGGACATCTCCCATCCTTTTTTTCGTATCACGCAGCACGGCGACGTTCTCACGTGTACAGTCGAACCAGGGTGGATATTGGAACAGCACAGCCTTGAGCTTGCCTGCTTCGCGGAGAGGCTGTATGGATGTATGCAATGCTTCGTACATGGCATCAGTTGTTTTGAAATAAGGCTGTTTGCCGCGCGTATGCCCGGTCATGCCCTGATAGGCTTTGACGAGAAATGAAAATGAGTCAGGGGTTTCGGTCGCCCAGCGTGCCATACGATCTGTGGGCTGCACAGCATAAAAAGAACTATCCATCTCCACCACTGAAAAATGGCTTCCATAGACGCTTAATTTTTGGTTGGCTTTGGTGCCGACTGGATACAGATCATCGTGATCGCCCCAACCCGTCAGTCCGATTTGAATCATAACGTTGTCGCTCCTTTCCTTCATGAATAGCATCAAAAGGCGTTCCCTTGATTCATTTTAATGATAAAATGGGGTGAATCGCATGAAGCTGGTATGAAGTTCCTATGAATATCTAAGCATAAATATGGTTATTGTAACATGTTGCTTAATCGTAATGTTTTTGAGTTTCCAGTTTGAAAAAGCTAATATAGTATGTAATAGAGCGAAATGAGTTCATGGAGGAGAAACAATATGGCAGAATGGTATGAGCAGAGCTTTGGGGAAGATTACTTATTAGTATACAAGCATCGCGACTTTCAGGGAGCCTATCAGGAAGTGCAGAAAATGATCTCCTGGCTCAAATTGCCGCAGGGATCCAGCGTATTGGATTTGTGCTGTGGTATGGGACGTCATTCGCTTGCGCTCGCAGATGCCGGCTATAAGGTAACGGGCGTGGATTTGTCCGGTGTGCTGCTGCGTGAAGCACATGCTTCCGATCCTGAAGGACGGGTTAGCTGGCATCAGGGCGATATGAGAGAGGTGCCGCTGGAGGAAAGCTTTGATGCGGTGGTAAATTTGTTTACTTCCTTCGGTTACTTTGAGGAGGACGCGGAGCAGCTTAGAGTATTAAAAGAAATTTATCGGCTGTTGAAGCCGGGCGGACGTTTTATTATAGATTATTTGAATCCTGCGTACGTAGCCGCTCATCTGGTGCCGCATTCGTCACGGGAGGATGAAGGAAGTCAGATTGAGGAGCATCGGGTTATCGAGGACGGATTTGTGAAAAAACAGATTGCCATTCGTTCAATAGTAGTAGCGGGTGAAGAGCCTGCACGTGTGTATCATGAGCGCGTCAAGCTGTATCCGTATGAAAAATTCCGTGCTTTGCTGGAGGAAGCGGGACTGTCTGTAGAGCAGGTACATGGAAGCTATAACGAAGATGAATATATTGAAAATGCATCGCCCCGAATGATTTTTGTCGGTGTGCGTGCTTGATACGGAAAGGCGGTTGGGAAGCCATGAAGATGCCGGAGCTGACCCCGTGTGAACGGATCGACGGAGGCTTTCAGGTCAAAATATCCATGTCCTTTCCGCTGCGCTGGGTGAACAGCTATGTGCTGAAGGGGCAAGACGGATTTACGATCGTAGACCCCGGCCCGCGCAGTACGGATACGGAGGAAGAATGGGCGCATGTCTTCCGGGAGCTGGGGATGTCCTTTGGTGATATCTCGGACATTGTGGTGACTCATCATCACCCGGATCATTATGGTTTGGCGGGCTGGATGCAGCAGCAAAGTCAGGCTCGTGTACATATGTCAGCGCGAAGCCATAAGGAAGCGATGGTGATGTGGGGCCAGCCAGATTCACAAGCGGATATCTCTATGCCGATGGAGCAGAGGCTGCCAAGCTTTTTTGTCCGTCACGGCTTTCCTGTGGAGCAGGTATCGGCCTTGGAACTGCACATGCAGCAGGCTCATCTGCAAGTGAATCCACAGCCTGATATCACTGTTATTCCTGTCGGGGAGGATGCACGTCTGGAATTGGGTGGGCGTGGCTGGCTGCCCATTGAGACAGGGGGGCATGCGCCCGGACATGTCTCTTTGTATGAGCCGAATAGCGGCGTTATTCTGTGCGGTGACGCGGTTTTGCCAAGGATTTCGCCTAATATCAGTCTGCTGCCGGGAAGTGACCCCCAGCCCTTGCAGTCTTTTTTGAATGGTTTGCAGCGGCTTGGCGAGCTGGAGGTAGCGTGGGCATATCCGGGGCACCGTAATCCGTTTGGTTATTTTCGTGAACGGACGCAGGCGCTGCTGGAGCATCATGAAGAACGGCTGGACAAGTTCCATGAGTTGATCCAGCCAGAGGGCAGTACAGCCTATGAGCTGTGTATCGCTGTATTTAGTGACAAACTGGGGATTCATCAGCTACGGTTTGCCATGTCCGAGACACTGGCCCATCTGGTGGAACTGGAGCGACGCGGTCGGGCCTCTATAAGCGAGACGAACCCTATCGCACGTTTCTACCCGCTTCGCGGAAAGTAATGGCGGAAAGTAATAGAAGGACAACGGCATCCATGCCGGGAAAGAGGCTTTTATGAATTTGCTGCTGCTGGGGGCTACCGGACGTGTGGGGCGTTTTATTCTGGAATATGCATTAGCGGACGGTCATACTGTTACAGCTCTTGTTCGTTCACCGGACAAGCTGGAGGATTACATATTAAGATATGGGACGCTACTCCAGATCGTACAAGGAGATGCCACCAACGCTGAGGATGTAGCGCAAGCGCTGGAGGGTGGGACGACGGCTGTCATCAGCGCGCTGAATACGGATGGAACCACGACCTTATCCGTGAATATCCGTTTGCTGATCCGGCTTATGCAGGAGCAGTCCGTTCCCCGGCTCATTACAGTGGGGACGGCAGGGATTTTACAGAGCCGGACGGAGCCGGGCTTGTATCGGTATGAATCCTCCGAGCCCCGGCGGCGCAGCACCCGTGCGGCTGAGGAACACCGCCGGGTGTACGAACTGCTGCGCGATTCGGCGCTGGACTGGACGATAGTCTGCCCGACATGGCTGCCGGACGGAGCACGGACGGGCATATATCGCGTGGAAAAGGATCTGCTGCCCGAGGATGGCACACAAATTATGACCGCTGACACGGCCGATTTTACCTATCGTCAGTTGAGTAGCAGCGATTTTCTACACACACGGGTAGGCATTGCCTATTGATGCTGTAGCGAGTTTAATATTTGACAAAAATTCAGAATTAGAATACTATGATTCTTGTTGGTAACGTTGTTTCCAAAAAGATCACGTTCAAACTCTATGTTAAAAATAGTAAGGAAGTGCATTAAAAAATGTCCGAGCCATCGCATCCCTATAAAACCTATTCGGAAGTGAAGCTACAGCAGCAGCAATTGCTACGTAAAAATGTCATTGATGCCGCATGTATCCTTCTTGCGGAAGAAGGGCCTGAGGCCGTGACTGTACGACGAGTTGCCCAGAAATTAAGCTGTTCCACCAAGATTATTTACAGTATTTTCGGCAGCAAGGATGGTCTCGCCAATGAGATGTACCTAGATGGATGTCGGCTATTGGCCGAAACCTTTCAACAAGTTCCAAGCACCGATAACGTACTCGCTGATCTGGAAGCCCTAAGCTGGGCATATTGGCAATTTGCACAGCTTCATTCAGCCTATTACAAAATGATGTTTGGCGGGGCTTTATCTGATTTTAAACCGGATGAACAGAGTCTGGAGGGCACGACTACGGCCCTTTCTCGAATCACGGAAGCCGTAGCACATGCTATGGAGCAGGGTGAACTGGAAGAACATGATCCGCTGCTAGTTGTCCGCATGTTTTGGTCTGCTTTACATGGAGTCATACATCTTCAGTTTGCAGGTCATTTTTCAGATGTAGATATGGCTCAAGGGGTGTATGTATTTACACTGAAGAATATGCTCGCAGCATTTAAAACATCCTCATCCCAATCTTAAGATATAAGGTGTACTGAGGTCGTCATAATAGGTGACTTCGGTTCATTTTGGAACAATGGTAACAATGTTTCTTAAATAAAACAACGATACTATGGAGGTTCATAATCATGTTTATGTACGCAAACAAAACAGCTCTGATCACAGGTGCATCATCCGGTATTGGCGAAGCCTTTGCCTATTCGCTGGCAGCTCAAAAATGCAATCTCATTTTGGTTGCACGTAATGAAACGAAGTTGAAGGCGTTGGCTAAAGAGCTTTCTGCTAAATACAATGTAAAGACAACAGTCATCGCACTTGATCTTTCTGTGATAGGAGCACCGCAAACATTACATCAGGAGGTTCAAAAACATCATCTAAAGGTGGATCTCTTGATTAACAATGCCGGCTTTGCCACCTATGGATACTTCGAGCAGGTTTCAGGAGAACGGCAGCATGAGGAAGTCATGCTCAATGTGGCTGCTTTAGTCGATATCACACATGCATTTATGCCTGATTTATTGCGTAACCGGGATGGCGGATTAATCAATGTTGCTTCCACAGCCGCATTTCAGCCCGATCCGTATATGGCGGTGTATGGAGCAACCAAAGCATTTGTGCTTTCTTTTACTGAAGCGCTATGGGCAGAAAATCGGAAACGGGGACTTAAAGTTCTGGCCCTTTGTCCAGGCTCAACAGAAACGCCGTTTTTTGATATTGTTGGCGCAAGTGAAGCGTCAATTGGAATTAGGGAAACTCCCCAAACCGTTGTGAAGAACGCGCTGAGAGCATTTGAAAAGGGGCGTAGTCACATCATTTCCGGTCGTCAAAACTATTGGGTAGCTCAGGTATCCCGGTTTTTCTCTCGTCAATCCACGCTGGGAATTGTAGAACGTGCACTGCGCCCACAAAAATAAATTTAGATTGTAACCATCACGTTAGTCTACCCTATATTCCGGGTCTGATCGTTTCCTATTCAAATCAGACCCGGCATATATCTGTTGTATTTTATCGCGTTGTTATCTAACGAGTTGTATCCGGGGCGCTTTCCTCCCCAAGCTCCTGCTCGCGTTCTGCTTGCTTGCGATGAGCAATACGACTGCTGGCCGAAGCAGCGATGGCCCCGACAATATCGTCCAGAAACGTATGGATCGGCCCCAGGCTTTTATCGTTCAGTCGTTCCAGCACGCCCGGTTTAAGTTTATCGACATAACCGTAATTCGTAAATCCAATGCTGCCGTATACATTCACAATGGAAAAGGCCAAAATTTCATCCACTCCGTACAGCCCTTCATCATTTTCAATCATATCCTGCAATGGGGGAAGGAGAGCGCCTTGCT
This sequence comes from Paenibacillus sp. RC73, assembly GCF_044908085.1. Taxonomy (NCBI): domain Bacteria; kingdom Bacillati; phylum Bacillota; class Bacilli; order Caryophanales; family Paenibacillaceae; genus Paenibacillus; species Paenibacillus sp. RC73. The sequence goes on from NZ_JBIYCV010000007.1 coordinate 265,435, forward strand.
CGGCAAGGATATCCAGTTGGATGCCCGTAAGCACCGCATTTTGGACTTCGCGCTTCATCAGCACCTTTTCCACATTCTCAATACATTCTTCCACCGTTAAATTCGGGTAATATTTTTTTTGTAAAAGCATGACCAGCTCTGCGATCTCCGTAATGTTTACACCACGCTTGTGCAGCCATTCGCGGGTGGCATCGGCTACCTTTTTACTATTCAGGCTATAAGGTGCTTTTTTCTTGTCCATAAAGTTGAAGTTTCCCTCCTCGTATCGTTCCTGATTTCTACTGCAATTATGACCAGTGTGTCCAGTCGGATGAAAAAGTAGTTATTTTTTACGCGAGGCTCGTATACATATTAGTACAATCTGTACAAAATTGTTAGGGAGGAACTTCATTTATGAACATAAAACATCCATTGCGCGTAACGTCTGTAGTAGGGCTGCTGTCCCTGCCGTTGTTGTTGTCCGGATGCAGTCTTTTCGGCAATGAATCGGCATCTATTGATCCCCCGCCATCCACGACGGAGCAGTCCATGATTAAGGCGGTGACAGGAAAAGCTCCCATCAGCACTGGACAGCTGAGAGCTGTATTTTTACAGGATCATAACGGTTTGCTAGCCCCGGTATCCTTACCGATTGCTACAGGTGATGTGCAGGCGGATGCCAAGTCGGCGCTGGAAACGCTGGTGGAGGGCGGGCCGTATGCCGGATTATTGCCGGAGGGTTTCAAGGGCGTGCTGCCCCAAGGTACAGAAGTGAAGAGTGTGACGGTGGACAAGAAGAACAAGCTGGCAGTCGTCGAATTCAACAAATCGTTTGGGAGCTACAAGGCACAGGAAGAACGCAAATTAATGGAGAGCTTGACCTGGACCCTGACTGACCGTCCCGATATTCAAAGTGTACAAATCTGGGTGGATGGCAAAAAGCTGAACGAAATGCCTGTTGGCGGCACACCGCTGGATCATCCGCTGACCCGCGCAGTAGGCATTAATCTGGAGGTTGGTCATGGCGTAACGCCGCTAGATTCTAGTCCGGTCACGGTATATTTTTCATCCTCATCTCCCGCTGGAGTTCAATATTATGTGCCTGTAACACGGCTGGTCAGCCCGGAAAAAGATCGTGTTCAGTCCGCGCTGCATCAGTTGATCCAGGGGCCGCAGACCCAGGACGGACTACAGGAAGTCATGACAGGGGAGACGGCTCTGAAATCCGTGGAACGCTCCAAGGATAACGTGATTACGGTATCGCTCTCGGATGATATGTTCGCCAAGGGAGAAGCGGTGCCTGCCGAGTTTCTGGAATCGGTAGTGCTGACGGCGGCAGACAATTCAGAGGATGCGGTTAAAACCAAAATTCGGATTGAGCTGAACGGTGAAAAAAGTGTGATTGGACAAAATAATCAGAATTATGGAGAGCCTGTAACCAAGCCGCAGCACATTAACGAAATTCCTCTTTAAGGGCGACGAATCGTCCTTGGGGTGCTTTTGCCTGCACACTTTGGTAAAATAAACGTATAAGAACAGGTTGCATACGACGTAGGAGGAAAAAGCATGAGTAGATCTAACGGACGAAACGGTGATGAGCTGCGCCCGATGAAATTGACAGCAGGAGTAAATAAGTATGCGGAGGGCTCTGTTTTTATAGAGGTTGGCGAGACGAAAGTCATCTGTACAGCTACCGTGGAAGAACGCGTTCCACCCTTTATGAAGGGACAAGGGAAGGGCTGGGTGACGGCAGAGTATTCCATGCTTCCACGGGCGACTCATACGCGTAATCAGCGCGAAGCTGCACGTGGGAAGCTGACAGGCCGGACGATGGAAATTCAACGTCTGATCGGAAGAGCGCTGCGTTCGGTTGTGAATTTGCAGGCGCTGGGTGAGCGGACGATTACGCTGGACTGTGACGTGATTCAGGCGGATGGCGGCACACGCACGACTTCAATTACCGGTTCCTTCGTAGCGCTGGCGATTGCTGTGAATAAAATTGCGCTACAGCACAAGCTGCCTGTTTTTCCAATTACTGATTTTCTGGCATCCGTCAGCGTGGGGGTTGTTGGCGGCAAAGCGCTGCTCGATCTGAACTATGAAGAGGATTCCAAGGCCAAGGTAGACATGAACCTCGTGATGACCAGCGGCGGCAAGTATGTCGAGCTGCAAGGTACAGGTGAAGAAAGTCCGTTCGACCGTCAAGAGCTGGATCAACTGCTCAGCTTGGGTGAACAAGGAATTCTGCAAATGATCGAGCGTCAAAAAGAAGTACTCGGACCGATTGCAGACAAGATCGGAGCAGGACGTGCGGGGGCTGGGGCCTGATGCTGTTGGAGGGTCCGGTTGTTATTGTCGCTACGAAGAATAAAGGAAAATTGCGTGAATTCGCACATGCCTTTGCTCCGTTTGGCAAGGAAGTCAAAAGCATGTACGACTATCCTGACATCCCTGATGTCGTTGAGGATGGTAAAACCTTTGCCGAGAATGCTTTGAAAAAGGCCAAAGCGGTCGGAGATGTGCTCGGATTGCCTGTGCTGGCTGATGATTCCGGCCTGTGTGTGGATTTGCTGGACGGTGCACCGGGCGTATACTCGGCCCGTTATGCCGGAGAAGGTGCCAGCGATCACGAAAACAATATCAAGCTGCTCGACGTTCTGGAATCGAAGCAGCTTGGTGATGATACCGGACAGCCTTTGCTAAGCCCGGCTCAATTCGTCTGCACCTTGATTCTGTATAATCCGCAGACAGGGGAGACCTTGGAATCGACTGGCTCGGTGGAGGGCTGGATTACAACGGAAACCGCAGGCAGCGGGGGATTTGGCTATGATCCGTTGTTTTATTTGCCTGAGTTTGAAAAGACGATGGCCGAGCTGACGCTGGAACAAAAGCAAGCCATTAGCCACCGAGGCGTAGCATTGCGTGACTTGGCGAAAAAGCTTGGGAATCCGCAGGCATAGTTTTTAGCAATGTAGCTGCTGGGCTTGAGTAACCTTTAGATGCGTCTGTTGCCTCACCGTTTTATTGAACGGCTAAATAATTAAGCTAACATATAACAATAATGAAGGATAGCTGATTATACCCCTGTCAAGTAGACAGGGGTATAATCATGTATAGACTTTTGATTTTTCCATTTCCATCAAGCTTACCCAGAATTAAACCTCAGATTAGTCTGGGGTTTAATGGCAGGCGCTGGCGCAAGGAACCAGTTAACCAGCTGAAACAGCAGCAGCCTGGTCGGACCCCTTGTGCGGTTCAATTCCGCAGCGTGCCCCTGATAGATTGGGGGAATTGCCCATAGTTTTGTTGAAGAATTACAAAAATAAACTTATAATGTAAGAGAAGACAACCAAATGCAATATGCAGCTATTAATAGTGTAGCTGTATTTTGTACGTTCTTTATTAGTCATAAAACACATACAAATAACCTTTTACATAATCAGTCTGATTAATAAAGTCCATTCTTGTCTCGGGCTTTCAAGCATAGCAAGTGCTGCCAGTGATTTTAGTGGTTTCCCTACTTTGCGCCAAGGCGACAGCGGGGGATATGTGAGAGCATTACAAGCAAATTTATGGGCCTATGGACAACAGGGAACCGTAGGAACGATTGATGGAAGTTTTGGTAGCGGTGTGAAATCAGGGCTCCAAAATTTTCAAAGTGCTAAAGGACTAACAGCAGATGGAATAGCTGGTTCGGGGACTTGGAATAGAATGAACTATAATGTCTCTGTTGAAGTTCCAGGAAGATCTTTCTTCTTATCTACTCCTGACAGTTCGACTTATTACGTGTTTTATGGGACAGGAGATAGTGGTAGTGGTATGAGATATGCAGTTTTGTATAAAACCAATAATAGGACCGTTACTTCAGGTACAGTATATTAATAGGAGGGGTTTAATTTGAAAAAACAATTAGTTGCTGTAGCATTAGGTGGCGCACTCGTAATAGGTAGTGGTGCATTTGTATATAATTCCTATGCTGCCGAATCGGAAGTTCCATCACAGGTTCCGGTTGAGACCAAAGCAGAAGCGATTGATGCTTCAACAGCACAAGCGCCGATGGAAACACCAGCAGAGACAGTAGTTGAAAGCTCTACTGATATCGAAGGACTCATAAACATATCTGATGTACCAGCAGAAGATATCCATATTCCTAATCTAGCGCAGGGAGCCTCGCTTAAAACAGCAGCGGCTGGGGACGTAAGTTTGAAACCATTAAACACAACAGCACTAAAAGGCGAGAATGGATTGGTTATTAGACAATCATATCGCGGGAATGATGGAAAAGAAATTATGGTCATTCAAACCGAATCCCATATGGATAAACAGGCTACTATTGAGAGTTTGAAAGAATCATATAAAGAGGAAAAGGTTGAGTCGACTAAAATCAACGACCATACTGCTGTTTATGTTGACGGGCAAGCAAGAAAGGTTGTTCATCTGATTACGAAAGATCACTTTTATACTGTTTCCTCTTTTAATGCCACTCTTGATGAATTGATGGAAATTGTAAAAAAAATTCAAGAGTAATTTTTTGGTCGAACTAATTACTAAAAAACACAAACGATCCGTTTGTGTTTTTTAGTTTCCTTTCCCGATCCAGTCATAATTGAGTAAACCGTGTTATGCACATATCCCCTCCAGTTCACTCTATCCATGGTTCATGTGGGATTTTTTGAGTATCTAATTTGATGGGGATGGTACCAAGCTGCGGATAGGCTTTTTGACATTTATTATTTTCCATACAACTCAAGCTATTCACGTTTTGCCTTGAGGAAGGTTATGTCAGGTTACGACTAACGCTTACCGAATCGCTACCTTGTAAGTGCGCAGCCAGTTATCCACTTGAGCCAAATACGCGAACAATTGAGGCCCTGACATCAGCTGACCGAACCAGGGCAGATTGGTGGATGCCTCCGGTGAGGCCGCGATATCCCGTACTTTTTGGGCATCAATCAGCTTGAGCAGTGGGGAGGAGGAATCATCCAATAGATCCAGCGCCTGTTTTTTCACAGCAGCAAGATAGGAAGGGTTATGCGTTTTGGGATATGGGCTTTTTTTGCGATACAGCACATCATCCGGCAATACACCCTCCAGCGCCTTGCGTAAAATACCTTTTTCACGCCCGCCCGTCATTTTAATGCTCCACGGAATGTTCCATACATACTGCACCAGCCGATGGTCGCAATACGGCACCCGTACTTCCAGTCCGGCTCCCATACTCATCCGATCCTTACGGTCCAGCAGAGTAGGCATAAAGCGGGTGATGTTCAAATAGGACATGACGCGCATTTGCGCGGCTTTATCTGTTTCCCCCGGCAGCTTTGGCACTTCTCCTACGGCTTCCGAGTAGCGGTCGTTCAAATATTCCAAGGGCTTGATCCAGTCCCGCACCTCGGGAGACAGCAGACTGGCTCTCATGTCGGGAGCGACTGCCCACGGGAACGTACCCGAATTGAGCATTTCCTCACGATGAAACCACGGATATCCGCCAAACACTTCATCCGCCGCCTCACCGGAAATAGCAACAGTGGCTCCCTTTTTAATCTCCCGGCAAAAGAGATACAGCGACGAATCCACATCCGCCATACCGGGCAAATCCCGTGTTAGCGTGGAGTTGTTCAGCGCTGCTACGACCTCGGGCGTATCGAATTCGATCCAGTGATGGTTCGTGCCTAACTCATCGACCATCCGCTGAATCCATGGGGCATCGGCTCCGGGCTGGAACGCATGGGCTTTAAAATGCTTGTCGTTATCCACATAATCGACTGAATACGTATGAACTTGTCCCTGCCCGGTACGCTTGTAATAATCGACAGCCAGCGCGGACAGTGCGCTTGAATCCAGACCGCCCGACAGTAGGGTGCATACCGGAACGTCTGAAATCAGCTGCCGCTCCACCGTATCCAGCAGCAGCTCGCGTACCTTGAGCGCTGTTTCTTCGGTGTTATCCTCATGCGCAAAGCTTTCCAGCTTCCAGTAGGCTTGAATGCGCACACCGTCGCGGCTGTACGTTAGCGTATGTCCGGGGCGCAGCTCCTTCATGGACGAATAGACGCCGTGTCCGGGGGTGCGTGCAGGCCCGATGATAAAAATTTCAGCCAAACCCTCGGCGTCGACTGCGGCTTCTACCGAAGGGTGCTGAAGCAGCGCTTTGGGCTCCGAGCCAAATACGAATACATCTCCGGCCTGGCTGTAAAATAACGGCTTCACTCCCAGCCGATCCCGTGCCAGAAACACCTGCTCCCGCTCACTGTCCCAGACCGCAAAGGCAAAAATGCCGTTCAGCCGATCCACACAATCCGGGCCCCACTCAATGTAGGCTTCAAGCAATACCTCTGTGTCGCATTGTGTACGGAAAATATGCCCTCGCTGTTGCAGCTCTTTTTTCAGCTCAGGCGCGTTATATATTTCCCCGTTATATACAATCGTATAAGTGATATCCTCAAGCTGCCGGATCATGGGTTGGGCGCCGTTTTCCGGGTCCATGACGCTCAGTCTTCTGTGTCCAAAGGCACACGGGTTGGATATCCAGGTGCCCGCAGCATCCGGTCCGCGATCAGAGAGCGTTCGCGTCATATTGAGCAGCAGCTCCGATTGATGCATTAAGTCTCCGTTCCACTGTATGAAACCAGTAATTCCGCACATGTCTGTTCATCCTCTCTTTGTCGTGTTCATCCAGTGTTGGGATGAAACAAAAACTAAATCCCCAGTTCATCAGTATATATGCCGAAAAGGAGCATAAAATGTCTGTCCGTTCCGAAAACTACAAATGGGGCAACCCGTGTATTCGCAAGGAAGGAGGAAGGCAAATGTACTACATCAAGGATGCTAAAATACGCCGCTTCACCGAACTTGACGGAGTGCGCTGCGCAGAGGTAGAGGTACGGCCCGGCGCAGCAGATGACCCGGAACTGCTGGTCTACATTACCGCCACCAATCAGCAGGACGGTCAGGAAGGCTATGACATGGTACGCATCATTCGTAATGATGCCGATCTGGCGCTGGATTGGTACGACAATAACCTGCATTCTGCGTTTGAGGAAGTGACGGATAAGGCTTTTACCGACTCCACTCACATTACGGCTGGGGAAGAACGGGAAAAGTTTAAAAGGGAGTTACTTTCCTATGGGCAGCTCAGCACGGAATTTGCCAAGGAGTTCGGCGTATGAGAATAGGATGCGCCATGCCTCGGCTTTTGTTGATTTGGGCTCCAGCGCCATCGCGGGATCAGCGTGAAAGGAGGGGGAAATCATAGACGGCAAAGCGAAGTACAAGAAGAACAAAGGCAGCAGTTATATTCATAACAATGAATTTGCGGAAGAAGTGCTTGAGAAAAATGTAAGGCATGAAGTACCAAAAAGTCCTAGACGCTTTGGTAATAAATAAATTTGTCCATTAAAAATTTTTAAAGAAGCCTCCGTATCCCGCTTAATTCGCGGAATGCAGGAGGCTTCTTCTTCAGATTTAAGCGGCTTCACGGAGTGTCATGATTCCTTTGTAGATGTTGTAGACAAATACCACGAGGTAGACCACAGCGAATAGCAGCACAAACCCGATTACAGAACCTGCATGATTCGCCGTTGCGATAAAATACAATAGCGGAATCGCCGCGATAATGGGGAAAATGTGCGATAAAATGGCCTTTTTTGCATGTTCCCGAACATACTCGTCCCGTACCGCAATCCATACAATGACAGGCAACAGAAAAGGGGCGAAAAAAATACTGAAATAACAAAGTGACGACAATAGACCTCTCACGGACATATACCTCCTTCGTAGCATGGCCTTTTGTACATAATACCCCGTCAGCGTCCAAATGATTCCTTTTGCAGCCTGTTTACTTGTACGATAAAAAAATGCTTTTGACAGTTAGCAAAAATATGATATAATAATCAATGCGCTGAATACATAAGGTTCCAACGAATACCATTTTGTCCCAGTAGCTCAGCTGGATAGAGCAACGGCCTTCTAAGCCGTCGGTCGGGGGTTCGAATCCCTCCTGGGACGTATAACAGAGAAGCTTCCGTAAGGGAGCTTTTTTGTGTTCCAGTTATGCTCACAGGGTTCACGATATGATGCGATTAATCAGTAGTGACATCGTCTATAATTTCATTAAGCAGAGCTTCGATAGACTGATAGTTCTTATAAAATGTCCCCCTATTTAATAGACATTAATGTATAAAAGTGTTTGCTAGTGAGCAAAATAAGTAGCGTTTGATGATTTTAGCTGATGTGCTTCTTTATACTATAATTGTAAAAGTTGATGAACAACTGTCGAACATTATACAGGATACAGATGCAGACGAGGAGGATAGAAATGAGACTTCAAGACAAAATTGCAGTAGTCACAGGTGCAGCTTCCGGTATGGGTAAAGCTATTGCCAAGCTTTATGCACAAGAAGGGGCCAAGGTAGTGGTGTCCGATATTAATGCAGATGCAGCTACTAATGTGGTAGAAGAAATCAAAGCTAATGGTGGAGATGCTATCGTCGTAGTTGCTAATGTTGCAAAAGAAGAAGATATTCAGAATCTGATTGATACGACCGTTGACACCTATGGTACAGTAGATATTCTGGTAAACAATGCCGGAATTATGGATAACATGGAACCGGCAGGCGATATTAAAGATGACCAGTGGGAAAGAATTTTTGCGATTAATACAACCAGTGTTATGCGTTCTACTCGTAAAGTTCTACCTATCTTTTTAGAAAAACAAAAAGGTGTCATTGTGAACGTAGCTTCTGCAGGTGGGTTGTTTGGTGGGCGAGCTGGTGGAGCTTATACAGCTTCTAAACATGCAGTTGTTGGTTTTACTAAAAATACAGGCTACATGTATGCTCCACAAGGAATACGTTGTAATGCAATTGCTCCAGGTGGTGTGGAAACTAACATCAATTCAACGATAACTAATCTAAATAAATTTGGTGCTTCCAGACAGCAATTGGGAATGGCTATTAATCCACGTCTTGGAAAATCGGAGGAAATAGCACAGGTGGCTTTATTCCTTGCTTCGGATGAATCAGGTTTTGTGAACGCTACAGTGATTACTGCCGATGCAGGTTGGACTGCCTATTAATAATCTGAATTAAGCCACAATACGTGGCTCTATCCCGGGAGTTGGAGCGATGGATTAGCTACGAGTTACTGTGGGAGAATAATTAAATACCAAGAGGCCGTGTCTGACACGGCCTCTTTTACTGGATTCAATAGCTTCGAACCTCAGAACGTGGAACATCAATTAAGTGATAGGAAAAGCTCTGCTTTTGTTTTATACCGTTGCTTTCGCCTTATGCGCAAAAAATTGTGGCAAATGCTCTTTATGCGCTTCCAGCAATTCATCCAGCACCGTTTGGGCGATGTCACCGCTTGGTACAAGCGGATTCAGGGTGAAGGCTTGCAGAGCTGTTGCGTAGTCCCCCGTTACCGCCGCTTCAATCGTCAATTCTTCCATCGCCTTCATCACTTGCAGCAAGCCGCGCTGTGCAGGCGGGAATTTGCCAAAGTTTACAGGTTCTGCACCATGTGCGCGAATCACACTGGTAATTTCAATCGCGCTGTCATAAGGAACATCATCAATTGCACCATTGTTACGTGTGCTAACCACCATCAGTGTGCCTTTGTTGTTATAGATGGAATTAATAATTTCACAGGCTGCATCGCTGTAATGCGCGCCGCCGCGTTTGGATAGTTCCTCCGGTTTGTAATCCAGATTAGGATCTTTATACAGTTCAAACAGGCTTTCTTCCAGACGTTTGACGACTTGACCCCGAGTTCCTTCATTTTTGGCTTCCTCTAGTTCTTCCTTCAGCATGTTATCTGTCATGTAGTAATAACGATGGTATGGACAAGGCAGCATTTTCAAATGACGCACTTGATCATACAGGAAACGCATGTTTCTAATATTTTCAACGACCTTTTCCGGTTTTGCGCCAGGCGCGTACAGTCCTTCAATCACCTGCTCAGTTAATTCGGTCCCTATTTTGTCATATACTTTATGCCAGTGAAGGTGGTTAATTCCTGCAAATTTAAAGAACAGTTCTTCTTCCGGTTTGTCCAGCACAGCGGATGCACTCTTGATCGCGCCGATTGGAACATTACATAATCCGATGACTTTGTCCCATTGACCATAACGAAGCACGGCTTCGGTGACCATCCCTGCAGGGTTGGTGAAATTAATCAACCACGCATTCGGACACAGCTCTTTCATATCCTCGACAATACTGAGGATGACAGGAATGGTACGGAAGGCCTTGAACATTCCTCCGGCACCGTTGGTTTCCTGACCGATCATACCGTGTTTTAACGGAATACTTTCATCTTTAATCCGGGCTTCGAGCAAGCCTACCCGAAACTGTGTTGTTACAAAATCGGCATCTACCAAGGCTTCACGACGATCCAGCGTCAAATGTACTTCACAATCAATGCCTGCCGCTTTCACCATTCGTTTGGCCATGGCCCCTACAATTTCCAGCTTTTCGCGTCCTGCCTCAATGTCTACCAGCCACAATTCCCGAATAGGGAGCTCTGCATAACGTTTGATGAAGCCTTCTACTAATTCCGGAGTATAGCTGGAGCCGCCACCGATAGTTGCTATCTTTAAGCCTTTTTTCATGATTGTTGCCTCCTGAGTACATTTTTTTAAACCGCTTTCTCAAGCTTCTATTTCACTGTAATCTCTGTAATGCATTACAGGTCAAGGGGGTTGAAAAAAACAATTTTGGGGGTGTGATGAGATTCTGGAGGCTTAGCGCAAAGACATGCTAAAATAGAGAGAACGAGGTGAGGACTATGGCGAATATCCATGAGATTGCAAAGCTTGCGGGTGTATCCTCGGCAACGGTGTCCCGTGTCATTAATAACCACCCGTATGTGAGTGAACCGACAAGACAGCGTGTGCAGGAGGTCATAGACCGACTGGATTACGTTCCTAATTTGAATGCGATTTCTTTAAAAACGGGCATGACAAAGCTCATAGGAATTATTTCAATTTCTTTTAATGATTCATTGAATTTATTTGTGCGTGGTTTTACGATGTATGCTCAGGAGCATGGCTTTAATATAGCCCTTTTTATTACGAATGGGGATAAGGAAAGGGAGCTTGAAGCACTGGAAATGTTGCGAAGAAAGCAGTTGGATGCCTTGGTTTGTATGATTCGCGTCAATGAGTGGAGTGTGATCGAGCATTATACCAAATATGGTCCGATTGTGACATGGCAGCGTGTGACCATAGAGGCAATCCCGTCTGTATTCATGGATCAGTATCAGGGCTATACGCTGGCGCTGGAGCATTTGTATGCCCGAGGATACCGGAAAATTGTAAATGTGTATGGCAATATGCGGGGGCTTAATACGAAGGAACGCATCCGGGCCTATCATGATTTTTGTGAAAAATATGATCTGGACGCTGAGGCCTTCCCGCATTTTTATGGTTTAAATTCAATAGCAGAGGGTGAAAATATCGCCCATTGGTGGATAGAACAAACGGACAAACCGGATGCCTTCGCTTGTTCTACAGATTATTTGGCAGCAGGACTGCTGACCGAAGCACGCAGGCTCGACGTTTCTGTGCCGGATCAATGTGCGGTGGTCGGATTTGATAACACGGAAATTTCGCATTTGCTTGATTTAACAACGATTCATTACCCGATTGATAAACAAGCTGAGAACGCATTCATCATGATTCGCAACACCCTTGAAGGGCTGGATGAAACGTTACATCATTTGGAGTTTAAATTAGTGGAGAGAGCGACTACCTGATTTGGGGAAAGGGCTTTGGTTTGATATGCCAATATCAAGAAAAAGTATATTGACACATGCCAATATTTGGACAATAATCTGAGATAAGATTATAAAATTTGGATTTTTTGTATGAAAGGTGGTTGTGACTTGGAACATACACCTACGATTTTAGCGGAGTTGGAAGAATATCTAAAGCAAAATGACTTGACATTGGCACAATTTGCCGAGTGTTCAGGTGTTCATCAAAGAACACTTAATAATTGGATTCTTAAGCATCGTCCTGTGGCTATACATCAGCTTGATCGAATCACGCTGGCTATGGGATTACCCGAAGGCTTTTTTTACGAACGATACATAGATCATTACATCATCGAACGTTCCCCGGATTGGCGGCGAATTGAGCCAGTATTGTATCGCTGTGCTGAACTGGATAAGCTGGAAGCGATTAAGCGTGTAGTTGGTCATATCATGGACAAGCTGTTATATTCCCCGAAGCTATTTGATGCGGCGGAAATACTATTCGCACAAGGTCGGCACGCTGCTGCGTTGTTGCTCTATGAGGGGGTTGCGGAAGGAGAGAAGTACCAGCATTCTGAACGCTTGGCCATCTGTCAGTATCGTATGTTTACAATTCAGGTTGGAGACGATCAAAACCGAAATCTCAGAGCAGCTACGCTATTTGAGCCCTTTGTCGAACGACTGGATGAAATAGACCAGCTTGATGCGTTGAAAGATTTGGCGAATGTGTATCGTTCATTGCGTGAATGGGACAAGCTGGATGAAACGGCTAGAAAAATGAGAGATAAAGCGGAAATTCAATATACTTTGAAACATCAGCAGAAGAAGCAAAAGCGCGTGGAGCCTGATAGAAGGCTGAGTCGTCCCATGTTTGTGTACATCACCTATGCCGATTTGTTGTGTGCAGGTGTTTGTGAAGCCCAAGGCGATTATCAACAAGCTCTAGATTATACATACGCCTACGTTAATTTAGATTGGGTCAAAGAGACGGACGAGGATACCCTGCATTGGATCGGCTTGTTTGGGCACTGGGCAGAGGGTAATGTATTTGTAAATAAACTTCTTTCTGGAGATACAAGTGTGCTTCTGGATTATGTTGAGTATATTGCAGCCACAGATGGAACGGATCAAGAGATGATTACCAAGCTATTGAATGTTTTAATGGCGACTAACCAATATCAGATAAATGTGGATGAAATACTCCAGCGGTTTAAAACGGAGATTGATTCTTTTGCTCAACAGCGACCATCTGCTGACATGTATACCCAACAAGTTGTGCCAGACCAGTATGCACGTTTTGATTATGAGTTAGCTTATTACTATTTACACAAAGGGATTTATGCTGTTGGCTTTAAACATTTGATGAATGCATCGATAAAAGCGAATATACTAAATAATGAGACATATTTTATAAACTGTATGGGATTGTTCGTTCGTTTTCAAGCCCATGCGGTTCCTGAAACTAAAGCGGAGTATTTCAATCTTATTGAAAAGGTGTGGGTAAACAATGTTGAAAAAAATGGTGCTTCTAGTAATAGCAACTAGCTTTCTGTTTATCTTCAGTATGCCTGTTCAAACTTACGGTCATAGCATTGAGCTTCGTGATCAAATTGGTGGAGCTTAAACGTAAATAAAAACAATCCCCGCCAACCAATTAAGGTAACGGGGATTGTTTTTATTATTTACTTTTTTCTGAATATGAATATCCCAATAAGTGCAACAACTATTATAGCGGGAATTCGCCATGAATGCGGTAGAAATTTAGTTAACCATAGGGCAGCAAATACTGTGGCTATTGCCAAATAGCCTAATCGTTCATTGGGTTCAAATTTCTTCCTATTGAAGAATACATTCAAATAGCCTATCGGCGGGGTTATAATGATCATTAAAATTATGACCATTGGTCTTAAATACCACTTTCTTTTCATTCTTCCTCTGTTATTCGTCGTTGTTAATCACAGTTATTAAAGGAATTATCAAATCCATTGTCCATTGTTACAGTCAGAATAGCGCGTTCACCAGTTGGTTATGTTGGTTCGATTACATTAGAAACTTTTTTTCATCAGGAAGCGTTTTGAGATCTCCATCCCCTACATTCGTTGCAAATGCACCTTCATAACCTACACCCCGATTATAAAAGCTTATTCTCATATTCTTTGAATCACTTTTAAGCTTATATGAATCAATAGTTCTATCTGTGCCTAAATCAATCATAACCATCTTATCTTTAGGAAGTAAATAGATTCGATACATAACCCCTAGTGATAACTGAGGAGCTGGTAGTTGGGTAGGTCATAAGCTTGAAGAGTATCCGGACAGGGCGGAAATTAAATTTATTGTTAATTAAATACTTTTTATTAAAAGAAGGTTGTTTTTTTAATTGATTTATTGTTCGACAAATTCCCCCTTACTTCTCATTATACAAAGTGTAATATTTATAACTGTTTGAAATATTTGTATAGGAGGAGAATTATTATGAAAATTTTTAAGAAAGTGTTCGTCCCCTTATTGGCATCAGCATTGCTCTGCGCAACTGTTTTACCTTCGGTAAGTAATGCTGAACAAATTACCACGTCAGAAGAAAATTTGGTCCAAACAGAAGTTGTACAGACTGAAAAAGGTAAAGCTGTTATCACAACAAACTTTGAAAATGATGATCACCGAATCACTACGGTTGTTGAAAATGGAAAAACAACTAAAATTGAATATTTCCCACAAGATCAAAAACTTCTGATTGATGGAGTTAAGCAGGATGAATTAATGGTTAAAGAAATTAATTCAGATTTTTCATTAAACGATGTTCCTTCTGGTGGAACTTTTGCTGGAAAGTTTGATTATTCTTATAATTGGGTAAATGTAGGGATTTCTATAGGTGCAGGGATAATCTCAACGATTACTAAAGTACCTGTTTCAACCATTCTTACTGTGATTAGTATTTCGGCTGGGATGAATACTGTAGCTTACTTTACGGTATATCAATATTCGTATCCTCGAACATGTGGAGTCATACCTTACGCACATCATGTGATATTTTATGAGAGTGCTTCACGGACGAAAGTAACTGGCGTGTTTGACACCGGAAAATTCTTTAGTTCACAGCCCTCCCCTATAGGCTGTACACCATGACTAAATTACTAAAGCGGTACGTAGGGATTATAGTAAGTTATGCTTTAGGTATAGGCATATTCTACGTCCTTGGATATAAGTTTGATATTATGATGCTTTATATCATTTTGACTTCGATTATAATTGGAGAGGTAATCAATTTTGCATTGTCGAAACGAGAGAAATGAACAGATCAGCAACTATACCAAAGGAACCTCTGTCCCCACTTTAGTAGTGGAGACGGAGGTTCTTTTGCGTAGAATTTGAGGCTTCCCAGCTTATGCGAACTTTTGGAACAGCTCCTTTTTTGCTAGGAGCATCATTCGCAAATCCAAAAAACGTCTTTTTATTCTAAAATATGACATATAGGAGGGATCATGCTGATGAATCAAGGTGTGACTTTACTTCGTGTGGAAAGAGCCAGGAGGAAACTGTATCAAGTTCAGAAAAAGTACGGATTTTTAACACATCCCAAAGTAATTGAACAATCCAAGAAGCTGGATGATCTGCTGAATCATTACCAAACGGGCAAATCAGAGCATTAAGTTAATGGGTGTATTACGTGTTGTATCATACTATGATTTCAAAACTAGGCTTGGAGGTAATGAAAAGTTGAATCAACGAAAACCTGTAACCCCTTTTGGGTGGGAGATCAAACAAAAACTGATCGAGAAAAGAATGGATCAGAAGACGTTTTGTACTACATACCATATTCCAGCCTCCAGATTGTCCAATCTCATTCACGGGACACGTAAGGCTACGAGATATAGAAAGCAAGTATCCGAATTGCTTGGAATTGAAGAATAACGTATTTAATCTATTTCTGGAGAAATTCAGTTCTATCTATACGTATGAATTCACACCAGCAGGGAAATGAGTACAGGCAGTGTAGCAAGAGAAATGACGGCACTGATGACGAAAGCAGAAGCAGTTTCCGATTCCAGACTTTCAAAACGTGTAGCAATCATGGCAGCGACGGCTGAGCCTGGGAAGGAAACGAGCAATACCGCCTTCACCGTATCGGCAGACGAAAGGCCGCACAGGTAGGCAATCAGCAGCATCAATAGAGGCTGTACAATCGTTTTTAACAGCGCGATAGCAACGGCAGTTATACTGAAACTGATATTGCGCACGCCGATGGTCACACCGACCGCGAATAAAGCGGCCCCGGACGTAATATCGCCAATTTGATTGAACGATTTGTTCAATAAATCCGGGGAGTGGAAGCCGAACAAGGTCAAAATAACACCAATAAGCGGCACCAGCGCCAGCGGTTCTCTTAAACCGTGGAGAATGGAGTCCCAAACAAGCTTCCCGAGGTGACCATTCCGCTCTTTGCCTGAGTTCCGGCTGGCGACGGTAGCTATAATGGTAGCCGCCGGATCAAGAACGGCATTGACGACGATCCCGGTAATCGCAATCGGGATAGCGACAGCAGAGGAACCGTAGATGGCACCTAGCACTGGAATGCCCATAAAGGCAAACGTCGGTTGGGCCGAGTTCAAAGCAAACATGGATGCATCCTTTACCGATTGCTTCACCGCAAACCGACCCACCAGCAGGAGGACGGCATAAAAGCCGACAATACCCATGAACAGAGCCAGCAAGAAAGGCCATTGCTCGATAAGAGATTTCCTGCTGGTGGTCGTAATGCCGATAAATAAATGCGCGGGCAGCGCAAATTTGGTAACCAGTGAATTTAGGGCTTTCGAGGAAGAGGCATCGAAGCTTTTGTAATGGCCTGCCAACCACCCTAAAATAATGACGAAGAAAATAGGCACCAAAATGTAAAAGATATGTCCGACACTCATGGATTTTTCCTCCTGAAAGCCCTATTAATGCGGGTGGTGTATTACGTTTTCCACTGCTTTTACCTTCGCATATTCCGGCTTCCACATCGCATCCCGAATGGCTTGTTCAATATCTGAAATATGTGCCTGAGCTACCTGATCCTGAATTGCGGCCTTCGCTACCGCTACTGCAACAGCATATGAAACATCCCTTAATTTTCGGATATGAGGGAGCAGTGCACCGCCAGGCTTATTCGAATCTACGCCATTGGCAACGGCATCTGCTGCGGCTGTAAACATGGCAGGGGTGATCCTTTTGGCTTTGACTACAATTGCGCCCAGACCAAGTCCCGGGAAAACAAAGGCATTGTTTGCCTGTCCAATCTCAAATTCTGTACCGTTATAGGTGACGGGCTCAAAGGGACTTCCGGTAGCGATTAAGGCTTTGCCATCTGTCCACTGAATCAAATCCTCAGGTACCGCTTCTGCAAGGTTTGTAGGATTGGACATGGGCATGATAATCGGGTGTTCTACATGCTTGGCCATTTCCTTGATGATCTCTTCGGTAAAGGCACCCGCTACGCCGGAGGTTCCGATTAATATCGTAGGTTTTACCTGACGAATGACCTCCAGCAACGGTATTTTGCCGTCATCAGACCGGGTCCATGAGCTGACTTCATCTTTGTTGCGCACATATGGCTTCTGATAATCCAGTACATCTTCCATATCGTCCGTTAGCAATCCACGATAATCAAAGGCCCAAAATGCCTTGAAGGAATCCTTCTCTGCAAGGCCGTCGACGATCATGGCTAACCGGATTTGGTCGGCGTTGCCGATTCCCGCTGCTCCCGGGCCGAAGACCAGTATTCGTTGCTCACGCAGCGGAACCTTGGTGACGCCTACCGCCGAAAGAATTGCAGCCAAGGTTACGGCTCCCGTACCCTGAATGTCATCGTTAAAGGTGAGAATACTTTGACCGTATTTTCCGATAATATGGCGTGCATTCACACTACCCACGTCTTCCCAATGCAAAAGCGCCTTTGGGAATTGAGCTAACGTTTTGCTGATAAAGGTATCAATAAACTGGTTATAAGCCTCTCCGCGAACCCGTTTATGGCGGTTTCCGATATACAGCGGATCATTCAGCAGCTTTTCATTGTTCGTGCCCACATCCAGCACAATCGGCAGCACCCGCCCCGGGTGAATTCCTGCCGCAGCCGTGTATACAGCCAGCTTGCCAATGGCAATATTAATGCCTCCCACACCCCAGTCACCGATCCCTAAAATACTTTCGGAATCCGTCACTACAATCAGATCTACATCCTCACCGCTCAAGCCAGAATTATAGAATGCTTGTCCGATGCCATTCGGATTATCAATCGACAAATAGACGCCTCCAGGTCGGTTGTACTCATGACTATACTCCTGAATCGCGGTCCCCACCGTAGGTGTGTAGACTACGGGCAGCATCTCACTCAAATGGTCGGTTAGCAGCCGATAGTACAGCACGACATTTCGATTGTGAAGGTCATTCAGGGAAGCGTTTTTGCGCAGCATGGTCGGTTGTGCCAAAA
This sequence comes from Paenibacillus sp. RC73, assembly GCF_044908085.1. Taxonomy (NCBI): domain Bacteria; kingdom Bacillati; phylum Bacillota; class Bacilli; order Caryophanales; family Paenibacillaceae; genus Paenibacillus; species Paenibacillus sp. RC73. Next base: position 283,640 of record NZ_JBIYCV010000007.1, read on the forward strand.
ATTGCTGGTACGCCCGGACGCTCTGTTTCTCCAGAGAAAGGATGGTCGGCGGAAGAATTCCTTCAAGACCCAGTGCTTTGCGTTCCTCTTCGGTAAAAGCGACCCCCTTGTTCAAAAGAGGATTGGCTAATATATCCTTTCCCCGCAGCGGGGTGGATAATGACCCGTCCTTATTTACATAAAATGCTTCCATAGAAATAACCTTCTTTCACTTCATATTGATAACCATTCGTAACGAAAGATGACACGTTCTCCATAGTATGGGCGTGTGAATCTGATTTATTCGCCTAGTTTTCTATGACAAAATAACCATAATGAATTCTGTTTTTGATTAAAAAGAACTATATATGAAGAATGGGGTGTAAGGTCTTTTTACACTTATTTTTACAGGGAAAAGTAGGTCTAAATGCTTGTTTTCTGCTAAATGTGAAATATCAGTCTCATTTCGACATTATCCATATATATCAAGATGTGTGAGCTATTTTATTAAAAAAATATGAAGAATTTGCAACCATGTTTAATCCCTATAAGCAAACATTTTTAATTCCTTTTTAAGAAAATAGAACTACCCGGAGAAAAAGGAGATGTTTGTGTGCAGGGACCTATAGCCATTTTTAGCGATAACCACAGGGCTATTGATTATCCCAACGTGATTTATTTTTACGAATATATACAGTGCGAGGATCAGGAGGCCACTTCAGTCTATGAAGACGCATGCTGCTGCCTGATTGATTACAGGGAGCCTGGACAGGCTGTACGGGTAGCGAATCAGATCCGTAGTCGCTTTCCGCAGATGCCGCTGTTACTGGTGACGGATGTATCGCATCCGTTCAGTGATCAGCATATGGTGCAGATTACCGGAATAGGCCGTTTGCGCCTGCTTTTTTGGCAAGCCAATGACAACGAAGAGATGCTTTCCGAAATTCAAAGCTTGCTCTATCCCGAGTATTCGGCCAAAAGCCGGCATATTGCCTTCATCTTGTCTGTATATAACGAGGAGCAGCGTTTTGTTCATGTCAAGAAGTTTGCTGAACGGCTGCAAGCCTTTATCCGCAGTCATATTGTGGAGGGCTCTATTTATCTCATTGATGATGGCAGTCATGATGGGACGAATGCCTTGATCAAAGCGCTGGAGGCGGCGACAGACCTGTCCGTGAACCGGATTAATCAGAATCTGAGTCCGCTGCTTCAAACCAGGGAACTGGGACGCAATACCCGCAAGGCAGGAACGTATCTGGAAGGGATGCGCACCATCGGCGCGGATTACTACGTATTTGTGGATGCGGACGATTCCTTTTTTATTGAGGATATTGCCAGAATGATTAATGTCGTTCAGCAGGGCTACTATGATGTGGTGATTGGAACCAAGGACATGACAGCTGAAAACCGTTCCTTATTACGATCTGTAGTCAGTTTCGGCAAACGTGTCATTTCCCGGCCCTTTTTACCGACAGGCGTGGTGGATTCCCAGACAGGGCTTAAAGTGATGAGCTCGGTCGCTGTGAAGCGTATGTTCCCGCATTTGAAGGAACAGCTCGGGCTGGCGCTGGATCTGGAAATGATGTTTATCGCCAAGCGGCTCCAGCTTCGGGTGCTGCAATTACCAGTCAAATGTATTGACCGGGACGGATCGCACATCCATGTCTGGAAGGATTCCATTCGTTTTTTGCGCTCCATCATTGATATTTGGCGACTGGATCGGCGGGTGAGATAAGCAAGTGACAAACCGCCTGCGAACGTTGATGTTTCCTTTATTTAATGTGCTGCTGAACGGCTTTAATTTTTTCTTCCATATTGCAGCGAGCTGGTATCTTACCGGACAAGCTTATGGTCAGGCGAATGCGCTGCTGGCCCTCTTTGCACTTTTGTCCGTTTTGGGCCTGTCCATTCAGCTATTAACAGCCAAGCTGGTCTCCAAGGGAGACAAGAAGCTTCCATTGCGCAGCTTGCCACTTGGTTCCCTATTGCTAAAAGCACCACTGTTGCTAACCGTGCTTGCCATAGTCATTTTGCTGGCGTTTCATCCGCTGCTGCGCTCGCTATTAGGCGTGGAGTCTGGCCCGCTGTTCATGCTGTATGGCTTGGTAGGGTTGCATATTCTCGTCAGCTCGTGCCGTGGAGATCTACAGGGCAGGGAACGCATGCTGGCGCTGAATGTGAACTATTACTTGGAGGTTTTAGGAAAGCTGAGCCTGTTTTTTATACTGGCTGCGTCAGGGCTGAAGCTGGAGGCTTTGCTGCTGGCAAGCTGTGGGGGGATGCTGCTGTCGCTGCTTCACGGCTGGGCTGTTTCGGTTCGGGGCTTATCCTTACTCGGTCACACTAAGGAACGTATACCTTCCGGGCTATGGAAATCACTAGGCCAGGATTTTACGGATAGTCTTATTACGAATTTATTTATTTTGTTCTGCATCTCCATTGACATGCTGTATGTGCAGCATTACTTTCCCGAACAGGCCAGTGGCTATGCGATTGCGCTGAAATACAGCCAGTTGGTCTATTACGTGTCGTACAGCCTGATTGCCGCCTTTATTCCAAAGCTCGGTGCGCAGGGTCATGATCGCCAAGCCCTGGGCAAGCTGGTTGCCGTCTATGCCGGATTAATGGCTGTTGCAGCTATCTGTGTATATGTGGGCACCACCTTTGTATTCCCGCCCTCTATTCCCGTACTATTCGGGTCTTCATACCAGTCGGCAGAAGCCTATATTCCGCTGGGAGGATGGGTGTATTGGCTGTTTTCTATCGTGCTGTTCTTTGTTCATGTGCATGTGCTGGTGGGCAGACGCAAATTTATGTTCGGGCTGCTGGCTGGAGCTGCGACTTTATTGGCAGCCTTTCATATTGCACATCAAAACCCGTATGACTTTCTGCTATCTGAATTGATTGTTTACGGCGCCATGTCTCTCTATTTTGTGGTAGATGCCTATGTATATTTGTTCAAAATAAAGATAAGGGGGGATTCAACCCGTGAATACAATACCTGAACAGGATGGTAAAACCGTAGTTCTGTTGCTCTCCTGGCGTGACATTCGTTCGCCTAAAAGCGGGGGAGCCGAAATTTTCACCCACGAAATGCTCAAACGCTCACAGCAAGACCGTTTTCAGTTTATTCATTTTTCGCCCAGGCTTGAGGGGATGCCCGAGGAAGAAATCATAGACGGAATTACGTATATCCGAAAAGGAAACATTTATAGCGTCATTTATTATGCCATGCGCTATTATCGCCATCATCGTAAGCATATTGATTATGTGATTAATCAGGCGAACACGCATCAGTTTTTCACCCGTTTCTGGGTGGAGGCGCCCAAGCGAATTTTCTTTATACATCAGCTAACAAGGGAAATATGGTTTGAAAATGCTGGTTTTCCGCTGAACCATATCGGATATCGCCTGGAGCCCTTGATGCTCAAGCTTGCTCGTAAGGATCGGACAATTACCGTATCCCCGTCTACCCGTTATGATCTGCTCAAGCTGGGCTTTCACCCGGATCGTGTTCATCTGTTGCCTGAAGGCATTGAGTTTGAACACTGGCCTCGGGAACAATTCTTAACCAAGGAGTCCAATCCGACCTTTATGTACGCCGGGCGCTTTGTGAAATATAAAGGCATTGATCTGGTGGTTGAAGCTTTTGGAGAGCTTAAGAAAAAATTTCCTCAGGCTATGTTATGGATCGCTGGAAAAACCGATAAAACCTATGTGGCAGAACAATTATTGCCGATTATGAAACGGTATGGATTGACCTACGGAGAACCGGATGAACAGGGACAATCACAAGCGGATATTACCTTTTACGGATTCGTCTCAGAAGAGCATAAGCTGGAACTGATGAGCCGCGCCCACGCGCTCGTTTTCCCTTCCCTGCGTGAAGGCTGGGGCTTGACGATTACCGAAGCAGCGGCTGTGGGGACTCCCAGCATCGTCAGTAATTCACCCGGACTGGTGGACGCGACGGATTTTGGGAAAAGCGGATATCTGTGCTTCCACGGCGACGTCCGGGGATTATCTGAACAAATGGAAAGAGCAGCCAACGGCGGCGAAGACTATATGGCCATGCGTGAGCGGGCGTATCAGTATGCGCTGGGATTTCATTTTGATCATACGGCGGCTGCATTTGAGCAGTTGATGGGAGATTGGGTAAAGGAGGCGGAACAGAGTGGACAAAGTGGTCATTCTCTTCTCCACGTACAACAATGAACGGACGATAGAGCCTTGTTTGCGGAGCTGTATGTGGCAAAATTACAAGGATCTGCATATCGTGATTGCCGATGACGGCTCGGAGGATCAGACGGTGGAGACGATTCGTACGCTAGCTGCAGGGAGTCCAGTACCCGTAACGATATTGGAGCTTCCTCATGGAGAGCGGGGAGTCGCGAGAGTCAAGGCGGTTGAGGAAGCCGGACGTTTGGGTGCCGAATACATACTTGTATTGGATTCCGATATGATTTTAGCCGAGCATTTGATTCAGCAGAGCATCGACTTTTTTGACCATCATCAGGACATCGGCGCATTGGTCGTTCCCGAGGAGGCCTATTCGGAAGCGACCAACTTTTTTTCCAAAGTCAAAGTCTTTGAGCGGAATGTGATTAACAACGCGGGTGACACCTTGGGAAAACGTTCGATTGAAGCAGCACGCTTCTGGCGAATGAGCGCTTATGAATCGACAGGCGGATTTAACGCAGAGCAGATTGCTTTTGAAGAAATACAGCCGACCCTGCGTTATATAGAGTCTGGCGGAGTCATCCGGCGGGCGGTATTTACACGTGTATATCATGATGAAAAACAGGTCTATCTGCGTGATGTATTACGTAAAAAAGCCTATTACTTCTCGGTGATGGATCGTACGATGTCGTCTGAGGAGGGGGGATTGCGGAAGGCGCTGGAACGGTGGTACTTTTTCCGTCCGGTGCTATATACATGGAGCAATCTGAAAAGCTATATTCGTCACCCGCTGCTAACGGCGGGGATGCTGTGGATGTATGCATGCCTGACCGTGATTGGGGCAGCCGCCGTGTTGAAGGGCGGCGCCCGTCACTCAGGCGATCTCGCTAAGGCGGATAAGGCGTAAGGATGAACGTCCCAGGGTCAGCGTATCCAGCGTATACAGGTCGGGATCGGAAGATTCCGACTCATCATACGGTATATACAGTGAGTGTGCAGTTAACTGAATGCCTTCCTGTTCAGGATGACGAAGCGAGCAGCCGACAGGATACAGCTCAGCGAGTGCAACATGTACAGCGGTTACGAAATCTTGCTCATTAAGCAGCACATAAGGTCGGTATGGAGCATTCAGAATACTGTCTAAAAATACCGATAAGTTGGAAGCCGCGTTCTGGTCTGTATACAGGCGGTTTCGGTTGAGCTTGGCTTCATCAAGCGCCTCGTATAGGATTTTTTTCAGTGTGTCATCATCCAGCTCCAGTGGTTTTGTCAAAAAGCGGAATACGCCCACTTGATTAATCGCGGATAAAATGGTCTGCGTATGCAGGTGACCTGACAAAATGATCCGCACGATATGGGGATAATCCTTCTTGATCATGCGAAGGAAGGTAATCCCGTCCAGACCAGGCATAAGCAGATCGGAAACCACGACATCAATCGGGTGCTGCTCCAGCACCTGCAAGGCTTCTTTGGTGGTATGAGCGGTATGTAAGGTGAACCTTTCTTCCGACAATGTCCGTTCAAGCAGGGACAAAACCATAGGGCTGTCGTCAACAAATAGAATGTTTTGGGGTGTCATAAGAACTGCGCAACTCCAATCAGGAAGTAAGAAATGAGGAACTACATGTATAATATCAGCGTTTTGGCATTTTTGAAAGATGTCAATACAGAACGGGCGCTGCGTCTTTTTTGTGAACGGTTCGACTCGGCTGAGCATGCGCTCTGGGAAAAAGGAATGCGTCTGCTTCATCAGTATCATGCTGCACGGCATGCGGGAGTAACCCTGACCGTCTCCAGCGCACTTCAGCATATGGACGATCGTCATGATATTTACATTGTTGATCTGCGCGAGTATAGCGAAGAAGAACTGGATCGTTTATATATTGCAAAAACCTGCGAGTTGCTGCTGCTGACGAACGGGGCAACGGAAACCGCTGCGAGGTTTGCTGCACTCCAGCGCCGGACTCCCCGGCTGCTGTGCGCACGGCTGCCGCTAGTCAGCTACGAGCTGGAGTGTCTGATGCAGGCCATTCTGGGCCGAATTGAACCGAATGGAGGGGACAGGAAAGCATGAAGCGATGGGCGTTGTTGAAACCGGGTTGGCAAAAGCTGATCCTGTACCTGCTTGTTCTGGGCATGACCATGTTTCTGGCCATTGTGCTTCAGTGGTTTATCGTTCGGGAGTTCGGCAGTCAATTGGCAGATATTCAGGACGAGCAGCTCCGGTATGAAGTGCAGGAATTGTCCAGTCGTATATCCGAGCATTACGCGACATGGCAGGCTGAGCTGAATGAGCTTGCATCCGGCCTTGGCAAAAACATACTGAACCAGGGGACGCGTCAGTATACTGATGGCTTAAAGCGTGAAAGCGGGGCATTTTATGTGCTGGATGAACAGTATCGTGTGATCGCAGGACGTGACAACCGTGAGATGAAGAGCGCGGTGCAGCAAATTAAATTGCTGCAAAACGGCTGCGCCGTAAGCCCCTTTGTGACAGAGGATCATCAGCCTGCCCAGTATATCGTATGCAGGATTCAAGGGGCGCAGACGGGCGGATTTATGGTGCGTACCATTGACTCCGGTATGCTCAGCGGCATGATCAAGAATAAACCAGTCAATCAGCATGAGACTTTATTTTATAATGATCAATTCAAGGTTGTAGCTTCCCTCAACACACTGGATATTAATCGGACAGACATTACGGGCGTGACCCGCAGGCTGCTGGAGGGCAATACGGGCGTTGTTGAAGATCAGGGAGTGAAGCACGGAATAGGGTTCAGCCGTATGGGGGAGGAGGCTCTTTACATTTCCGTTAAGGATGTCGATCAGGACACTGCCCAGCGGATCAGCTCTTTTCGCAAAAAGGTGTCGCTGGTCATGGTTGTGCTATTGTTTATGCTGTGGGCCATGCTCGTACAGTTTCGCAAACGGGTCGTGAAGGATGCGCTCGTGAATAATCAGGTGTGGGACCAACGACGGGATGAAGATATGCGTCAGCAGCAGGATACGTATTACTTGCCGTTAATGCAGACGATTGAGCAGCGGCTACAAGAGTTGCAAGAGCAGACTACGCGCCTGACAGGGCGAGACGATTTGAAGCTGTTAGGCTTTTATCATGATCTGGCGAACCGCTTTGAGGCAGCTTCCAGTCAGGGAAAGGGAGCAACTCATGAGGAATTGGAATATTTCCGTGAGCTGAATGAAAATTTCATTCAGGGACGTCTCAAACAGGAATCCTCGCTGGGAGGTCTGCTGACTGGAGTCCGCACCTTGCGTGACGAGCTGGAAGAGAAGATGCACGACAATAGCGGAATCAGTTTCACAGATATGAATGAAGTGTTGTCAGAATCGCTGAAATGGGCGAACCGTTCGTTGAACATGAAGGATATTCAGGTCATCTTGCGGCAAGAGCCTGTTCCGTCCATTGCAGCCCAAGCACCGTTGCTGTACAAGACGATTCAGGGACTGCTGGAAAACGCGGTGCAGGCGATGGGACAAGCGGATGAGCTACCAGAGGATCAGCATCGAAGCCGAACGGGTCTGCGCACCAAGCGGCAGACTAAAGTGCTTAAGGTCAGCTCGCGGCTGGAAGAAGGAGAAATCGTTATTACCATTGAGGATACGGGCGGCGGTATCGATGACAAGATGCGTTGGAGCTATTTCCAGCCGGACTATTCCCAAAACTCGCAAGAGCATACGTTCAGCCTGTATCATATGGATGCCTATCTAAAGACGATCAGTGGCCGCTTAAAGCTGCGTAATACGGATCAAGGCTTGCAGGCAATCGTTCGTTTGAGAAGATAACGGAGAGATAAACCGAAAGATCATCGGAAATTTCAAGAGAGGAGGGGGGCCAGGCATGGTGAGAAAATGGATAATTCGATACCGCTATGATATGGCAGCAATCTTGCTGATGCTGGCTGCGATTGGCGTATATCTTGCGCCTATCTATGGACCAGGGCAAATCGTATTTAGTGATATTGCCTTTGGAGCCACCTCTCATCGGTATCTGGAGGAAATTATGGGGGTATGGAACGAACGGTGGTCTACCTCTACCATGTTCAATGCTCCCCGTATCCTTTATATCTTGCCCTTCTATGGACTTTCGTTGCTATTCGGAGAAAGCGGCCCGGTTTTGCTGAAGTCGTTTATCACGGGTCTGCTGTTTGTTTCGGCATTTTCGATGTATGCCTTTGCCAAGCGGCTGGTCAGTGTATATTATTCACCGAGCTTTACGAAAACTCGCATTTTTGCCATCATGATTGGCGCACTGTTTTATGCACTGAATCCGTGGGTTATATTCCGCATTCAGCATATCTATTTGCTCTGTGGATATAGCTTGTTTCCGTTAATGCTGCGTTTCTTTTTCAGCGCGGTTGATCCCAAATTTCAAATTCAGCAAATTAAAAACTATAATCCTCACAAGCTGTACCAGCGGAACTGGATAGACTTGTTCCTGTTGGCGGCGGTATTTACCGTCAGCGCCGCTGCGATTCATTATTTTTTCTTCGGCATGATTTATTTGGGCTTGTTCACCGTGCTCTTACTGATCAAACTGACCTGGACGCACCGCAAGGCCGGTCGCACCTATTTACAGCCGTTATACGGCAATTTTTTGCGTAAAGGGACCATTTTTGGCGTGTTCTTCGGTCTGCTCAGTTTTTATTGGTTGTCCCTGTATCTCGGCAGTATGGTGATGGACGCTCAGGCGTCGCAGCATAATATCAACGTCGTCGATACCTTGTCCCTGTTCAGTCGTAACAGCAGCTTATACAATGTGGGCTATTTGCTGAGCTATTGGTGGCCTATGTTTTCCTTTTCCTCACTGCCTGCGATGTTTTATGTGGGCGGAGGGTTTTTACTGCTCTTGATTGGCTATGCGATGGTGACGCGCTCACACAAAAATCCGATCATTCTCATCTTTTCGCTGCTTACGTTATTATTTCTCGTCTTAGCCACCGGGACAACCTTTCCGTCCATTGCCAAGTGGTTTGTCATTTTGGTGACGAAGACCCCTGTGATTGGCTCGGTTTTCCGTGATCCCAACAAGTTTATCGGGCTGATTGCCCTTAATTTCGGGGTATTGCTGACCTTCGGCGTGGTTCAGATTATGGAATGGTTCGGCTCATCGCCGCTGCAACGAGTGTATAAAAGGCTGGTGCTGGTCATTGTCGTCCTGTGCCTTGGCGTGTATTTTGCTCCCTTGCGTACCCAATTCATTGAGGGGTATTACAAGCCGGTTCAAGTGCCGGAGGCTTACAGCGAAATGGCTGAAAAGCTGACAGACCCGGACCGCTTCGACAGCAAAGCCTTGTATTTCCCGATTGCCGACAATATGATTCAGAGCTTTAACGGCGTAGCCACGCCTAAATGGAATAAGGGTAAGACAGCAACCGAGAAGGCAACCGGGGATTTTCAGGTGTACTCATCTCCTAAAAATACGATTTTCCATCATGAAGGCAACGACCCCGGGATTACATACTATATGAACTTTCTGGAGTATTTGCTGGACAACGGACTAAGCTCCCGGTTAGGCTGGCTATTCTCCACTTTTGGGGTCAATCAGCTGGTCTACCATGACGAATATGAGGGACAGGAGAAGCGGCAGGATTTCCACCTGTCTCAGCTGGAGGGTCAGACTAGGCTGAAACGCACGTACAAGAACGGGCTTTTTTCCATATTTAATCTGGATCAGCCGCCCCCTTATATGAACATATTAACGAGCAAAATTGTAACACCTTACGGGTTTAGCCGACTGGAGAGCTACAGCCATCTGCCTGGATTCGATTTTAGTCGCTTCGGCGTATTATTCAGTGCGTTAAAGCCTGAGCTAAAAACCATTCAGACGGTCAACAAGGGGGATTATGTGGAAGCGGCCTCCTTTAACGATTTGCTGTTGTCACAGCTTCCGGCAGAGGATTATTTGCGTCCGTTTGATGTCATTGAAGATGGCAACGCCTTTTTAAAATGGTCCAAAACCTTTGCCTCGACCAACGATTGGTTATGGTATTTATCGTCCCAAAATATACGGAATTTCCCGTTTGATATGGAAATGGACGCTGGAATTGCTGTCACCTTTGCCAGTAAGAAGCTGGATGTGGCCCCTTATCAGATGAGCAGCATTGAGGGGAAAACAGTCGTGGATTTTGATTCCATGCTGCGGACCGAAACCTTTTTCAAGCCGGATAATCCGCAGTTGTTCAGCGTGGAGGCTAACCCGCGTGAGGAATTGAATGATGTGCCAACCCTGCACGGCGAGATTATGAAGGGAGACCCGAGTAATATATGGCAGGTCGCCAGATCCGGTTTGCTGGAAGCCAAGGAAAATAACCCGTATCAGTTTCAGATCACCGTCTCTGGACGCGGCACGAACAAGATGCATGTTAAAATGAGATTTTATGATAAGCAGATGCGTGAGCTGGGGGTTAGCTATGTCGTGGCGCCTTCGGAGGGATATGATTTTGACGGTGTAAAATTTTACGGGGAATATGTGTCCCCGCCGGGCAGCTACTGGATGCGAATGGATTTGCTAACCCTGCAACGCCCGCAGCAAAAGAACTACTGGTGGATTCATGATATCCAATTGCGTGATTTGGGACAATATAGTAAGCCTAACGCATTTACGATGCACAAAAAGCTGGAACAGCCGCAAACCTCGCATGTATATGCGAGAGTGTTTATGAATAAGGCAGGCGGGAAGCTGCAAGTTACGCTGCCGGGTGGAGTGGTCGACATCAAGACCCATGATGAAGGCTTGAATCAGTTCCAATGGGTCGACCTGGGGGAGCATGCTTTTCCCAAAGGGGATACCCCGATTACGGTGAATAACCTGCAAGGCTTTAATGCGGTCAATCAATTTGCGATTGTACCTGTAGACCAACTGGATGAGCTATCTTTTCCGGTGGAGCAGGCATTGAAGCGAGGCAAGCTCTTTTTCACTCTGGAGGCTGAGAGCGATTTTAACGCCCAAGGAAATGTACAGTCAGAGCGTGCTCTGCCGAGGCTCAGCATGGGACGGGGAATCAGCTATCAGCAAGGTACATTAAGCAGGGATGTGGAGATCGCCAAAACCGGAACCTATTCCACAGCTATTTTAGCTGATCTACCTGCCGGGTATCATGGGGCATTGACAATGAAGTGGACGAATGAAGAGACAGGCAAGGTACTGACAAGAACGATCCATACAGGTGAATCGTATACGCGGTTGCCCGTTACCTCTTCATCCGAAAAACAGATCATTGAAACGGTGCCGAATCAGGATGGCTTTGCCAAACAAATCATTCAAATTCCTGGTCTGCTGAACGATTATGGACGTATAGAGTTCAAGAATCTGTTTTTAACCAAAGGGAAGTATCGCTTAACGCTGGTGCTGGACAGTCAGGTGCCGTCCATGAGCGGGTATGGAGATATTCATCGGATGGCTGCGCAGGAAGTGGCGGTTATGCCAGAGGATAACACGAAGGAATCTTTAACCAATGATGTAGGCTGCGTGGCGGATATTCAGCCTGGCAAGACGAGTCTGTCATCAGGCGGCGAGGGGTTGTCCATTCGTTACGCACCGAGCTATTCATGTGATTGGAATATATATGCGTCGAAGAAGATGAAGGCTGAGCCGCTACAAGAGTATGCCGTACAACTGGATGCGCGGTCAGAACAAATTGGAAGTCGGCATATGAAGGTTATTTTTTTGAATAAAGCCTCCCAAATCCTCCAGACCTCTTATATTAACGAGGTGGAGGAGCGAGATAAGGAGCAATGGAATCATTATGATCAGATTGTGAAGGCTCCGGCAGGTAGCGTCTTTATGCAGTTTCAGATTTTGGCACATGCGCATAAGAAGCAGTCAGGCTTATTTCAAATGAAGAATTATTCCATCATCCCTTATCAGGCGATGATTACAGTGGATCAGCTTACGCTGTTTGAGGGGACGGATATGGAAACCTTTTTTACGGCTCCCCATGCTTCAGAAAGTATTCGGGCTTCTCGTGAAAATTCCATGGAACGCAGCTTTACGCTGTATAATCCGACGCATCAGCAGGTGTTGATTCGGGAAACCGAGTCGCCCAATCCACTGTGGGAATTCAGACTGGGAAGTGAAACCCAGCGTGCCCGTCTGTCGGTGAACGGAGTGACTACCGGATTTATAACCAGTGGCAGCGGAAGCGGCAAGGTCGTCATTATTCTGGCTTCCGCCTACCGTTTTGGCTGGATCCTGTTCATACTTGGGATACTTGGTGGAGCGGCTTGTTTTCTTCCTTATCGGCGATGGAAAAAACGAAAGATTCCATAGAAGGAAGTTACCATGATGCAATTCAGTAGCCATTAGAAGGCACGGCTACATCTCGTATTTGTACCCCCGGCCCCAGACGGTACGGATGTGCTGAGGATTTTTGGGGTCACGTTCGATTTTTTTGCGGAGACTGGAGATATGTACGTCAATCGTGCGATCTAGATAGGCACCGTCTCCGCCTTTAATCCGATCCATCAGCTCGCTGCGGGTAAAGACTTTCCCCGGATAGCAGGATAGCTCTTTTATAATGGAAAATTCAATTTGAGTCACTTCAACCTCCCGGTCATCGACCAACAGGCTGCGACGGTAATCATTCACCCAGACCCGCACTTTTTTGAGTTTTTTGGTTATGGCTTGGGACTCGGCAGGTATGTTGCGGCCAGAGCGGCGCAGTAAGGCTTTGATACGAGCATTTAGCTCTCTCAGGTTGAATGGCTTGCATAAAAAATCGTCCGCTCCGTCATCCAATGCTTTAATTCTTATATTCAAAAGGGTATTGTTGGAGATCACCAGCACAGGAACCGTCGTATATTGACGGAGTTGGCCGATTAGCGCGCATTCGACCATACCGGAAAACATAAGATCGGTCACAATAATATCAGGCTTAAAACGCATAAGTGTCGGAAGTGCTTGTTTGGAATCGTAAATAAGTTCGGTATGATAACCTTCTTCCTGAAGATGAAGGGCGATCATATCTGCCAAACTTTTTTCATCTTCAATGATAAGTATTTTAATGGACATGACTGACAGCTCCTGTACAAACAAGTATACAAATACATGATGTAATCATGCATAAATTGCGATTTATGCATACTTATGTAATCGGCAGATTTATGAAAAACGAACAGTGCCAGGTGGCATGTATTTATTAATTTAGAGGAAGAAGGTTGCATAAATGCGTATGATTTTATTATCTGGAGGTTCTGGTAAACGTCTCTGGCCTTTGTCCAATGAGAGTCGCCCCAAGCAGTTTCTTACGATTCTGCGTCATGACGAACGACCTGAAAGTATGCTGCAACGGATTTGGCGGCAGTTATCTGAAGCAAATTTGGCAGGGGAGGCCTATTTTTCAACGAGTGGAACTCAAGCTGAGCTGATCCGTGGGCAAATTGGGGCGGACGCTGTGGTAATTGAGGAGCCAACCCGGCGGGATACATTTCCGGCCATTTCCTTGGCTGCGGCCTACTTACATGACCAGGCAGGTGCGTCGCGCGACGAGATTGTAGGGGTCATGCCGGTGGACGGATATGCGGGGGATGAGTTTTTCGAGCATTTACGCAGGCTTCCATCTATATTGGAGCAATCCGGGAGTGACATCGCACTCATGGGAGCTGTTCCAACGGAGCCTTCTGACAAATATGGCTATATTGTTCCTTCGTCATCTCCCTCCCCCAATCAGCCGTATCTCAGGGTTAGCTCATTTGTGGAAAAGCCGGATCTGATTCGTTCGGAGGCGCTGATCCGGGAAGGAGCACTATGGAATTGCGGTGTGTTCGCTTTCAGGCTTGGTTTTTTATTGGACATGCTGGAGCAAAAGGGTCTATCATCGAACTATGAATCTCTTTCGACAAATTATGCGGAATTACCCAAAACAAGCTTCGATATTGCGGTGGTGGAACAGACCCGTCAGCTTTCGGTGCTTCCGTATCATGGGGAGTGGAGGGATTTAGGAACGTGGGATTCGCTGGTGCGGGAAAGGAGCTCGGAGCTGAGCGGCCCGGGCTATATTTCGGAAGCTTCTCATGATTCGCATATTATCAATGAACTGGAGATTCCAGTTAGCATATGGAATGTCCCGGACATCATCGTCGTTGCCGGACCGGATGGTGTGCTGGTGACCGATCGACAGTCGTCCACAGGGATTAAGGATATGGTGACGGAAATTGAGATTGGCCCTCGCTTTGAGGAGCGTTTTTGGGGGAAACAAACGGTGTTGTCCCACCAACAAGCGACCAGCGGCTTACAGACAGTCACCAAACGGGTAGTCATCTCTGCTGGAAGATTTATCAGTTATCATGAGCATCAGTTCCGTAAAGAGGTTTGGACTATTGTGTCCGGGGTGGGAAGCGTCTGTATCGATGGAATAATGCAAACGGTCAACCCCGGTGAGGTTATCGTCGTAGAGTCGGGTACGAAGCATTATATAGGTGCTGTCGAGGGGGATTTGGAGTTCATCGAATCTCAAATTGGGCATATTGTGTCAGAAACCGATATTATTAGATACGAATTTCCCGACTCCATTTAACACTAGATATCGTATGAAGTAAATCTATAATAATAGGACCCAGCCGGTACAGACGATGCTATCATAAGGTAGTGAAGGCGAGTTAGGAACTGTTTTTCTTCAAAACCTTAAATCATCTGAAAATTCCCCAAAAAGGTATCCATGCGGTGAACGCGTGAATACCTTTTTCTGCATGTAAGCTTGTCCGTAAGACACGGTATAGGACGATGCTTATAAAATCAGTTTCTTGGAAATCAGCCACTCTTTTACCACATCCGTACTGAGATCTCTTTCAGGTGTCCATTCCACTTTATCTACCAGCTTGCCATGTCTGAATTCCGCAATGGTGGGGGTGTACTTTACATTGTATTCCTCTTTGAATTTATTCCATTCTGGCTTGTTCTTATGAATTTTGTGAACATTCAAAAAAGTGATTTTGGAGCCCAAATTGTATTGCTCGATCATCTTGTTAAAGTTAGGCTCAAAGCGGTTGCAGTCACCACAGCTGGGTCTGCCGACATAAACAAACACACTTTGGTCCTGCTGGATCATCTTCTTAAAACCCTCAATTGTAACCGCATTCAAGTGATCGTATATTTCGGGATAATTGCTTTTACTCGCTTGAATCTCTTTGTCTTTCTGCTGAACAACCTGCTCGAGATCCTGAAACTTGAACACAGCCGAAATAGCGATAGCAATGACGAGCAGCACAATCACGCTTAAACCGATAATATATCCTTTTTTCACAGAAATCCTCCTTTATTTAACAGTCTTATACACACCATAAACGATATTTCCATTTTTAGCTGTAATACTTGTCTCATTTTTACTTTTTTTCTACGAATCATGACATAAACATAAAAAAGGATATATTTGTAAAGTGCTTGGCTGAGGGCGAATATAAGCTGCTGTGGAAGGAACGCAAAAGAAGCTCCCCGCAAGGGAAGCTTCTTTTATACGTGAGGTAATGTTACTGTGTTAATTCATGATTAGATAACTACTGTCATCAAGTAGTCTTCACGTTTCACTTCAGATTCTGCTGTTTTCAGAACATCCAGGTACTTAGCAGAATTCGTCACAATGATCGGCGTAGCCGTCGGGTAACCTGCGGCTTTAATTTGCTCAATGTCAAATTCGAGCAGCAGTTGTCCTTGAGTAACGATGTCGCCTTCTTTTACGCGCTTGTCAAAAAATTGTCCTTTCAGCTTCACTGTATTCACGCCAACGTGGATCAAAATTTCTGCTCCGTCATTGGAAGTAATACCGATAGCATGTCCGGTCGGAAATACCGTCGTAATTGTTCCGTTTACAGGAGAAGTCAGTACGCCCTCTGTAGGTTCAATCAGAATTCCTTTACCCATAGCCCCTGAGGCAAAAGCGACATCAGAAGATTCTTCGAGTGGCAACACTTTACCTTGCAGCGGACTTACGAGAATTTCCTTCTCAATCACAGTTTCTTTCTTCTCAGGTGTTGGTGCTGCTTTGACAGTTTCTTCTTTTGGATCATCAAAGCCCAATACCATAACTAGCACCATTGCAAGTACAAAGGCAACGAGCAAGCCGATGACAAGCCACAAGAATCCAGCACCAAAATAAGTAGGCAATGCCAACAAACTAGGCAGGGAGAAGGATTTTGCAGTCGCTCCGCCGGAAGCGATAATAGCCCCGCCAATACCACCGGAAATACAAGCATAAATAAATGGCTTTTTCAATTTCAAAGTTACGCCATAAATCGTTGGTTCTGTAATCCCAAAAACAGCCGCCAGCGTAGAGGAACCTGCCAAAGCCTTCATTTGAGTATTTCGGGATTTCAGGAATACGCCCAATGTTGCACCAGCCTGAGAAAGTACGGCTGCTGTAAGCATCGGAAGCATCGTGTCATAACCCAATGTTGCAATATTCGACAGCATGACCGGAACGAAGCCCCAATGCACGCCGAAAATAACAAACACTTGCCAGAATGCCCCGGCAACAGCACCAGCGACCAGTGGGCTTAAATTGTATACCCAGGTAAAGCCGTTCGCCAAGCCTTGACTGATCATGTTACCTATTGGACCAAAGGCCAGGAATGTCAACGGAATAACGACCAGCAAAACCAGCATCGGAACGATAATATTTTTCACCGACTGATGGATAAAGGAATTGAACCAGCGTTCCACATAGGACTGAACCCAGACTGCGAGAATAATTGGAATAACACTGGAACTGTAATTAATCAGAATGATCGGAATACCCAGAAACGCCAATCTTTCCGGGTTGCTTACCGCTGCTATAACCGCCGGATAGACCAGAGCTCCGGCGATTGCCACCGATACAAAGGTGTTTGTCTTAAATTTACGGGATGATGTAACAGCCAGAAATACTGGCAGGAAATAAAATACGCTGTCCGAAGCAGCGCTTAGGATCAGATACGTACCGCTTTTATCATTAATCCAATGGAGTGACAAAATTAATGCCAGAATCCCTTTGAGCAAACCGGCTCCGGCAAGAGCGCCCAAGAGAGGCGAAAAAATGCTGGAAATGACATCGACGGCTTTACCAAGAAAGTTAGTTTTTTCGGAAGACTCTTCCTTTTTCTCACCTGCATTTTCGGCATCCTGCAAATTCGTTTCTGCCATCATATGCTCAAATACTTGACCTACATTGTTGCCGACGACAACTTGAAACTGGCCGCTGCTTTCAACCACCGTAATGACACCGGGCGTTGCTTCCAATGCAGCTTTGTCTGCTTTTGTACGATCATTTAATTTAAATCTCAAGCGTGTAGCGCAATGGAATACCGAATTGACATTCTCTTCGCCGCCAACGAGGGTTACTATTTTTCTGGATAGCTCTTTATCGCTCATGTTCAGAACTCCTTATGGGTTATTCTTGTTATGGATAGGACTTTCTGTTTACTTCATGTTGCTAAGATGCGCCGGCGTGCATCTTTTTAACCTTGTAAACAAGAAAAACCTAAACTCGTGGTAAAAACAACGCACCCTCTCCATAGAGGAAACGCCGATTTCACCATCAGTTTAGGTTTTGCCTGCCTTACCAGTCACAATCCATGAACGATGAAGGTATGAAGTTTTTAGACAGATTTATGATTCGACTTGTTACTTGGCAATGTTATTCCGCAATATTATTTCGCTCGGTCACTCGATGAATATGAATGGTCAGATATACATATTCGTCCTTGCTTAAATATTGATCGTATGTTTTTTCCAGATATTCATTGATCTTTTGCGCACAAGCGAAAGCTTCGGTATATGTCTGCTTTACCTGGTTGTACAAAAATTCTTCGCCGCTGTGAATGACCTCTTTACGAATCACCCGCATCGCAAAATATTGCAAATGCGTCAAAAATCTCGAATAGCTAAAAGAGGACTCGTCCAGCACAATACCGTAATGATACGTAATAATATTCAGTATATGTTGAACAATCTCGGTCATTTTCAGCGTAGACTTCATTTCGTTACCGTCGACCCGAGCATTCACCATATGCAATGCGATAAAGCCCGCTTCGTCTTCGCCCAGCTTCACACCAAGCGTATTTTCAATTTTTTGCAGAGCATCCAGCCCAACCTCAAATTCTTTCTTGTAAAAGCGCTTAATCTCATACAGCATCGCGTTTTGGAGCGCGAGCCCCTTCTCTTGCCGCTGTATCGCAAAATGAATATGATCGGTCAGCGTTAAATAAATATTATCGCTTAATTCCGTATCCAGCACTTCCGTTGCATGGGTTACGATTTCATTCACGACCTCCAGATGAGATACGGGAATATCGTTTAGCAGCTCGGTAAGCTTGGCCGTGAACTCGTTTTCATTTAACATGAAAATCTTATCTATTTTATCATCATCGACTTGGTCCCCAGCCACCTTTTTGAAGGAAATGCCTCTTCCCATCACGATGACCTCTTTGCCTTTGTCGTTTTTAGTCAACAGGACGTTGTTATTGAGCACCTTCTCAATAATCATTGAAGTTCCCCCTCCCATCCTTTACCAATAAAAAATGCCTAAGCACAATTCAACACTATTGTTAGCAATAGCACTCAATTGAACTCAGGCATTGCCCGCATCACCGGTCACAATCCTTTATATAGTGCTATTGTAGCACAAAAAAAAGCGATTTCAACATATTTTATTCTTATTCGACAAAAAACATTATAAACACAGGTCCTTTCGCCTAGCCCCTCAGTTAAGCGTTACTCTATGTAGTCGTGCGCTCAATGAGGCTGTATTGCAGGGGTTGCAGCTCCATTTGGCGACCTACGAGCTGAGGGGAAAGCATGTAAAAGGCATTTTGCGCCTGAGCCTCGATTGGATTCTGAACGGTTGTAATGCCCATCGTATGCGAGAGCTCCGTGTTATCAAACCCGACGATCGCCAGATCTTCCGGCACGCTCAGCAGTTGTCTGCGTGCTTCGCAGAGAATACCAACCGCCACATAATCGTTGGAGCACAGAATAGCCTGTGGGAATTCGTCCCGATACTGTAACAAATCGCGCACCACCTGCTCACCATCACGGATGTTATAGATGGAAGATTGATTCCAATGCTGCAATACAGGAAGATTATGCTGCTCCATGATATACGCATAGGCTCGTTGTCTGCTGTGGGTGTTGATGCTGCTTGGGCGGCCAAAGGCATTGGCTATACGAGTATAGCCTTTTTGTATCAAGTGTTTTAGCGCCAGCATGTATCCTTCGTACTGGTCCATGGCGACGGAGCGAATATCGGTATGATCCATTCGTTGCCACGACACGATCGGGCCATACTTGCAATAAGTGCTTAACAAATCGGTATCATTTACACAGGAAATGATGACCAGCGCATCAATTCTTTTTCTTTTCAGATCTTCGAAGGCCTGAAGCTCTTTCTTCTTGTCTTCTCCCGAAGTATAAATTATCGTTTGAAATTCGTACTGGCCCGCCACCTCTACAAAGCTATTCAGAAATGCGAGAACAATTTCATTAATGGTTGAAGTGATGATGCCAATTTGAAGGGTCTGACCCTTGGATAAGGAAATGGCGTTCCGGTTGGGAACGTAATCCAGCTCCTGCATGATTTTTAAAATCTTACTTCTCGTCTCCCGGCTCACATGGGGGGACTTGTTTAACACTCTGGATACCGTAGCTTTGGAAAAGCCCGCCAGTTTGGCAATTTGATCAAGATTCGACATGCTGCTTCTCCTCACATATGAAAATTATTTGACATGAAACGCGTTACAACGTTTAGGATGCTTATGAGGGCATTACGTCTATTTTATAGCATCTGTCGATGCATTTCAAAAAAACGTTCCTCATGTTGTGGTATTATTCTGGCAATACTTGCGATATCGTAAAGCTAAGCCTTTAGGAAACGAGGGGATTTGCGAAATGACGATTCAAATTGCATATTTAGGATTTGGCAAAAGTACAACCAGATATCATCTGCCCTATGTTCAGATCAGGGACGCCTTTCAAGTATCGAGAGTGTTCACACGCCAAGTGAGGGAGGATATGGAAACGGCCTACCCCGACATTCAGTTCTCGGATCAAATTACGGACGTTCTGGGCGACCCGGAAATATCACTCGTCGTTGTATGTACGCCTTCCTCTACGCATTATGAATATGCAAAATTGGCTCTATCCCATGGCAAGCATGTGCTGGTGGAAAAGCCTTTTTGTGAAAACCTTGAGCAAGCGCAAGAACTGATCCAATTCGCCAAGGAAAATAATCTCATCATCATGCCTTATCAAAACCGGAGGTTTGACAGCGATTATCTGGCGTTCAAGGAAGCACTCCATTCCGGAAAGCTGGGAGACATCGTCGAAATTGAATCCCATTACGATTATTTCCGTCCCAATGCCAGTATGCCCGGCGGCAATCCTGTTAACGGAATGTACTATGGACTCGGTGTTCATACGCTGGACAGGCTCATCGCCTTATTTGGCAGACCGGAGCAAGTCGGATATGACATCAAGTCTATCCGTACTCCTCATGGCGCTGATGATTACAATGAAACTATATTATATTACCCGGACAAAAAAGTGATTGTAAAAACTTCTCTTGTGGTGTGCCTGCCTTACCCGCAGTTCACTATTCACGGCACGAAGGGCAGCTTTGTCAAATGGGGAGATGATCAGCAGGAAACCTGGCTGAAAGCCGGCAAGACCCCGGATGCGGAAGGTTTCGGACTGGATAATCCCGCTTCCTATGGCAAACTTAAATACGTTCCGCCCGGAAGTAGTGAAGCTATCGAGGAAACACTTCCTACGCCAATAGGAGATTATGGACAATTGTATGACTCGTTGTACGAGTCCATTGTGCACGGAACACCCAAGCTGGTTAAGGACGAGGATATTTTGCTGACAATCGAAATATTGGAAAGCGGCTTTAAGCAGCCTTCCCCGTCAATCGTTGATTTCCGGCGATAGGCTCGCCATCAAGAAAGGAAGTTACGCCATATGAAGCTCGGAATGATTGGAACTGGATGGATCAGCACAGAATGGGTTAAAGCCGTGAAGGAAGCTGGCGGCTGGGAAATTACAGCACTCTTTGTTCGAAATAAGGACAAAGGCGCAGCTTTTGCCGCCGGGTGTCAGCTTGAAAACATTACGCTGTATGACAGTTTGGAAGAGATGGCTCAATCCGATATTGATGCCATTTATATTGCTACGCCCAATTCCTTGCACATGCTGCAAGCGCGTCTTTTTTTGGAGCATGGCAAACATGCGATTGTCGAAAAACCGATCAGCCTGACAGAACAGGAATTGCGAGAAGCTTACGAGTTGGCTGACCGAAATGGTTGCTACCTGCTGGAAGCGGTTCGTCATATCCATGAGCCTAATTTTTTGCGCCTTAAGGACAACTTGAAGCGCGTGGGCAATATCCAGGGTGGCACCTTGTACTCCATGCAATTTTCCTCCCGGTATGATCAGTTGCTTTCAGGAGATACTCCTAATATCTTTTCTCTGTCTTATGGCGGGGGTGCATTAATGGATCTGGGTGTGTATTCGCTGTATTTTGCCATTGATTTGCTTGGAGCCCCTACATCAGGCTTGTACCGTGCCAAAAAGCATGAGAATGGCGTGGATTTGGGCGGCCCGATCCTACTGTCGTATCCCGATTTTACACTGGTGATCCAACTGGCCAAAAATGCTGTAACCACCAACCGTGTTGAAATTTACGGGGACCAGGCCACTATGATCTCCAGTGGTGTCTCTGGTATCACGGACGTATCGGTTCTGGATGTCCGTACTCAGGAAACAGATACTGTAAGTACTCCTGAAACTCATCATTTCATGTTTTACGAGGCTCAGGAATTTTATCGGATCATTGCCGAAAAGGACAAAGACCGCTACGAAGAATTGAAGTCATTGAGCATTGAGGTTCAGAAGATCAGCAATGAACTACGCCATCAAAATGGCATTTATTTTGAAGATGGACAAAAATAACTAAAGAAGGAGGGGATGTATTATAAGTTCTAGTAGCTGCCAACCCATGTGAAGTTGCTTACAACGAGGATGGCAAAGGCTGGTCCATTCAGGTCGTTATGGAATACTCTACAAGTGTTTAACATATCCAATAAGAAAAGAGGCTCTCATACTATGACTAAGATATTAAAAGGATTTCCGAAAAATTTTCTGTGGGGCGGGGCAACCGCAGCTAACCAATTGGAAGGCGCTTTTGACGTAGATGGAAAAGGATTGTCCAGTGCGGACGTGATTGCTTATGTACCCAAAGCAGAGCGCACAAACGATCATGCTATAGAGATTTCGTCCGAGCGACTCGAAGACATTTTGTCTGGTAAGATAAATGCCCGTTTTCCAAAGCGCGAAGGTGTGGACTTTTTCCATCATTACAAAGAAGATATCGCATTATTTGCGGAAATGGGCTTTAAGGTTTTCCGCATGTCCATTAACTGGTCGCGGATTTTCCCGAATGGTGATGATGCGGAGCCGAATGAAGCAGGACTGCAATTTTACGATAATGTATTTGACGAGCTGCGCAAGTACGGGATAGAGCCACTGGTGACATTGTCCCATTACGAAACACCGCTAGGTCTGACACAGAGATATAATGGCTGGCTCGGTCGTGAAGTGATACAACACTACGTCAATTATGCCGAAACTGTGTTTACACGTTATAAGGATAAAGTGAAATACTGGCTGACTTTTAATGAGATCAATGTGATGACGATGAGTCCGTTCACAGGTGGCGGTGTGGTCATTGACCGTGTAGATAACAAGCAACAAGCGATCTATCAAGCCCTGCATCACCAGTTTGTGGCGAGCGCATTGGCGACAAAACGAGGCCATGAGATTATTCCAGGCTCTCAAATCGGCTGTATGCTGGCTCGTATGGAAAGCTATGCACATACGTGTAACCCGGAGGACGTGCTGAAAAGTCAGCATGAAAACCAGATGAATCTGTTCTTTACGGATGTACATGCCCGTGGGGAATATTCAAATTATATGAACCGTTATTTTGAAGAAAATAATATTGTTTTGCACACAGAACCCGGCGATGCCGAAATTCTGAAAAACAACACGGTCGATTACATCTCATTCAGCTATTACATGACCTTGACTGTCTCTGCAGGTCCGGAAGGCGAGAAGGCAGCGGGTAACCTGATTGGCGGCGTGAAAAATCCATATTTGCAATCCTCTGACTGGGGCTGGCAGATTGATCCGATCGGCCTGCGTGTTACGCTGAACACATTATATGACCGCTATCAAAAGCCGCTGTTCATCGTGGAAAACGGCTTGGGTGCATATGACAAGGTGGAAGAAGACGGCTCCATTCACGACACGTATCGCATTGATTATTTGCGCCAGCATATCGCTCAAATGAAGGAAGCGATTGCGGACGGTGTGGATCTGATCGGTTACACTAGCTGGGGACCTATCGACCTTGTGAGCATGTCTACTTCCGAAATGTCCAAGCGCTACGGATTTATTTATGTTGATCTGGACGATGACGGTAACGGAACACTGAAGCGCTCCAAGAAGGATTCGTTTGACTGGTACAAAAATGTAATTGCCACTAACGGCGAAGAACTGTAATCCAAGCTAACTGAATATAACCCGATATGGTCTGGGGGCGGGTGCGGCGGAGAACATCATGAGGATGAATCTGGCTGCGCCCGCCCTTATTTTATAGGCTCATCTTAAGATAACCAAACGACTTCACAAATTTTTCACTTGTAAAAAGCTGAAAGTTTTCTGTATAATAAAAAACAATTTCATATGTCTGGTTGATGTTTGCGGGAGATGGAACGTAAGTTCCGACCGAAGGGGCAAAACTCTCAGGTGCTTGGGCTGATTACAGCAACAAGCGGGACCGTAAACGGACAGAACTCTGGAGAGACCCTTAATTGGGCGCCGAAGGTGCACCGCAGATATCATCTGCTTAAACTCTCAGGCAAAAGGACAGAGACGCGAATAACCTGTGACAGGGGATGCCCTAGGCTTTTTTATGAGCTGTTAGTGGCTGAATCCTGCACAAGATGGTTGTATTTTTTCGTGCCTTTAACCTCTCCAGGAGTCGAATCAGCGGATTTGACTCTTTTTTGTTTTTTAATATGCTGGAGGAGCGGGTTGAAATGAATTTGGTACATGTGTTAGAAGCGATTAGCAGTTGGATATGGGGGGCCCCACTGATCATTCTCGTTATGGGAACAGGTCTGTGGCTGACCATACGTTTAAAAATGTTGCAGGTTTTTCGCCTGCCTCTGGCGATCAAGCTGATCGGCAAGGCTCCAAATGAAGGTAGCGGGGATGTCAGCAGCTTTGCGGCCCTGAGTACGGCGCTGGCGGCTACAGTAGGTACAGGAAGTATTGTCGGCGTCGCGACAGCGATTAAGCTGGGGGGACCGGGCGCCCTGTTCTGGATGGTTGTTGCAGCCTTTTTCGGGATGGCGACGAAATATGCGGAAGGTGTGCTTGCAGTAAAATACCGGGTGAAGGATCGGAATGGACAATTTTCCGGCGGCCCTATGTATTATATTGAAAAAGGGCTTGGACGCCGCTTTAAACCGTTGGCGATGCTGTTTGCTTTTTCCGGGATGCTGGTAGCGCTGTTCGGGATTGGAACATTTCCTCAGGTCAAAGCGATTGTATCCTCAACCGAAAACAGCTTCGGTGTTCCGCCAATTGTAACGGCATTGATTATTGCTACCCTTACGGGACTCGTTACCATTGGAGGGCTCAAGAGCATTGCCAAGGTATCGACCAAAGTAGTCCCCTTCAAAACAGGCTTGTACGTGTTGATCTGTATGATCGTACTGATTCGGTTCGCCGATCAGATTCCTGCCGCACTCGCGCTTGTGCTGCATTCGGCATTTTCCACGACGTCTGCGACGGGTGGATTTGCCGGGGCTACGATTATGCTGGCGATGCGCAGCGGGGTAGCCAGAGGGATTTTTGCCAATGAGGCCGGATTGGGAAGCGCACCGATTGCAGCCGCAGCCGCCAAAACCAAATGGCCTGCGGAGCAAGGGTTGATTTCCATGACAGGTGTGTTTATAGATACGATGATTATTTGCGTGATGACCGGGCTGACGCTGCTGGTTAGCGGCGTATGGAGCGGTCCTACCGATGCGGGCTTGATGACGCAGCAAGCTTTCTCCAGCGCATTCCCGCTTGGTGCGGAACTGCTCACAATCATTCTGATTATGTTCGCGTTCACCACGATGCTTGGCTGGAACTACTATGGAGAACGCTGTGTTGAATATTTGCTGGGTGTCAAATGGATTAAGCCGTACCGTTATCTGTTCATTGCGCTGGTTGCCGGAGGCGCGTTTATTAAGCTGGATGCGATCTGGTTGCTGGCAGATATCTTTAACGCCATGATGGCCTTCCCGAACTTGATTGCACTGCTCGGCTTGTCGGGAATTGTAGTTGCAGAAACCCGTACCTATATGGATTCCTTGTATCCTGACAAGAAAAAGGGAATACTTGCAGGTGCCAGTGCAGGAGCAGCCATAGAAATAGAAGAAAAAGGACAAACAGTCAGCTCGTAAAGTCCGATATATCCGGATTTAAGAATATTGACTCTGCAAGATCATTTGCCAGGATAACGAAAGGGAGTGTCCCTCAGCCATTACAGGCTGGGAGGACACTCCCTTTTTGCGTTTTAGAGCAGGATAAAGCTGACTCAGTAAATCTAATCTTTGACTGCTCCAGCTGCAAGATCGGAAATAAACTGGCGGCTAATGAAAAGAAATAAAATGATAAGCGGCAGTACAGCCAACAGGGTGCCAGCAATGACCATCGCATAATCCGTATTGTAAATACCGTTTAATTGGGACAACGCAATCTGGAGCGTAAATTTGCGCTCATCGGTTAATATGATTAACGGCCATAAATAATCATTCCATGCTCCTATGAAGGTGAATGCGCCGAGAAAAGCGAACGCAGGACGTAGAATCGGGAGCGCCACATTCCAATACAGCCGAAAAAAGCTGCATCCATCCATCCGTCCTGCATCCAGCAACTCCTTTGGAATGGATTCCTCTGCATATTGGCGTATCCAGAAGATGCCGAAGGCATTCACCATCCCCGGAATGATTAGAGCTTTGAACGTGCCCACCCATCCAAAGGCGGCCATCATGACAAAGGAGGGGACAAGCGACAGTTGGGAAGGGACCATCATCGTAGCCAGCAGAATGATGAATAATGCTTTTTTGCCCGGAAAATCAAACTTGGCGAATGCAAACCCGGCCAGTGAATCGAAAAACAGCACCAACAGGGTAACGGAGCTGGCTACAAAAAGCGTATTAAAAAAAGCTCCGGCAAAATCAATCTGCTGCAATACTCTCGTCACATTGCTCCAGAAGTGGCTTCCAAACCATAACTGTGGTGGAAAACGATAGATGTCCGAAGTTGTACGGGTAGCCATGACGATAAGCCAGTAAAAAGGAAACATCGACAGAATCATTCCCGCCGACAGCCCGGTATATAAAATAACGGATTTTACACGTGCCTGCATCATGTTGTAGAACCCCCTTTCTGCCGTTATTTTTTGCCTTGTACGAGCTTCCAGTTCACGATGGAGAACAGGGCAATAATGAGGAACATGCCCCATCCGACGGCTGCACCATATCCAAAATAGTTGTTAATGAACGATTCACGATACAGATACAACACAATGGTCATGCCACTTGCTCCGGCACCACCGTCATTACCGACCAGCACCTGCGGCTCGGTGAACAACTGCATTCCGCCAATGGTAGACGTAATTACGGTAAACAGGATGACCGGACGAAGCATAGGAATGGTGATGCGGAAGAAAGCTTGCGCTCCAGTTGCTCCATCTATTTTCGCAGCTTCATACAGCACATGCGGAATACTCTGGAGTCCGGCCAGGTAGATGATCGCGTTATAGCCGGTCCATCTCCATACAACCATGGAGGAAACGGCGATTTGGATCCCCCACGGCACATTAAGCCACTGGATCATAGGCAAGCCCGGGAGTTGCAGCAGGTAATTGAGAAATCCGAAATTATTGGCAAATAAAGCGCCAAAGATGATGGCAACAGCCACAATGGATGTCACGTTCGGCAGAAAAAATCCGACCCTCCACAGGGTACGCATTTTGACAAAAGGTGCATAAAGCAGGAAGGCAATCATCAGTGCAAAAAATAGCATCGGAATCGTTGAATACACCCAGATCGCAAAGGTATTACCCACAGCCTGCCAAAATTCGTTATCTGTCACAAGATAGCCAAAGTTACCCCAGCCGTTATAGGTCATATCTCCGATGCCATCCCATTTGTGAAACGCCAGATATAATGAAAAGCCAATCGGAAACAAGCCGAAGATGCCAAACAGCAGGTAAAACGGCGAGATTGCGGCATATACGGCACGGTGCTTCCATATTTCTTTCAGCATATTGACCACACGCCTTTTTTAAATTTTTGATTTTTTACCGCTGTAATTCCCGTTCGATTCGGTCCATCGTTTCCGTCCATAATGCATCGGGATCGGCATCCTGCTTGGCGACATTGGCAAGGCGACGTGTCACAATGCCGTGAATGACAGGATAACGCTCGCCGAAATAGCTGCTTTTGACATTACGTGCGGAGGCGGCAAAGATCAGTCCAGTGGCCTGACCGCCAAAGAAAGGCTCGGGTGTCTCCATGGCAGGATCGTCATAGACGCCAGGAGTGGACGGGAACAGCCCGATTTTTTGGTAGGCTTCCAACTGGTGTTCCGGGTTTTGCAGCCAGGTCAGGACTTCAAAGGCTTCTTTGGGGTGTTTGCTGGATTTTAGGATGGAAATGAAAGATCCACCCAAATTGCCGTCCCCTCCAGGGGCACGGGCGACTCTCCACTTGCCCGCAGTATCCGGCGCAGCCTCCGTGAGAACTTGCTTCATCCAGATTGCACCTATAAAAGAGGCAACTTTTCCGTTATTGACCGAAGCATTCCATTCGGGGGTCCAGCCATCCGCATTGGCGAGTAGATGCTTCTTGTGAAAAGCCACGGCGGTTTGCCAGCCCAAACGGATATGAGGGGATTGATTACCGATGTAGCTGCCGTCCGGCTTGAAGTACAGGTCTGTATTTTGAGCAAGCATCTGATTGTAAACGTTTACAATATTATCAGCTAAAAACGAACGACTTCCGAGCTTTTGCTGAAGCTGTTTTCCGGCAACCATATAGTCGTCCCATGTGCGAATCGTAGCACTGACCTTTTCAGGATCACTGGGCAGACCCGCCTGTTCAAAGAGATCACTGCGATAGAAGAGGGCGGTAGGGCCTGTGTCCATGGGGAAGGCAATCATGTTGCCATCAGGGGTAATGCCCTGATTCCATTTCCACTCCAAATACTGATCCTTGAATTGATCTGCTCCCAGTGTTCTCAAATCATAAAAACGATCCGCACTAGGAAATAACTCTACCATCCAGTCGTTCAAAGCTACGATGTCCGGTTCACCGGAACGGGCTGCCAGAGTCGTCTTGAGCTTGGCTTTGAAATCACCGCCGATTTTTTGGGTGTTCAATTTAATGTCGGGAAACTGCTTTTCGGCACGAGCGAGTAGTTCATCGTCAATAGAACGGTTCCAGTACCATAATGTAAGCGTTATCTTTTTGTGGTTTGGCAAATTGCTTTCAGATGAATGACTTTCAGAGGACAGAGGGCCGCTACAACCACTAAACATAGTGAGGAAAGCAAGACATAACACCAGCCATCGTACTGTCTTCACGTCATTTCCCTCCTTGCTGTCTGAGTTGGTCTACCTGCTGAACAAGTTGTGAATGGTTTAGCTCCATCATATGAATCTGTTATCCATTTATGTGCATATGCCTTAACCAAAAACAAAAAATTTGAAACAAAGCATGTATAGAAATTAAATACTCTAAAGATACTATCGAAAAATGATAAAGCAATAAGTCAGATATTATGACAAAAGTATCTCAATCGTCAATGCTGGGCAATATCCTGGAAAAATCCAATGATGAATTCGAAGAACGACTTCTCTATAGCGGTGTGCAGTTCCCCAGCAGGATAGGACAGATAGATTGTTCGCATACATCGAGGCTCCCTGATTTGAAGCAGCTTGATGTCTTCGGTTACGATGTTTCTCCACAGGATAGAAGGAATAAAGGAGATGCCAAGTCCTGTTTGAATCAACCCTCTTACCGTAGCCGGATCATCACTTTCAAAGACGATGTTCGGTTCAAAAGGGGTATGAGTAAAAAAGCGGTCCGTTGTTTTCCTAAGCGAATTACCAGGTGTAAGGCTGATAAACTTCTCATGCTCTAGATCTTTCAGGAATACGGTGTCCTGAGCGCTCAGAGGGTGAGATTTTGGTACGCCAAGCAAAATTTCCTCCTCCAGCAGAATCGTATGCTCGTTGTCTGCCAACTCTTCGGACGTAATCGCAAAATCGTACGCCAGTCCTTTCTTCACCATCGCAGGGTGCTGGGTCAGGTTGAATCTAATTTGAGGGTAGAGATCGCGAAACTTACCGACAAGGTTGGGCAATAGCATAGAGCCGACGGCGACGTATAACGTGATTACCTCTACCTTTTCGTTCTTCATTTCTTTGACTTCGGATATGCCTTGCTCTAGCGCTGAGAGCGACTGATTCACTCTTTTCAGGAACTTCTTGCCATATTCATTCAGCACGATATGTTTTCCTTCGCGGTCAAATAGCTGCACACCCAATTCCGTCTCCAGGTTTCTAATCATTTTACTTAAGGCAGGCTGTGAAATAAACAACTCGTTCGCGGCACGTGTGACATGTTCATACTTCGAGGTCACTTGAAAATACTTAAGCTGCAAATAATCCATTATGGAGTATCTCCTTTATAACCATAAGGTTATCAATTATATGTGAATATATATATTTTACAGGTATTTGCTTACTTATTACAATTGACAATGTAAGAAAATGAATCCGCTAAAGGTGGTGAGATTCTGAACATCGTTTTTACATTTCCCGGCCAGGGGTCACAGGTTCCTGGAATGCTCCAAGATGTGCCCGAGTATGTGAAAAAGGCAACAAGTATCATCGGAACTGAACTGCGTGATGATGAGGAGGCCATGGGCTCAACGGTCTGGATTCAGACGGCACTCTTCGTTAAGGAGACGGCAATAGCCTACCGCTTGATCGAGCAGGGGATCCGGCCCCAATTCGTGGCAGGGCATTCCATTGGTGCATTTCCTGCGGCGGTCATCGCGGGAGTTCTCTCGTTCGAGGATGCGCTTCGGATCGTATGGCTCCGTGCCCGGTTGATGGAAGAAGCCTTTCCTGAAGGCTATGGAATGGGTGTAATTATTGGGCTTACGAAGGCAGAGGTTCAACAAGCCGTGCTTCTCTCCCATAGTGAGGCGACGCCAGTCTATATCTCGAATATAAACGCAGAGCAGCAAATCGTCGTATCCGGATCATTGGTAGGGTTAAATAATGCATTTATGCATGTGAAAGAGCTTGGGAGCGCTAAAGCGACGCTTCTGAAGGTTCCGATTCCTTCACACTCCCCGCTGATGTCAGAGGTAGCCAATAAGCTATTGCTGAAAATACACACTTTTTCTTTGCGGGACGCTCAAATACCATATTTGGTAAATCATACGGGCAGAAAGACGAAAGCCAAGGAAAAAATTGCAGAGGACCTTGCCCTAAACGTAGCATATCCCGTCCGGTGGATGGATATGGCGGCTGTCTGCGTCGAATCGGGAGCTGACTGTTTCATCGAAATGCCGCCGGGCCATACTCTTTCCAGACTTGTTAAGCAAGCCCACAAGAGTACCCGGCAAATGGCCGTGGACGAAATCGGTCTGGAAGCGACTCAGTATCTGATTAGAAAATGGAAGGAGCAAGAAGAATGAATAAAGTACTGCGATCCTGGTCACAAAAACGTGATAAAAAGCAGGAAAAGTTAGGAAAAGTGGAAAAGTGGCTGGACGGAAAATATATCGACTCCTCCCGAATCGTCGACCTGATGGAGGCGTTAATTGAGCCAGGCGCGAAGGTCGTCCTGGAAGGAGATAACCAGAAGCAAGCGTCTTTCCTTTCCCAGAAGCTGCTGGAAGTCGATCCTGGCAAGGTGCATGATCTGCATATGATTATGTCCAGCATTTCAAGACCTGAACATTTGGATATTTTCGAGAAAGGCATCGCCGGGAAGCTGGACTTCTCCTACAGTGGCTCCCAAAGCCTGCGTGTTGCGCAAATGATTGATGACGGGATGCTTAAGCTCGGTGACATCCATACGTATTTGGAATTGTTCGGACGTCTCTTCATTGACCTTATTCCAGATGTGGTGCTGGTAGCGGCAGACAAATCAGATCGCGAGGGCAATCTGTATACCGGAAACAATACGGAAGAAACTCCGACGATCGTGGAAGCGGCCGCTTTCAAGGATGGGATCGTGATCGTGCAGGTTAACGAAATCGTGGACGAGCTGCCGCGAACCGATATTCCAGCGTCCTGGGTCGACGTCATTGTACAAGCCGACAAACCGTACGCATTGGAAGCACTGTTTACCCGTGATCCGCAGAATATTACTGAACTGCAAATCCTGATGGGCATGATGGCGATCAAAGGCATTTATGGAAAACATCAGGTGCAGTCGCTTAATCACGGCATTGGCTTTAATACTGCAGCGATTGAGCTTTTGCTGCCGACCTATGGTGAACAGCTTGGCCTGAAAGGGAAGATTGCCAAACACTGGGCCCTGAATCCGCATCCGACTTTGATTCCGGCGATTGAATCCGGTTGGGTCGAAAGCATTCACAGCTTTGGAGGCGAGGTCGGTATGGAGAAATACATTGCGGCTCGTTCAGATGTGTTCTTCGTCGGCAAGGACGGATCTATGCGCTCCAACCGCGCAATGTGTCAGGTTGCAGGCCAATTCGCTGTAGATATGTTTATCGGATCAACGCTACAAATGGACAGTGCAGGCAATTCGTCTACCGTTACTTCCGGCAGACTGTCCGGTTTTGGAGGAGCACCGAATATGGGGCATGATCCTCGGGGACGGCGACATGCGACGCCTGCCTGGCTTGACATGATCGAGCGCCCGACGGAACTCTCCAAAGGCCGGAAATTGGTCGTGCAGATGGTTGAAACATACGGTGCCAACAAAAAGCCAGTATTTGTGGATTCGCTAGATGCCATCAAGGTGAAGGATGAATC
This sequence comes from Paenibacillus sp. RC73, assembly GCF_044908085.1. Taxonomy (NCBI): domain Bacteria; kingdom Bacillati; phylum Bacillota; class Bacilli; order Caryophanales; family Paenibacillaceae; genus Paenibacillus; species Paenibacillus sp. RC73. The sequence continues at coordinate 315,928 of NZ_JBIYCV010000007.1, forward strand.
TGGCCTCGCCATTACGCCGGTCATGATTTACGGGGATGATGTCACCCACGTCCTTACCGAGGAAGGCATTGCATACCTCTACAAGACGGACAGCATAGAGGAGAGAAAGAAGGCGCTCGCGGCAATCGGAGGCGTAACACCTTTAGGAATGGAAAGTAATGAGAGCGATGTAAGCCTGTTGCGTGACAGAGGGATCGTGGCCTATCCGGAGGATCTTGGGATTATGCGCAGACAAGCCAAGCGCTCGATGCTGGCAGCACAGACGATTAACGACCTCGTAGATTGGTCAGACGGATTGTATGATCCACCGGCTAAATTCCGGAGCTGGTCTTAAAGCCATGCTCACGATGAAGCATTCAGCCTTCGCGGCTTCTCTGGCTGCCAAAGCTGTAAAGGCACTGATGGAAGAGGCTCTTCTTACGCCCAAGCCTGGACTTGTCGATGCCAGAGACAATGGCTCTCATACAGATATGTCCATCAATCTAATGCTTGCATCCGCAAGAGTATTGGAGGATACGTTTCGGGAAATAGCCATTGTGTCATACCTTCACCCGGTGGACCAGACTTTGCGCGAGCAGATCGCTCTAATCGGGCGGGAAGGCGAAAAGGTGATGCTCAGGGCCACGAATGGTGTCAATACACATAAGGGCGCCATTTGGGCCCTGGGGCTTTTAACGAGTGCACGGGCAGCCTTTCCAAAGGAGCGGGACCCTCATCAGATCATGAGCATTGCAGGAAGAATCGCATCGTTCCATGACCGATACCGCCCGATGCAGCAGACGAATGGACGAACGGTTAAGAAGAAATACGCGGTAGTGGGGGCAGAGGAAGAAGCGAAGCTAGGCTTTCCGCACATCCGGGACGAAGCTTTGCCTGCTTTGCTGCGCGCCAGGGCTTGTGGGAAGAAAGAGGTCGAAGCACGCTTAGAAGCTTTATTGGCCTTGATGGCATGTGTGGATGATACCTGCATCCTGCACCGCGGTCAGTTGACGGATCTGATGGCGATTCAGAGTATGGCCGCAGCGTTCCTTGCAGCAGATGGATTAAGAACCCAGTCGGGCAGAAAGCTGCTCTACCGCTTGTCCGAGTATTGTAATGTTAGACAGCTCTCACCCGGAGGCAGTGCCGATCTGCTAGCTGCCACATTATTTCTAATCGATTGATACTTTTAATTGGAGGTGTTTCTGAAGGATGGAAAAATTACAGTTTCAATACCAGACTACGAAGCCCATCTGTAAGCCGGCACATATCGGTGTTGTCGGTTCGGGAGATTTGGAGATTATTGTAGAGCCTGTAAAAGGCCAGACCACCAATGTCAGCATTTTAACAGGCAGTGAAGGATTTGAACAAGTATGGGAGAATGTGCTGACACGTTTTTTTACCCGTTATCCGATTACTGCCAATATTACGGTTCATGACTTCGGAGCCACTCCGGGGGTAGTAATGCTTAGATTTACGCAAGTGCTGGAGGTGCTTGACTATGCAGAATAGTTTTGTGGAGCTGAATGGACGCGAGAGAGCCAGGGCGCTACTGGACGAGGGGACTTTCAGGGAGTTGCTTGGACCGTTAGACAAAATCCAATCCCCGCACCTTGAACCGCAAGGTATTGTTCCTCAGAGCGATGACGGAATCATTCTGGCTTTTGGCGAAATACGCAAACAGAAGGTCTTGATCATTTCGATGGAAGGCGCTTTTCAAGGAGGGGGGATTGGAGAAGTCAGCGGCGCCAAAATTTCCGGAGCGCTCGAACTGGCACTGGAAGAGAATAAGAAAGGGAACAAACTATATCCCGTCATGATCTTTGATACAGGGGGGGTTCGGCTACAGGAAGCGAACTATGGGTTGTTGTCGATTTCGGAGATTGCCACCCAGATCGTTGCCCTGCGTAAATACGTCCCTGTTGTCGGACTGATCCCGGGCCGCGTAGGGGCATTTGGGGGGATGTCCATTACTGCAGAATTGTTTACCACTCTGATTGCTACGAAGAAAGCGCGCCTCGGTCTGAACGGGCCGGAGGTCATAGAGCAGGAAGCAGGGGTTATGGAGTTCGATGCCAGCGACAAAGCCTTAATTTGGAACACAATCGGAGCCAACCAGCGCTTCCAAACCGGATTGATTGACGTAATGGTGGAAGATACGACGGATGCCGTTATCGAAGCGATTGATACTGCGCTCAAGGCACTGGCGAAGCCTGCTAAAACAGAGCAAATTGATTTCTATCTGACCCTGTTAAACACTCTTGATCCTACAGAAGCTTGGACACCTGAGCGCTATCGCGAATTTTACACGCAGATACAGCCTGTGCAGCAGCCTGTCCCGCTGGCAAAAGAGGGCGCGTCCGACATTTCGGATAGTAGAGGTTATCGCTGGTTCTCCCGCTTGACGGGCATTGCTCACCCAACCAGCGATGTTCCTTCAGTGCTTGCAGCAGACGTGGATAAGAACGGGCAACTGTGCAGATATATCGCCATTGTTCCGAATGCCACCAATCGATTCCCGCGCGTCAGAAAAGGCGAGGTTGGTATGCTTGAAGGCTGGACGGTGGCTCAAATCATTAGGGACGCAATCCGTCAAGATGAGAAAAAGGAAACGAAGCGTCCGATCATTGCCATTATTGATGTACCGAGTCAAGCCTATGGCTATAAGGAAGAAATGGTCGGTATCAGTCTTGCCCTGGCTGCAAGTGCAGATGCTTACGCAAATGCTAGATTAGAAGGCCATCCAGTCATCGGTGTGATTGTCGGTAACGCGATTTCCGGGGGCTTCCTCGCGCATGGGCTGCAATCGAATCGTTTGATCGCACTGGATGACAGCAAGGTCAATATTCAGGCAATGTCCAAGGCTTCTGCTGCTCGAATTACCAAGCGGACGATTGCCGAGCTTGATGAAGCTACCAAGAAGGTTCCAGCTATGGCCTACGACGTTCGTAGCTACAGTACTCTGGGGGCATTATATCAGATGCTGAGCGGTATCCATGCAGACGATCCACAGAGCAGCGATGTAGCTATCGTGGAAAAGACCGTTTCCGAGGCGATCGAGAGTACGAAAGGAGCGCCCCGTGACCTTAGCTTCCGATTGCAGACCAAGGAAGCTATGGCGGGCGGACGGACTGCAACCCGCGGCGTTCGAGATGCGCTTTTGGAGCAATGGTAATCCATCCACATGATCTGATTGAAGTGTCCAATTTGAAATATCTCTCCTTAAATGAAGACAAGGAGTGGGTAACCGCCTCGCTGAGGCGGACCCCCTTTGTGGTCGTTCGCCGAGCCGATCCGTCGGCAGATGGTTATATTCCCGTCGGAGTACGTGGACAGGAACGGAATCAACGGGAAGCTGCATTTCTGGACCCGAAAGGGGTGTGCCAGATCGTGTCTCCCTATGCGATAGCGAAACGTCAGATGTGGAACTTCTTGTCTACAGAGAGACGACAACAGCCTGTTCTTCAGTTGATGGACGTTGTAGCAGAAATGATGGCAGATTGGCGCTGGGGACCAGCGGGAAGTGCAGGATTCGAAATAGCGACAGGATGCCCCGCTGTGAAGGCAAGCAGTGATCTTGATCTTGTAATAGATGGTTCAGAGGCTATTGATTATTCTACAGCTGAAGGCCTGTTGCGCAAGCTGGAGCAGTTGGACGTTCGAATCGATATTCAATTAGAGGTGAAGGAAGGCGCCTACGTCTTGCGCGAGATCCTTGAGAGACGGACCAGCACCGTGATGCTGCGAACTTCTTCAGGTCCGAGGCTCGTCCGCAATCCTTGGCAATGATGAATGTACTATAATAACGGCAAAAGGGAGGAATGCACGACCATTTGACGTATGCCAACATAAGCTCTCAAAGGGGAAGTGCGTATTATGGAAAACACTACCGGCCAAAAAGTTAATATTAATGAAAGTGACATCTTAAAGGTGTTTGCGGTCAGCGGAGCGATCCTGCAAAGCGTTCTGGGCATGTTACTGAAGTATGCCCACACTAACACGGATATGGCCTTACTAGGCGTTATTTATAATTTAGTGAAATATACCGCGCCAGTCTTTATTTTTGCCATCGTGTATGGCATGGTGATGAATAATCAGCATACCAGGGTATCACATTTTTACAAGGAAAAATTCAGCGAGCTCGTGATTCCTTATTTTCTGTGGGCGTCAGCCAGCTTGCTCTTCTTCCCGAACATACAGGTTAATCAACACGTTACTTCGTTTTGGACGCTCATTGAGTCTTATGTGCTCGGTAATTCATCACCACAATATTGGTACACGGTGATGATGCTGCAATTTCAATTGCTGATGCCAGTCATTATTTTCGTCTGCTATAAGTACCTGGCTAAGCCTTTACGGGTCATTCCGCTGCTTATTGTGAGCTTTATAATCTTCGGCGCCTGGGTATGGATGTATTATATCTATGTATTCCATGGAGCTTATGCGACCAGTTTGCTATACCTGGACCGCTTTTTCGTCAGCTATTTTATTTATGCTCTACTAGGCGGAATCGCTTGGGTGTTCAAGGAAAAATTCGACGGGGTGCTTCGACGGATTCAGTTCATACTCATTCCGGTGATGCTGCTTATTCTCATTTGGATAAATTGCGAATTTTTCAGCTTTGGATTCAAGCATATGTCATTTGGCAATCTGATTTATCTGAAGCCGTCCATGACCTTGTACAGCTTGGTAGTGATTTTCCTGATTTACATGCTGGCAAGACATTTGATCAGCGTAAATTCCCGTTCACTTCCCTATTACAAATGGTTTTCTACTTATGCGTACAGGGCCTTTACAGCGAACGTATTCATTCTGGTCATCGTGCTGCGCTTGGTCGGTGACTTGGTAAGTCAGCTTCCTTTATTTGTAGCGCTGCTTTTGGTTTATCTGACGACTGTGGCCTGCTCCTTCGGCGTCGTCTATGCCTTTGCGCAGATAAAGGTAAAGGTATGTCGTGAATGGTTATTTTTGAAACAAAAAAGAGCGCACAGCACCAATCTAAGATAAGTACCTAAAAGAAAATAATACATGTAACAACGTATATATGACACTATAATTTAGATGTATCTAAGTTATTGGCGTATTGACGGCAACCCAAAAGGGTATCTCGATGATTGAAGAGATACCCTTTTCGTGTAAAGCAGCATCGGAGGAATTCAAGAGCCATCGAATCTGAACTTACTTACATCAAACGCTGTATTTCATCTTTTAGAATTTCGGATCGCGTACCGAAAATAACCTGTACCGTACCGCTGCCAAGCCTGATGACTCCCGACGCTCCGAGCTGCTTGAGAGCTTGGTCGTTAACCGCTTTGTCGTCTTTGACGACGAGACGCAGCCGTGTGATGCACGCATCGATGCTTTGGATATTGTCCGAACCACCGAGATAGGTCAGCACCTTGCCTGCATGACTGGACTGACTGTCGGATGCAGCACCCGCCTTTTCATTGGGTTTGGGTTCGTTAGTGTCAGGCAGGAGGCTGTCTTCTGCATCGTCTTCACGCCCAGGGGTTTTTAGGTTGAATTTGAGAATGATGAATCGGAACAGGAAGTAATATACGACGGCAAAAGCAAGCCCGACCAGGATCATTCGCAATGGGTGGGTGGAGAGCTTCATATTGACCAGATAGTCGATGAGTCCTGCCGAAAAAGAAAAGCCGAGTTTGACATCCAGTAGGTACATGATCAGGCCACTCAGACCTGTAAGCAGTGCATGGATGCCGTAAAGCAACGGTGCAACGAACATAAAGGAAAATTCGAGGGGCTCGGTAATTCCGGTCAGGAACGATGCCAGCGCAGAACCGATGAAGATGGAAGCGACCGCTTTACGTTTTTCCGGTTTGGCCGTATGAATAAACGCGAGGGCAGCCGCAGGCAGAGCGAACATCATAATGGGGAAGAAGCCGGACATAAACATTCCTGCCGATTTATCGCCTGCGAAGAAACGTGTCAGGTCACCATGAACGACCTCGCCTGCCGCATTGGTGTAGTCACCGATTTGAAACCACGCGATAGCGTTCAATACATGATGCAAACCGAGCGGGATCAGCAGCCGATTAGCGATCATGAATACCATCGACCCGATTCCGCCAAAGCCGACAATCCAGTTGCCGAAGGCTGCAATCCCATCTTGTATCGGACTCCAGATCATACCGAGCAGAATGGCCAGAATCATGGTCGTGAAGGCCGTGATCATAGGGACGAAACGTTTGCCCGAGAAGAAACCGAGCCAATCCGGAAGCTGGATGTTGTGATATTTTTTGAACAAAAAAGCAGACCATCCGCCGATAAAAATACCACCCAGTACGCCCATGTCCAGCTTGACGTCATCCGGAATATATGCAAATATGCCCGGTACTGCCGTCAAAATGCGGGTCAGCACCATGTAGGCAATGACTGCTGATAGTGCGGCTACCGCATCTTCGGCCAGGCCAATGGCAACACCGATGGCGAAAATTAACGCCAGGTTGCCGAAGATGGCACCCGCCCCCTCGTTCAGAAAAGGAGTGACATAATGATTCAGAAATCCGCCCACTCCGGGACCAAGCGGTATATCCGTTTCATAGTTAATCAGAGCCAATCCTTGTAAAATCCCTGCGGCGGGTAGTGTGGCTACTGGAAGCATTAACGACTTGCCGATTTTTTGCAGAAATTTCAGCATAACATTCTTCCCTTCTTCGTCGAGTTTGGGAGCGTCGTACCATCCTGAAATTCTTACCGGACAACAAAAAAGAACCGCAAAGCGGATCTCTTTCCTTTCGCTTTCTAGCTCATAACTATGAGTTTGGTCATATGACCAAAGAATGGTTTGCCCATTTTTTTACATCATAAATCGGGAAATCTGACATGGTCAACGATTATTTTAGTACATGGAAAAACGTAAATCCGCAGTTGACATCGCTTACATGCTTATATAATATCAAATTTAAGTTAATAATCGTGACGGAGACAAGAGAGCCACGCAGACATCCCATGTTAGAGCACAGGGGGCGGTTTGTGATGGCTTTTCTTTTTTTGTGCGCGGTGAAAGCGATTGAAAATCGGTTGATCTATTGAGGAGGTAGGTTGTATGTCGCCATACGCAGCCGAATTCATAGGGACGATGATCCTTATTGCCCTAGGTGGCGGAGTGTGCGCAGGGGTGTCCCTGAAAAAATCATTTGCCCACGGCTCTGGCTGGATTGTGATCGGATTGGGGTGGGGGCTCGCGGTCGCCGTTGCGGTATATGCGGTTGGTCAGATCAGCGGAGCACACTTAAATCCGGCGGTGACGCTGGCGCTTGCATTTCAGGGAGCTTTTCCGTGGAGGGATGTTCCGGGCTATATTGCAGCTCAGCTTCTTGGGGCCATGGCGGGTGCCGTGATTGTGGTTTTGCATTATTTGCCCCACTGGAAAGAGACGGAGGACACAGCAACCAAACTCAGTGTATTTGCTACAGGACCGGCTATTGATCATCCGTTCGCTAACGTGCTTAGTGAAATGATCGGTACTTTCATCTTTGTTCTTGCTTTGCAGTCATTCGGTGCCAACTCCTTCGCTGAGGGATTGAATCCACTCATTGTGGGTTTTCTGGTTGTCAGCATCGGCTTGTCCTTCGGCGGGACTACAGGTTATGCTATTAATCCGGCTAGAGATTTGGGCCCGCGTCTTGCGCATTGGTTGCTGCCGATTCCCGGTAAAGGAACATCGAACTGGAAATATGCCTGGGTGCCGATTGTAGGGCCATTGCTGGGGGGCTCTTTCGGAGGGTTGTTTTACCAGACCGTATTTAAAGGGAATATGACTCCAGCTTTCTGGATTGTGCTGGGTCTGATTGTAGTGGTGCTTATGCTTACCTTTCGTTTCAGCCGTACTTATAAAAGTGATAAAGCTCATAAAATAACAGCATAAAATGAGTGGATTACAGGGGAGAGATTAACGATGGAAAAATATATTTTGTCACTGGATCAGGGAACGACAAGCTCAAGAGCGATTTTGTTTAACAGTAAAGGGGATGTGGTGTACTCGGCTCAGCGGGAGTTTCCGCAATACTTTCCTCATCCCGGCTGGGTAGAACAGAATGCGAATGAAATCTGGAGTTCCATTCTGGGGGTCATTGCATCCTGTCTATCCGAATCCGGTGTAAAAGCGAACCAAATTGCCGCTATCGGCATTACCAATCAGCGTGAATCGGTAGCCGTATGGGACAAAAATACAGGACTTCCTGTGTATAACGTACTTGTATGGCAGTCGCGCCAAACCTCCGAGATCTGCGAAGAACTGAAGCAGCAAGGGCATCAGGAGCTATTCCACAGTAAAACAGGGCTGTTGATTGACCCGTATTTCTCAGGCACAAAAGTGAAGTGGATACTGGATCATGTAGAAGGTGCGCGGGAAAAGGCAGAACGAGGCGACTTGCTGTTCGGTACGATTGATTCGTGGCTGATCTGGAAGCTGTCCGGCGGCAAGGCGCATGTGACCGACTATTCCAACGCAGCCAGAACACTGATGTATAACATTTATGAGCTAAAGTGGGACGAAGAACTGCTGGACATTCTCGGTGTGCCAAAAAACATGCTGCCTGAGGTACGGCCTTCCTCCGAGGTATATGCGCATACGGTGGATTATCATTTCTTTGGTCAAAATATACCGATTGCAGGCGCAGCGGGTGACCAGCAGGCGGCTCTATTTGGTCAGGCTTGTTACGAAAAAGGGATGATCAAAAATACTTACGGCACAGGTTGCTTCATGCTGATGAACACGGGCGATCAACCCGTGGAATCCAAGCACGGACTTATTACGACCATCGCTTGGGGGCTGGAGGAAGGCAAGGTGCAATATGCGCTGGAGGGGAGTGTCTTTGTAGCGGGCTCGGCGATTCAGTGGCTTCGTGACGGTCTGCGTATGTTCCGTGAAGCCAAAGACAGTGAAGCCTATGCAGCCCGCGTTCCCTCTTCGGAAGGGGTGTATCTGGTACCAGCTTTTGTCGGCCTGGGCAGTCCATACTGGGATAGCGAGGTGCGTGGAGCGATGTTTGGCCTGACACGGGGGACCACAAAAGAACATTTTATTCGTGCAACACTGGAGGCACTTGCTTACCAGACGAAGGACGTGCTTGCCGCGATGGAAATTGACTCCGGCATTGCCGTGAAGACATTGCGAGTGGATGGGGGAGCCGTGCTGAACAATTTTCTGATGCAATTCCAGAGCGATATTCTGGATGCCACAGTAGAACGGCCTGTGATCCATGAGACAACAGCACTGGGAGCCGCATGTCTGGCAGGTTTGGCGATTGGATACTGGAAGAGCATGGATGAGCTGCGCAAGCGTGTGAGGGTGGAGCGATCTTTTACCCCCGGTATGGATGAAGAAACGCGCAGCAGTTTGTATGAAGGCTGGAAAAAGGCTGTGAAGGCGACAATGGCCTACAAGTAATAGCTTAAACGAAGGATCTCTTCTAGAGCAACGCAATGTCTTTTTCGGTTACACGTAAGACAGTTGAATTGGGCGTTATATTTTATCCGCTCCACCACTGTTGTTTACTCTGATTAAAACTTAAATGCCCCGTAAGATGGACACTTTCTCTCAAAGTGTCCATCTTACGGGGCATAGTCATGTAACACTGAGGTGACTCCCTTTTTTCGTTAAAGAGTTATAGAAAGCTGGCACACTCTATGAGATATGTTATTAGCCCAACTTATCTTAGCCCTTAACCTTCGTATGGTTCCAATTTTGCCGGGCTCCGCAGGAGCTCCGAATGACTAGCTCCGGTTCTACTTTAATACATTTCGTTTCCATTTGTTTATTCATCAGGTCAAATAGCACCATAGCGGCTAGTCGTCCTATTTTTTGTTTATCTTGTTTTACAGTGGTCAGTGGAGGATCGGTGTAACGACAGGCTTCTATATCATCACATCCCACCACAGCAATATCCTCGGGTACCCTCAAGCCGCTTTCCTTGAAAGCACGGATGACACCAAAGGCAAGCAGGTCGGTAGCCGCAAAAATAGCCCTTGGCAAATTTCCTTGCTGGATCCACGCCTTCGCTATCTGGTATCCATCTTCCGCCGCGTAGTCCTTAGCATACACGATCCATTCGGGTCTGACATCAAGACTAAACCGTTTTAGTGAAGTGATAAAGGCTTCTTCTCTCTCCTTAATTACCAGGGATGGGCGTTCAATTCCAATAAAACCCATATCTCGGTAACCATTCATGTAAAAATGCTCAACAACCTTCATTGAGATCTTCTGATTATCGGACATAATGTAACAGGAACTGGATCCGGTTAGTTCAATATCGACACCAATGCAGGGGATGGGGCTGGCGTCGAGATCAAAAACGCTCTTCTCCACTTCATCTCCGGCAATAATAATGCACCCGTCCACTGAAAAATATTTCGAACGAGCCAAATAGTCCTCTCCATTGTCCAGAAATTTTTCATTCGAAAAAAACAGCAGGTCGTAACCGAGCAAGCCAATCTGTTTTTTGAAGACATTAATGATATCTACAAAAAAAGGATGGCTAAAATCGACATTCAGCTTGCCAGCGAATATAACGCCTACCAGATTTGATTTTTTGGTAGCAAGCGTTTTAGCCGAGGAGGAGGGTCTATAGCCTGTTTCCTCCATAATTTTAAGCACCCGCTGCCGGGTTTCCTCACTGATATCCGTATAATTATTTATAATTTTTGAAACCGTTGCTACAGAAACGCCTGCCATACTCGCTATTGTTTTTATATTCATGAAATCCTCCAAAACTAAACTGGTTTAGTTGAATTGACTTTGCATTCTAAATTTAATGATTACTCGTATTCTATGCTACCTCATAGAGGAGAGTCAACAGTGCTTTTAGGATATATTTTAATATAATATGGAAAAATAAGTTTAATTTAGTGGTGGTTCATCTTTTTTTTGATATTTCACAAATCTCTATTTACAAATACAGATCATTCGTTACATAATGGTAAATGTAAACAACGAAACTGCTTTCGTAATGTGTGGATGTATGTATTCTAAAATGTTATGGGGGGATTCTGCAATGCTAAAAAAGAGTTTTTCTTTACTTCTTGTAACCGCTTTAATCGTGGTATTGGCCGCTTGCGGTAAAGGTAGCGGAACTGCACAGGAGGGGAATAAGAAGGTCACGTTAAAGATTATTCATTGGCAACAGGAAAATATTAATAACTATATAAAGGAATTTAATAAAAAGTTTGAAGAGAAGTATCCAGATGTTCAGGTAGAGTATACGACAGTTCCTGCTGACTCAACGTATGATCAACTGATGCAAACACGTATGAATGCTGGTTCATCCGGTGATGCAGACATTATTCCTCTGAAATTCAGCTTCGTAGGCGCTCCGCAGGAATGGTCCAAGGGAGCAGCTGATCCGATGTGGAAGCAATGGATTGACGGAGGACTAATAGCCGATCTGTCGGATCAAGCTTTTATAAAAAACTATAATCCTACAGATGTCAAAAATGCCATGACCTATAAGGACAAGGTATACGGTGTAAATATGGGTAAGGTGGCACTTACAGGTCTGTTCTATAACAAAGAGATTTTTGAAAAATATAATCTTGCTGTGCCCACAACTTGGGATGAGCTGGTAAATGTTATGAAGGTGCTCAAGGACAACGGCGTAGAACCGATTGGTTTCGGCGGTAAGGATGTTTGGCCTATTAATCTTGCAGTCCAAGGGCTTCAAGCCTCTATCCATGATGATCAGCTGGAATATATTAAAGGGCTGTGGACAGGGAAGACGAAGCTGACAGATCCCGTCCAGCTTGAGGTGCTGGAAAAAACACAAATTTTGATGAACAACGCCATTGGTGGATTTATGGGGATTGACTATGGAACCCTGCCAAGCTTGTTTGCTACAGGGCGTGTAGCTATGATTGCAGATGGCACGTGGGATGCAACGACGATCCAGACAGCCAATCCAGAGATGAAATTTGGTTATTTCCCGATTCCAGGCAGCAATGATCCGGCAAAAAATAAGAACCTTGCAGGCAAGTACGATATGACATGGATGGTATTGGAAAAGTCGCCAAACAAGGATTATGCGATCAAATGGCTTGAAATGCTTTCCGAAAAGCAGAACTATACGGATTTTGTGAACGCCGCCGGATTTTTGCCGACACAGCCTGATGTGAAGATAAGTAGTGAATTTGTTAATGAAATCCAGCCCTCACTGGAGAACTTCAAGCTCTCTTGGGATCAGCTGTTTATCAATCGTAAGAATGTTGGACAGTACATTAAGGATGCCAGCGTACATGCTGAATTTCTGACGCCTGCCGGTCCGCTAAAGACGCCTTTGGAGCTTGCCCAAAAATCCCAGGCAGACTGGGATGCGGCAGCCCCTAAATAAATCAAAAGGTTTTACATGAGCGCAAATTGGCAACTGTAAAGCTCCCATAATAATGTAAAAAGGTGTGAGGCCCATGTATCCCTTCGGAAAGGGTGCGGCCCGGTTAATGCCGTATCTTTTGCTGAGTATTCCGGTGCTGCTCTATTTGCTTCTTGGCTTTGGTCCCTCAATGGTAACCGTACTGTTTTCCTTTACAAATGCTTCAGGGGTTCCGGGACAAACGTGGAATTTTGTTGGATTCGAGAATTATATGACCTTTTTTACCTCTTCCGATTCTGGAGATCGAATCGCATCTATTGGTCGTTCCCTATATTTCGCCGTAGCTGTGGTTGTGATTCAAAATGCAGTAGGGCTGTTCATGGCCGTCATTATTAATAAAAAGCTCAAGGGTGATGTGTTTTACCGCGCTGTATTTTTCCTGCCCGTTGTGCTTGGGGTAACGGTATCCGGACTGATCTGGCAGCTGATTGCCAATCCGCTTGGCGGTCCTGCGCAAGCCATGATGAACTTTTTTGGAACCAGCTCCAACTTTTTCGGGGACTATGATATTGCATTTGAACTGATTATTTTTGTGCAAATTTGGATGTACATGGGTTACTCGATGACTATTTTCTTAGCCGGACTCCAATCCATTCCCAATGATTTATATGAAGCAGGGTATATGGATGGCGCTTCTGGGTGGAAAGCGTTCAAAAACATTACCTTTCCGATGATTGCGCCGTCCTTTACAGTCAATATGCTGCTGTCCATTATTGGTGCATTGCAAACCTTTGACATTATTTATGTGCTGACAGGTGGTAAATTCAACACGACGACACTTGCGTTTGATGTGTATGCAACAGCCTTCGGCTCCGGGACGTCGGATTACGGCCTTGCTTCCGCAGTAGCTATGATCCAGTTCCTGTTCGTATTTACGGTGTCGATGATTGCTCTGTATTACTTGCGCAGAAGAGAGGTGGAAATGTAATGAGCAGTACCAAAGGAACAAAATTACTGAGCTACATCATCGTACTGCTCATGCTTTCGTTATATTTATTCCCGCTATTCTACCTCTTTAATGTATCGATGAAGACTCAAAGTGAGTATCTGATTGATCCTGTGGCTATAGCCAAGAGTCTGCGCTTGGAGAATTTCATGGATGCTTGGGAAAAAGGGAATTTCTCTCAGTACATGTGGAACAGTATTTTGTATACGGGCGTATCTACGCTATTAACGTTGGTGATATCCGTGTTTGCAGCTTTTCCATTGGCGCGGGGATACGTTAAGTTCAGCACCTTCTTTTATGTGTTTTTCCTGATATCCATGTATCTTCCGAACCCGCTGATTCCGCAATTTGCTCTCATTAATAGTCTGGGACTTTACAATACCCAGCTTGGTTTTATTTTGTTAAAAACAACGGGTACCGGTATTGCCTTCCTGATGTTTGTGGGATATATCAAGTCTGTCTCCCGTGAGCTGGATGAAGCGGCTGCAATGGACGGGTGCGGATATTCCCGCTATTTGTTTACGATTCTTGTACCGCTGATGAAGCCGGTGTTGGCCACAGGCATTATTTTGACAGCCATCGGGGCGTGGAACGATATTATAGGTCCTACCATTTATTTGTCTGATCCCGCATATCAGCCAGTGACCAAGGGATTGTTCTCCTTCTACGGACAATACATGAACAACTGGCCGCTGCTCGCTTGCGGTATCCTGATTGTTACACTACCGCTGGTTATTTTGTATATTTTCCTCCAGCGCTTTATTGTTGGCGGTGCAATGGCCGGAGCCGTGAAGTCTTAAATCCTGAAAGGATGATACCAAGTATGAGTGAGAATACCTTTTTATTTCCAGCCACTTTTATGTGGGGAACCTCGACCTCTTCTTATCAAATTGAAGGTGGTGTAGCTGAGGGAGGAAGAACGTCTTCCATTTGGGATACTTTCTGTCAAGCACCCGGGAAGGTGATAGGCGATGACAGCGGAGATATGGCTTGTGATCATTTTCACCGCTTTAAGGAAGACGTGCAGTTAATGAAGCAGCTTGGCTTTCTACATTACCGTTTTTCCGTGGCCTGGCCGCGCATTATTCCTGCACCCGGCGTGGTTAACGAACAGGGATTACTCTTCTATGAGCGCCTGCTGGATGAGATTGAGTCGGCCGGGCTAATTCCGATGCTGACACTGTATCACTGGGATCTTCCGCAGTGGATCGAGGACGAGGGGGGTTGGACAAATCGAAGGATTATCCAGCATTTTATGACGTATGCCTCTGTAATCATGGATCGGTTTGGACAACGCATAAACTGGTGGAACACGATCAACGAGCCTTATTGTGCCTCTATCCTGGGCTATGGTACAGGTGAACATGCTCCCGGCCATGAGAACTGGAACGAAGCCTTTACTGCCGCTCACCATGTCCTGTTGTGTCATGGCATTGCCATCCATTTGCACAAGGAAAAGGGTCTGACAGGTAAGATAGGCATTACACTGAACATGGAACATGTGGATGCTGCTTCTGAGCGACCTGAGGACGTAGCCGCTACCGTCCGCCGAGATGGCTTTATCAATCGTTGGTTTGCCGAGCCGTTGTTTAACGGGAAATATCCAGAGGATATGGTGGAATGGTACGGGGCGTATCTGAACGGCTTGGATTTTGTACAGCCTGGTGATATGGAGCTGATTCAGCAGCCGGGGGATTTTTTGGGCATCAATTACTACGCCCGCAGCGTCATTCGAGCGGCTACAGACGCTTCGTTGCTTCAGGCAGAGCAGGTTCGCTTCGAGGAACCGGTAACGGATATGGGATGGGAGATTCACCCCGAATCCTTTTATAAGCTGCTAACTCGGATTGAGAAGGATTTTACCAAGGGCTTGCCCATTCTGATTACGGAAAACGGAGCAGCGATGAAGGACGAATTGATGGATGGGAAGATTGAGGACACTGGACGTCAGCGCTACATTGAGGAGCATTTAAAGGTATGCCATCGCTTCATCGGGGAGGGAGGGCAGCTCAAGGGCTATTTTGTCTGGTCATTCCTTGATAACTTTGAATGGGCTTGGGGCTACAGCAAACGTTTCGGTATTGTACATATTAATTACGAAACGCAGGAACGGACACCCAAACAAAGTGCGCTGTGGTTCAAGCAAGTGATGGCGAATAACGGGTTTTAAACAGATTATCATTATAATTTAAGCTGTCATGCTGCAATAACAGAGCATGACGGCTTTTAAGACTGCATAAATTTTTGTGTAAGGGGGGACTATGCTGAAATATCTTGCATATCCAGTATAACAGGGCAGTGGTCGCTGCCCGTAATATGGCAATCAATGCTTGCATCTATCAACAGCGGGCGAAGTCTGTCCGAGACGAGAAAGTAATCGATCCGCCAGCCGATGTTCCGTTCTCTCACCTTCGGCATGTAGGACCACCAGGAATAAACATCCGTCCTGTCAGGATTAAAGTATCTGAAGGTGTCTATAAATCCAGCGCTCAGCAACTGCGACATTCTGTCACGTTCCTCAGGCGTAAATCCGGCATTTCCGTGGTTGGCTTTCGCATTTTTCAGGTCAATTTCCTGATGAGCCACGTTCAAATCTCCGCAAACAATGACAGGCTTCAATGCATCCAACTGTTGCAGATAGCTGCGGAAACGGTCCTCCCATTCCAGTCTGTATGGCAGTCGGGTCAAATCCCGTTTGGTATTCGGAGTATATACATTAACCAGATAAAATTTCTCAAATTCCAAAGTAATGGTTCTGCCTTCAGGTTCCCCATTTTCTTCAAGTCCATAATGCACAGAAAGAGGTTTGATTTTGGTGAAGATAGCGGTGCCAGAATATCCTTTTTTCTCGGCATAATTCCAGTACTGTGTGTATTCCTCCATATTCTCCATCAGGATTTGTCCCTCTTGAAGCTTGGTTTCCTGTACGCAAAAAATATCAGCATTCGTTTCTTTTAGATAAGTATAAAATCCTTTGGTCACACAGGCTCTTAAGCCATTAACATTCCAAGATATGATTTTCATTTATTAATTCTCCCTTGCCGTACCAAACATGTAAGCATACTGCTTTATTTCTGTGGCACTTCGTCAGTTCATGCTCGTCGGAAAATATTTAACATTAGATGATAGCATTCTCAGCGTTTTTTTGAAGTGGATACGAACTTTTCTACATTAGAATAGAATATATTTTTTTGTGCGGGGGTTGTGAAACGAAAAAAAGCTCCCTTACGGAAGCTTCTCACGATAACGTCCCAGGAGGGATTCGAACCCCCGACCGACGGCTTAGAAGGCCGTTGCTCTATCCAGCTGAGCTACTGGGACATAAAATTCAAGCGAAGATTAATATATCACATGGATAAAAAAGATTCAAGCTTTATTTCGCATATATCCGGTATTCAGGCTTTCTTTAGCATAAAAATCAAAGTAGCTATCGTTTTTTTTGCCTCATAAAAGGGTATGTTAGAATACAGGTGAATATGTGGAAGACGAGAGGTTGGACTTCGGCCGCTGTTTCTCATATAATCTACAAATACTTTAGCTTGCGGTGGAGAGGGGGTGCCTTTAATAAAGGACTCCAAGGTGACGACAAAAGAAAATAATATTGTTTTGTTTCCGAAGACACTGGATTACTATCAAATTCAACTCACTGTAATGCTTGAAAACGAGCGTTACGGAGAGGCGATGGCGATGCTGCGTTTTTTGATGCAGTGTCAGGGACAGGAACAGAAGCAATACGAAGAGTGGGAGGCCCTTTTACAATGGCTGGAGGCCGCATTTCCACAGTATGCCGACAGAGGGGCGGACACGGACGCTACGGCAGAAGATGAGGTCAATGAAGCAGAGCTGGCTCGCCAACATGCGCGCTTCAAGCAGGAGCAGGATGCAGGCTACGGCAACAAGCTGCTACATATGGCTATGGATGAACCGTTGTCGGAACAGACGATTTTAGCGCTGGAACAACTGTCTTATCTGGATCTGCCAGAAATCGACGATGCGCTGCTTAACTGGATTAAGGAACGGGAAATCCACCCTCTGCTTCAATTCCGTGTTTTGCAGACACTACGACGACGCGGAATGGAAGGGACGATCGAAATCAGCCGGGGAGATGAGAAGGCAGAAATCGAGATTGAGTCTATTCCGTTGCGGCCGGATGAATTTCCTGAACCGATTATGCGTATTCTGGAGCGGGTGGCCGATCAGACTGAAGTGCATGAGCCTACGCTGTTCTATTTTGCGCAGGAGCTATGGTCGCAGTTTGTGATGGCGGTGTACGGTACGAAAGATTACAGGTCAATGCTGGTGGAGGAGGACGGGATGCCGGATATTTGGGCGGCAGCACTCCATCAGACGGTATCGGAGAGTCTGAGTGGCAACAAGGACGAGGAAGAAACCCGTGCTATATATGGCATTACCGATGCATTGCGCTTCCGTTTTGAGCAGGTATATCGGTCGATGCGTCTATTCGTAGCGGCGGGAATGAACACTCCATAACGGCCGGAAACGTTTACCTGTGAAGTCATTCAAGGAGCTGCCCTTGAAAAAGATAGTAATGTTAGATATACTATAGTGGTTATTTTGTGTGCGTTGATCGTATGAAAACTAAGTGAAGATTTTGTTGGAGGGGAAAGCATAAAATGAAAGCAACTTGGGAGAAAATAGAGAAGAACCTTGGGGTTCTTGAAGTTGAGGTTGACGCGGATCGTGTAGCCGCTGCACTCGACAAAGCTTTTAATAAAGTGGCTAAACAAGTAAGTGTACCAGGATTCCGTAAAGGTAAAGTACCACGTCCTATTTTTGAAAAGCGTTATGGTATTGAAAGCTTGTATCAGGATGCAATTGACTTCCTGCTGCCAGAAGCCTACAGCCAAGCTGTAGAAAAAACGGATATTTTCCCGGTAGACAGCCCTGACGTTGAAATTGATCAATTCGCTAAAGGCGAATCTTTCAAATTCAAAGCCAAGGTTACTGTTAAGCCTGAAGTGACTTTGGGTGAGTACAAAGGTGTAGAAGTGCTTGTAAGCAAACTCGAAGTAACTGACGAAGAGCTGGCTCAAGAGCTGGAGCGTTTGCAACAACGTCATGCCGAGCTGGTTGTCGTTGATGAAGATGCTGCACAATCCGGCGATACGGCTATTATCGACTTCGACGGTTCCGTGGATGGTGTACCATTCGAAGGCGGACAAGCTGAGAAGTATTCTCTGGAGCTGGGCTCCAATACGTTCATTCCTGGCTTTGAAGAGCAAGTGGTCGGTTTGCATACAGGCGATTCCAAGGACGTTGAAGTAACGTTCCCTGAGAACTACCATTCTGCTGATCTCGCTGGCAAACAAGCAGTCTTCAAAGTGAAAGTTCATGAACTGAAACGCAAAGTTCTTCCTGAGCTGGATGATGAATTTGCAAAAGACGTAAGTGAATTTGATACACTGGCTGAATTCAAGGAAGACTTGAAAAAGCAACTGCTGGAGCGTAAGGAAAATGAAGCTAAAACTGCCCGTGAGGGTGCGGTAGTGGAGAAGGTTGCTGAGAACGCAACAATCGACATTCCTGAAGCGATGATCAAAAGTGAAGTGCAAAACATGGTTCGCGATTTTGACAACCGTCTGCGTAGCCAAGGCATGAATCTTGAAATGTTCCTCGGATTCTCCGGCCAAAGCCAGGAAGATCTGGAAGCGCAAATGAAGGTGGATGCTGAGAAGCGTGTACGCAACAATCTTGTGCTGGAGCAAGTGGCTAAAGCGGAAAACATCGAAGTTTCCGAAGCGGAAATTGATGAAGAGCTGAAAAACATGGCTGAAGCTTACAAACGTTCGGTTGAAGAAATTCGCGGTATTCTGGAAGGTAACGGCTCGTTCGCAAACCTGAAAGAAGAAATTTCACTGCGCAAAACGATCGCTTTGTTGTTGGAAAACAGCAAAGAAGTTGAAGCGCCAGCTGAAGCTGCCGAGTAATTCAAACGATAAAATATACGGGGTATGCCGAACAGGTTGCAACGTAGCAATTAGATAGGGATAAGGCACGTAGTGAAAGTTACGTGCCTTATTTTTACCTTGGGAAATCCATATTTTAGTCTTTTATGGAAAATTCTGTGAGTTGCGCTTTATTGTTGTACATAAGTCACTGCTGTACATTTGCACATACATACGAAACATGGTTAAATATGAGAAGGTCTCGGCTAAGCACGTTGTATAACAGCCCGCACTGCATATATGAGCGGATGCAAATATGACACGAGACTCTGAACATGTTAAAATATTTTGTAAGGTGTTCCCGTTTCATGCTTGCCGCTTCCGTTTTAATGGGACTTAAGGAAGTGGATGAATACTGGTGTTCATTTCAATAAAGAAAAGAGGTTGGTCGTGATGAGTCTCGTCCCTATGGTTGTGGAACAAACGAATCGAGGAGAACGATCTTACGATATTTACTCGCGGTTGCTTAAGGATCGCATTATTTTCCTGAGTGGCCCGATTGATGACGATGTCGCCAATCTCGTCATTGCACAGCTATTATTCCTTTCTGCGGAAGATCCGGAGAAGGATATCAATTTGTACATTAACTCGCCGGGCGGTTCTGTAACTGCGGGCATGGGTATATATGATACAATGCAATTCATTAAGCCAGACGTATCGACGATCTGTGTAGGCATGGCTGCAAGTATGGGCTCTTTGCTACTCACAGCGGGTGCGCCAGGCAAGAGATATGCGCTTACCAACAGCGAAGTTATGATCCATCAGCCGTTGGGTGGCATTCAGGGGCAAGCCTCCGATATGCTGATCCATGCGGACTGGATTCTCAAAACGCGTGCCAAGCTGAATCAAATCTATGTCGAGCGTACGGGTCAGCCCCTCGAAAAAATCGAACGTGATACTGACCGGGATTTCTTCATGGAAGCGGAAGAGGCAAAAGCATACGGCATCATTGACCAGGTGCTGTCTAGACCGATTAATCTGTAAAGGGGTGGCTCTATGTTTAAATTTAATGATGAAAAAGGACAACTGAAATGTTCCTTCTGCGGTAAATCTCAGGATCAGGTTCGCAAGCTAGTTGCTGGACCGGGCGTATATATATGTGACGAATGCATCGAGTTGTGCACAGAAATCGTGGAAGAGGAATTGGGTCATGAGGAAGAAGTAGATCTGAAAGACATTCCGAAACCAATGCAAATCCGTGACATTCTGGATCAATATGTAATTGGTCAGGATCAAGCAAAAAAATCGTTGTCCGTAGCGGTATATAACCACTACAAACGTATTAATACGCAGAACAAAATTGATGATGTGGAACTGCAAAAAAGTAACATTTTGATGCTCGGACCTACAGGTTCAGGTAAAACGTTGCTTGCGCAAACCATGGCTAAAATCTTGAACGTTCCTTTTGCCATTGCAGATGCCACTTCCCTTACGGAAGCAGGTTATGTGGGCGAAGACGTTGAAAACATTTTGCTAAAATTGATTCAAGCTGCCGATTATGATGTGGAAAAAGCTGAACGCGGCATTATCTACATCGACGAAATTGATAAAGTAGCCCGCAAATCCGAAAACCCGTCCATTACGCGTGACGTATCGGGTGAAGGTGTGCAGCAGGCTTTGCTTAAAATTTTGGAAGGCACGGTTGCTTCTGTACCTCCACAAGGTGGTCGTAAGCATCCTCATCAAGAGTTCATTCAAATTGATACCACCAACATCCTGTTCATTTGCGGCGGTGCCTTTGACGGTCTGGAGCAAATGATCAAACGTCGTGTTGGCAAGAAAGTCATCGGCTTCAATGCCACTACAGATCAAAAGGATTTGAAACCGGGCGAATATACTTCTATGGTGTTGCCTGAAGATCTTTTGAAATTCGGTCTGATTCCGGAGTTTGTAGGACGTTTGCCAGTTATTTCTACGCTGGAGCCGCTTGATGAGAACACATTGGTTCGTATTTTGTCTGAGCCCAAAAATGCATTAGTCAAGCAGTATCAGAAGATGCTCGAATTGGATAATGTTACTTTGGAGTTTAAGCAAGATGCTCTGGAAGCCATTGCCCGTGAGGCCATCAAGCGTAACACGGGTGCCCGTGGCCTTCGTGCGATCATTGAAGGCATTATGCTGGATGTGATGTATGAGGTTCCTTCCCGTGATGATATCACGACTTGCGTCATCAATGAGCAAGTTGTAAAAGATAAAATCGCACCGGAACTCGGTGGTACAGATAAGGATAAAAAACAAGAAGAGAGCGCCTAAGGATTGATACTTCGCGATCTCTAAAACATGAGAAGCCGGATCTCCACTTCACTAAACCCATATGAGGTTTTATGGGGTGGAGGTTTGGTGTTAATGGGAGAGAAAAGTACATGTTCTTAAGACAAGACACACGTCCCGTTAAAGTCGGGAATCTGACGATTGGCGGCAGCAATGAAGTCATCATCCAAAGCATGTGTACGACCAAAACAGCAGATGTGGAAGCTACTGTCGCTGAAATTCTCCGTTTGGAAGAGGCGGGTTGCCAACTTGTACGGGTCACCGTCAACAATGAGGAAGCTGCCGCAGCCATTAAGGAAATCAAAAAACAGATCCATATTCCGCTCGTAGCGGATATTCACTTTAACCACAAGCTGGCCTTGCTGGCGATTGAAAACGGAATTGACAAGGTTCGTATCAATCCTGGCAACATTGGTCGTCGTGAAAAAGTGGAAGCTGTCGTTAAGGCATGCAAGGAAAAGGGAATTCCGATTCGGATTGGTGTGAATGCCGGGTCATTGGAACAGCATTTGCTGGATAAGTACGGCTATCCTACGCCGGAAGCGATGGTAGAAAGCGCACTGTATCATATCGGTATACTGGAAGAGCTTGATTTTCACGATATTATCGTGTCGCTGAAAGCATCTGATGTACCTATGGCGATTGCTGCTTATACGAAGGCAGCCGAAATCATCAAATATCCGCTACACCTGGGTATTACCGAAGCGGGTACCCTCTTTACCGGAACCGTTAAGAGTTCAGCGGGAATGGGTGCCTTGCTGGCAGCGGGCATTGGCTCGACCATGCGTATTTCGCTGAGTGCCGATCCAGTGGAAGAAGTGAAGGTTGCGCGGGAACTGCTCAAAACCTTTGGGCTGATCACGAATGCTGCGACTTTGATTTCCTGTCCGACTTGTGGACGTCTGGATATTGATCTGTTCTCAATTGCCAACGAAGTCGAAGATTATATTGCAAAACTCAAGGTGCCGATTAAAGTGTCGGTACTGGGTTGTGCGGTGAACGGCCCGGGGGAAGCTAAGGAAGCCGATATCGGTATTGCCGGAGCGCGCGGGGAAGGACTTCTGTTCCGTTACGGAAAAATGATTCGCAAAGTTCCCGAGGCTGACATGGTTGACGAATTGAAAAAAGAAATTGACATCATCGTCAAGGCGTATGAAGAGACGGGTAAAATTCCGGGTCGCGAGGAACGTCATACAGCCGAGAAGGTATAGGTAAAATCGATTCCCATAAAGAGGAATAATCATATTATATTACCATCATTTAAACGCCGTGGAGGGCAGCTCTGCTACAGAACTGTTCTTCGCGGTGTTTTTGTATTTTCTCTCTGATCTTTTGGAAGACTGCCGTTTAGCTATTGGGGAAAAGGAAATACTGTTTTTCATAGACGGCATTTTAGCGGCATTTTTCAAAATGCTGAGATGAGAAACGGAGGAAATACGATGGACTTTACTATGATTTTGTTGTTGGTGCAAATGTTTTTTGGGATTGTCATCGGTCTATATTTCTGGAACCTTTTGCGGAGCCAAAAGACGAACCGCAGCGCAGTGGACCGGGAATCCCGCAAGGAACTGGATAAGCTGCGCAAACTGCGCTCCATTTCATTAACCAAACCGCTGGCTGAACGCACTCGTCCTGCCACATTACAGGATATTGTCGGTCAGAAGGACGGATTGCGAGCGCTCAAGGCAGCGTTATGCAGTGCGAATCCACAGCATGTTATTATTTATGGCCCACCGGGAGTGGGCAAGACGGCTGCTGCGCGTGTGGTGCTGGAAGAGGCTAAGAAAAACCTGTCCTCCCCGTTCAAGGGAGACGCCAAATTTACGGAGATTGATGCGACGACTGCCCGTTTTGACGAGCGGGGTATTGCAGACCCGTTAATTGGTTCGGTGCATGATCCGATTTATCAAGGTGCTGGAGCAATGGGAGTGGCGGGTATTCCACAGCCCAAGCCCGGAGCTGTAACGAAGGCGCATGGCGGCATGCTGTTCATTGATGAAATTGGCGAGCTGCATCCCACACAGATGAATAAGCTGTTGAAAGTATTGGAGGACCGAAAAGTATTTCTGGAGAGCGCGTACTACAACTCGGAGGATTCGAATACTCCTGCTTATATCCATGATATTTTCCAAAATGGTTTGCCTGCCGATTTCCGTTTGGTAGGTGCGACGACCCGTTCGCCGCACGAGCTGCCGCCTGCCATTCGTTCCCGCTGCATGGAAATTTATTTTCGTGCCCTTCAGCCGCAGGAAATTGCCCGTATTGCTGAGGATGCCGTCCACAAGCTGGGCTTTGGTCCTTGCCCGGAGGCGGTTGAAGTTGTACAGCGCTACGCCACAAATGGCCGGGAAGCCGTCAATATGATTCAGCTTGCTGCCGGATTGGCACTTACGGAGAAACGGGAACGTCTAAACGCCTCGGATGTGGAATGGGTAGCAGGCAGCAGCCAAATTCAACCGCGTCCTGACCGGAAAATACCGGGTCTGCCACAAATCGGATTTGTTAACGGTTTGGCCGTATATGGCCCGAATATGGGCATGCTGCTGGAGATTGAGGTTACAGCAGTTCCGGTTCCTGCGGGAAAGGGAACCTATAATATTACGGGTGTGGTGGATGAGGAAGAGATTGGCGGCGGCTCCCGCACGCTGCGGCGTAAAAGTATGGCCAAAGGCTCTGTAGAAAATGTATTGACCGTTTTGCGTACGCTCGGATTGTCCCCGTCAAATTACGATTTGCATATTAATTTCCCCGGAGGAACACCAGTAGATGGCCCGTCGGCAGGTATTGCAATGGCAACGGCTATTGCTTCCGCAATGCGGGGAATTCCGGTGGATCACGAAATTGCGATGACCGGAGAGGTCAGCATTCACGGTCGTGTCAAACCGATTGGCGGCGTATTAGCGAAGGTTGAGGCTGCTTTTCAGGCAGGAGCTAAAAAGGTGATCATTCCTCAGGACAACTGGCAGTCTCTTTTTGACAGTATTGAAGGCTTGAAAGTCATTCCGGTGCAGTCGGTTACGGAAGTATTCCGGCACGTATTTGGAGAAGAATTGACGTCAGATTTACCTGTGCACACACCAATTGAGACTTTTCGCCCATCCCAATCTTCCCTGTTGCAGGCCGATGGGACGCATAACGGGACGATATCGGACACAGGATCTTGCTAATGAACTACCCTTTCATTGGTTTTTTCATAAAACATTTGATAAAATATGAAAGATAACAACGTGAAGGATTGTAAAATCCGGAACCTGAGAATCACTGGAGGTGCGAAAGCGATGGGACCCAACAAGACAAAAGGTCGTCGTTTTCCTTTGCTGCCTTTAAGAGGACTTCTCGTCTACCCGAGCATGGTGCTGCATCTCGATGTGGGCCGGGAAAAATCGGTCAAGGCTTTGGAAAAAGCGATGGTTGAAGATAATTTGATTCTCCTGTGTTCTCAATCAGAAGTAAATATTGAAGAACCCGCACAAGAGGATATTTTTAGAGTCGGCACGGTAGCCAAAGTGCGCCAGATGCTCAAGCTTCCCAATGGAACGATTCGGGTGCTGGTGGAAGGGCTGGAACGTGCCGAGATTATTCAATATACGGACAATGAGGAATATTACGAGGTACTGGCAAAGGAGCTGCATGAGGCAGAAAACGTGCATCCCGAGACGGATGCGCTCATGCGTACTGTTTTGACCCAGTTCGAGCATTATATCAACTTGTCCAAAAAGGTAACTCCCGAAACTCTCGCTGCGGTATCCGACATTGAGGAGCCCGGACGGCTGGCTGACGTGATTACAAGCCATCTAACGCTCAAAATCAAGGAGAAGCAGGATATACTGGAGACGATCGACGTAACTCAACGTCTGGAGAAGCTTCTGGATATTTTGAATAACGAGCGTGAGGTACTGGAGCTGGAACGTAAAATTAACCAGCGCGTGAAGAAACAGATGGAGAAAACGCAGAAGGAGTATTACCTGCGTGAGCAAATGAAGGCGATCCAGAAGGAGCTTGGCGAGAAGGAAGGTCGCGCGGGAGAAGTAGAAGAACTGCGCAATCAGCTAAGTGAACTGGAACTGCCCGCTCCTGTGAAGGAGAAGGTTGAGAAGGAAATCGACCGTCTGGAGAAAATGCCTGCAAGCTCTGCCGAGGGCGGGGTTATCCGTAATTATGTCGATTGGCTGTTAAGCTTGCCATGGAACAAGTTCACGGATGATGATCTGGATATCGTCAAGGCTGAAGAGGTACTGAATGATGACCACTATGGACTGGATAAGCCGAAGGAGCGGGTGCTGGAGTATCTGGCTGTACGCAAACTGGTGAAGACCATTAAGGGTCCGATTCTGTGTCTCGTAGGGCCACCGGGGGTCGGCAAGACCTCGCTGGCTCGTTCCATCGCCAAGTCCATGGGGAGGGAATTTGTCCGCATCTCGCTCGGGGGCGTGCGGGATGAAGCGGAAATTCGTGGTCATCGCCGCACTTATGTGGGCGCGATGCCAGGGCGTATCATTCAGGGGATGAAGACGGCAGGAACGTCTAATCCAGTCTTTTTGCTGGATGAGATTGATAAAATGGCTTCTGATTTTCGAGGTGACCCTTCGGCGGCGTTGCTGGAGGTGCTTGATCCCGAACAGAACAATACGTTCAGTGACCATTTTGTCGAGCTGCCCTTCGATTTGTCCAATGTGATGTTCGTGACGACAGCCAATGCTGCGCACAACATTCCGCGTCCGCTGATGGACCGGATGGAGACATTGTACATTCCGGGTTACACCGAGCTGGAAAAGCTCGAAATCGCCAATCGTTATCTACTGCCCAAGCAGAAGAGAGAGCATGGTTTGGAAGAGGAGCAACTGGACATCGGGGAGGATACGCTGCTGCGTGTCATCCGCGAATATACCCGTGAATCCGGCGTGCGGAATCTCGAACAGCAAATGGCTTCTCTGTGCCGCAAGGCTGCGAAGTCAGTGGTATCCGGCGGAGAAGGCCCGATTCGAATTACACCGGATAATCTGAAGGATTATTTAGGCGTCGCCAAATTCCGTTACGGTGTAGCGGAGCTGGAAGACCAGATTGGTATGGTTACAGGCTTGGCGTGGACAGAGGTCGGCGGTGAAACGCTGATGATTGAAGTGACGGTCGTGCCCGGCAGCGGTAAGCTGATTCTTACAGGTAAGCTGGGAGACGTTATGAAAGAATCCGCGCAGGCAGCATTTAGCTATACTCGCTCCAAAGCGGTTGAGCTGGGCATTGCTACGGACTTTTATGAGAAAAATGATATTCATATCCACATTCCGGAGGGAGCGATTCCGAAGGATGGGCCATCGGCGGGGATTACCATTGCTACAGCGTTGATTTCAGCGCTGACCAACCGTCATGTATCCAAGGATGTGGCTATGACGGGTGAAATTACCCTGCGCGGCCGCGTATTGCCTATTGGCGGATTGAAAGAGAAGTCGCTGGCAGCCCACCGGGCAGGCTACAAAAAAATTCTGCTTCCCAAGGATAATGAACGGGATCTAAAAGATATTCCCGACAGTATTAGGCAGGATGTTGAATTTGTTCCCGTTGCCCATATGGATCAGGTGCTAGAGCATGCTTTGGTTGAGCAGGCAAGGGTACATTAGAGAGGAATTAAGGACACAATGAAAGTAACAAAAGCAGAATTTATTATTAGCGCGGTTGGCCCCGATCAGTTCCCTGTGGACGCTTTGCCAGAGATTGCTCTGGCGGGGCGTTCCAATGTAGGGAAGTCGTCACTGATTAATCGGTTGATTAGCCGTAAAAACTTGGCGCGCACCAGTTCTACGCCGGGGAAAACACAGCAGCTCAATTATTACCGGATTAATGATGATCTCTATTTCGTCGATTTTCCGGGTTACGGCTACGCAAAGGTATCCAAAACGTCCCGTAAAGCCTGGGGACAAATGATTGAGTCGTATTTGCTGGAACGGGAGCCGCTCAAGCTGGTGCTTCAAATGGTCGATTTGCGTCATCCACCGTCTAAGGATGATATCATGATGTATGACTGGTTACGCCATAACGGACTCCCGGTATGCGTTGTAGGCACGAAGGCAGATAAAATCCCCAAAACACGGCGGGAGAAGCATTATAAAGTAATCAAGCAGGAACTCGGAATACTTCCTGGGGGTTTGTTTATCCCCTTTTCATCTGAAGAAGGCATGGGTAAGGATGAGCTATGGTCGGTCATCTCCAGCTATATTGAGAACGACGAAGACGAGGAACAACCGGAAATCTAAGAAGAAGGACGTCCATGGAGGGCGCTCTATCGGAAAAGATATATGCGAAGAATAACCATGGATTTATTCCATGGTTATTTGTTTTAAGACTGGTTCAAACTATATCAAACGATAGAGAATATTTTGGATGTTGGAGTTTGCCATCCAATTTTCATAAACAATTCATAAAACAGCCGGAGGAGATTCGGACTTCTGTGATATAATTAACATAGTTTATGATAACAGTGGTTATTCTTATTACAGTTTAGGCAGGTGAACTTGCAATGCACATCGTCGCTGTTGGGTTGAATTATCGTACGGCGCCTGTGGAAGTCAGAGAGCGTTTTACATTTGCGGAACAAGATTTACCAAAAGCGCTGGAACAACTCAAACTCACCAAAAGTGTGTTGGAGGGCGTAATTGTCGCAACCTGCAATCGGACTGAAATATATGTCGTGGTGGACCGCCTTCACATGTGCGGTTATTTCATACGCAGTTTTATGGAGCAATGGTTCGGTATTCCCCGCGATCAATTTACACAGCATCTATATATATATGAGGACGAGCAGGCCATTCGGCATTTGTTCCGTGTGACTTGTGGCCTGGATTCTATGGTGATCGGAGAAACACAAATTTTGGGACAGGTGAAGAACGCTTTTCTTCAGGCTCAATCCCAGAAAATTACGGCAACGTGGTTTAATATGCTGTTTAAGCAGGCCGTCACATTGGGCAAGCGTGCCCATTCGGAGACGTCCATTGGAGAAAGCGCCGTATCCGTCAGCTATGCAGCAGTTGAGCTTGGCAAACGGATTTTCGGGATGTTTACCGATAAGAAGGTACTGATTCTTGGTGCGGGTAAAATGAGCGAGCTTACCGTTAAGCATTTGTACAGCGGGGGAGCAGCCGAGGTCATTGTGGCGAACCGGACTTTATCCAGAGCGGAAGATTTGGCTTCCAAGTTTCACGGAACGCCGGTCACGATGGAGGAAGGTATGAATCGGTTGGCGGATGTGGACATTGTCATTAGCTCGACAGGTGCACAAGGATATATTCTGGATCGGGAGCGGGTTGAAGCCAGTATGAAACGCCGTCGGTCCCGGCCTTTGTTTATGATTGATATCGCGGTTCCACGCGATTTGGACCCGGCTATTGGCGAATTGCAGAATGTTTTTCTTTACGATATTGATGATCTGGAAGGCATCGTGGAGAGTAATTTGGAAATGCGTCGTACAGAGGCTGCCAAAATTGAGCATATGATCGAAGGGGAACTTGGCGAGTTTTATCAATGGTTAAAAACGATGGGAGTGCGTCCGGTGATTCGTGCTTTACAGGAAAAAGCAGAGTCCGTGCATCAGGATACGCTCGAAAGCTTGTTCAACAAGCTTCCCGAGTTGGATGAACGACAACGCAAAGTGATTAGCCGTTTGACGAAAAGCATGCTGAACCAGATGATGCATGATCCGATCAATTCGGTGAAGGAACTGGCTGTCCAAAAGCAGGGGAATGAGGCGCTTGAACTGTTTAGCCACATTTTTGCTCTGGAGGATCGTTTGGAGGACGCCGCTCAGAAAGTAGATAAAAGCGATGCATCCGCGTTAATGAAACCGGAGGCCGGTATTCATGAAAAATCCGGTCAGGCCCAATCCTCGCCAGCGTCGTTTGCGCCGGCTGGCCTGTAAAGGCGGGTGAGTGGACGTGGCTTTAAGCACGCTTATATATGATTCGATGATTTATGTTTTTGCCCTGAGCCTTCTGTTTGTATTCTCGGATGGCATTCGCCGTAATGCGAGTGCCAAACGGACAGGTACAGGGCTTCTTGCTGTCGTTCTTGTGCTCCAGCTTATATATATGGGAATGAGAACCTGGAACGAAGGACATCTTCCTATTTTCGTGACCTACGATTTTTTATTTCTGTTTTCATTTATTTTGGTCCTGATTTCTTTAATGCTGTCACGCTATCAGCGGTCGGAATTTGCGGTATTGCTGCTTAATATTATTAGTTTTGCAGTTCTTGTGCTCAATAATATATGGATGGAGCCCACCAACAGTCCGCTTGGAAGTTGGCATACGGTATATGGGCTGCTTCTCATCCATATCGCTTTGGCCAATCTTGGCTTTGTAGCCATGACAGTAGCGGCTGTATTTTCGGGGCTTTATCTGTTTTTGCATCGTAAATTGAAAGTCAAGAAATGGAGTGATACGATCCGGCGTCTGCCAAGTCTGGAAATGATGGATCGGTATACCCATATGGCGCTGTTGATTGGTACTCCTTTGCTTGGGGTCTCCATTGTAGTTGCCGTCATTTCTATTATTGCTGAAGAACGCTGGCGTCTGCTACTGGATACTAAAGTATTGATGACAGCGATAGCCCTGTGCGTGTATATTGTATTTTTAGTGAGCAAAAGATTCAATCAGAAGTCGGGCCTCGTGATGGCAAAATGGGCATTGGTGGGCTACACGCTATTGATTCTCAACTTTTTGCTGAATTCCTGGTCTGTATTTCATCAGTGGACGGGAGAGTGAATGGCCATTTGCAACATTTTGTGCCGATTTCGCTGAATTGTAAAAATAAGATCTGTTGTATTGTGGGCGGCGGAAGGATAGCGGAACGCAAGGTAAAGGGACTGATGGAAAGCGGGGCGTTCATAACCGTCATCAGTCCGAATATAACGCCGGATTTACAGGTTCTGGCCGATCATAAGCAGCTCCACTGGGTAAATCGCGTATACTGCGAGGGTGACCTCCAGGGAGCCTTTCTTGTATATGCGGCGACCGATCGGAGAGATGTGAACGATACGGTTGCGCATGAGGCCGGACAAAGGGGTATACTGGTAAATGTGGCGGACCGTTCGGAAGAGGCGGACTTTATAACGCCGGGCATCATCCGGCGGGGCAGGCTAACGATCAGTGTATCCACCGCAGGTGCAGGTCCGGCTGTTACGTCCGAAATTACATCGGCTTTGGATACGCTGTTTGGTAGGGAATACGAACCGTATCTGGATTTCATGTACGATATGCGGCAAGCGATTAAACGTATCGTATCTTCCCCGCAGCAAAGGGCGAAACTGCTGAGACGTTTGGCGAGTAGCGGAATTTTGGAGCAAATACGACGTCAGGAATTTACTGCATGGACTCAAGAAGAGATAGACACATGGATTGCGCAAAATCAGGAGGAATAGCATGCGAACAATTGTGGTAGGTAGTAGACAGAGCGCGCTTGCGCTAACTCAGACCGGGCATGTCATCGAGGATTTGAACGCGTTGTGCGCGGAGCATGGGCTGGATATGCAGTTTGTCGTAAAAAAAATATTGACCAAGGGCGACCGGATTTTGGATGTAACGTTGTCCAAGGTGGGTGGCAAAGGGCTGTTTGTCAAAGAAATTGAACAGGCCATGCTGGCTGGTGAAATTGATATGGCAGTACATAGTATGAAGGATATGCCGTCAGAATTGCCAGAAGGGCTAGTGAACGGCGCGGTGCCGCGTCGGGAGGACCCGCGGGATTGTCTCGTTACCCTGGGATTCAAGAGCCTGGAGGACCTGCCGCAAGGGGCAAAGGTCGGCACAAGTAGCCTGCGCAGAGCCAGCCAGATCAAGTCATTACGACCGGATCTTCAATTGGAGCCTGTGCGCGGTAATATTGATTCCCGCCTGAAAAAGCTGGAGACTGAAGGATTTGACGCCATTATTTTGGCTGCGGCAGGTTTGAACCGTATGGGCTGGAAAGACCGAATCACGTCCTATATACCGGAGGAAGCCTGCTTGCCAGCAGTCGGACAAGGAGCGCTCGGTATTGAGTGCCGTGCAGACGATGAAGAGTTGCTGGCGTTGCTGCGCCTGTACAACGACGAGGATACCTCGGCTACGGTTGCGGCAGAACGAACCTTCCTGGGCGTGCTGAATGGGGGATGCCAGGTGCCAATCGGGGCTCACGCAGTCTGGGCTGACCAGGAAATCCGCCTCACGGGCATGGTAGGCTCGCCGGATGGCGAAGTTATTTTGAAGGAAACGCTCCAGGGAAATGATCCGCAAAAGTTGGGAGAAGCGGTGGCGGCCAGCTTGATCGCCAAAGGAGCGGAACAGATTCTGGCGCAGGTGAGGGGGTAATGAAATGGCAGGAAAGGTATATTTAGTAGGCGCAGGACCCGGTGACGCAAGACTGATTACAGTCAAGGGCTGGGAATGCATTCAACTGGGTGATGTTATTGTCTATGACAGACTGGCAAGTCCTCGCCTTTTGGGTTTGATGAAGCCAGGTGCCCAAAAAATATATGTTGGCAAGTTGCCGGATCGTCACACCATGAAGCAAGAGGAAATTAATCAGTTGCTGGTGGACTTGGCCTTGGAAGGAAAAACGGTTGTTCGGCTCAAAGGGGGAGACCCCACCATCTTTGGTCGGGTTGGAGAGGAAGCCGGACTGCTGCGTAAACACGGTATTTCCTATGAAATTATACCTGGCATCACTTCAGCAATCAGCGTACCCGCCTATGCGGGCATTCCGGTTACACACCGGGATATGGCCTCATCGCTGTCTATCATTACGGGGCATGAAAGTCCGGACAAGCTCGACAAGAGTATTCATTGGGATAAAGTAACGAACGCAACGGGTACACTGATCTTTATGATGGGTGTAGCGAAGATCGGCTATATCAGTGAGCAGCTGATGAAACACGGCAAATCGCCAAGCACACCCGTTGCTTTAATCCGTTGGGGAACCCGGGCGGAGCAGGATACACTGGTGGGTACGCTGGCAGATATTGAGGCCAAGGTGAAAGCCGCGAATTTTCAGCCTCCCGCCGTTATCGTCGTCGGAGAAGTGGTTAATCAGCGTGAACAGTTAAAATGGGCTGAGGATATGCCTTTGTTCGGCAAGCGGATTTTGGTTACACGTGCGCGTGCCCAGGCCAGCAGTCTGGTTCATCGGATTGAAGAGCTTGGCGGCGAGCCTTATGAATTTCCCGTCATCCAGACGGTTGTCCCTACGGACGAGCCAACGAAACGGCAAATTACTGAGGCGCTTGCACGATTGCCTGAATACGACTGGGTGTTTTTTACCAGCGTTAACGGAGTGGAATACTTTTTCACTCATCTGAAGGAACAAGGCAAGGATGTACGTTCGCTATTTAAGGCGCGTATTGCTGCAGTCGGACCGGCTACAGCGGCGGCACTTCGCACGCACGGAATTGAAGCGGAGCAGATTGAAGGCCCTTTTCAGGCAGAGGGCTTGCTCGAAGCGTTTGAGCAGGATTTGCAGGCAGGGCAGAACGTATTTCTGCCAAGAGGCGATCTCGCTCGGTCCTGGCTGCCGGAGAAGCTGAGAGAGCTGGGACTTGAGGTGACCGAGGCCGATTTGTATCAAACCGTGCTGGCGGCAAACGCACAGGATGATGAACTACTCAAGCTGCTTGAGGAACGTGCCATCCATGCGATTACTTTTACCAGTTCCTCAACAGTAACCTTTTTTCTGGAAGCACTTAGGCAGATGGGAGTCGAAGATCCGCTGTCGCTGCTGGAGGGAGTGACGATCGCTGTGATTGGTCCTCTCACCGGAGAAACAGCGACCCAAGCGGGCCTGACCGTCAGCTTCATGGCGGAAAAGGCAACTATTGAAAGCCTGATTCAATCGCTATGTGACTGGAAACAATCAAGCGCTGTGACATCATAATTATATTTCACCAAATGAATGTATAAAAACTGGGGGTTTGCAATCATGAGTGTTCCTTTTACCAGACATCGCCGTTTGCGTCAATCTGCTGCTATCCGCAGTATGGTACGTGAGACGGTATTGAATCCAGCTGATTTTATCCAGCCCATCTATGTAACATTCGGTACAGGAGTGAAGCGGGAAATCAGCTCCATGCCGGGTGTGTACCGATTTTCTCTGGATCAATTGGAAGAAGAACTGAAAGAAATTAGTGAGCTTGGCATTCCTGCTGTGCTCCTGTTTGGCATTCCAGAGACGAAGGATAGCTTGGGTACTTCGGCTTTTGTTGACGATGGTATTGTTCAGGAAGCTACACGTCTGATCAAGTCTCGTTATCCCGAGCTGCTGGTTGTGGCTGACACTTGTTTGTGCGAGTTTACGGATCATGGGCACTGCGGTATGGTCCACATGCATGAGCATGATGGTGAGGTATGTGGTGAAGTGCTGAATGACGAATCTCTGAAGGTGCTGGTACGTACAGCCGTTTCCCAGGCGAGAGCGGGCGCTGATATTATCGCGCCATCCAATATGATGGACGGCTTTGTGCAGGCGATTCGACAAGGGCTGGATGAGGAAGGCTTTTCGCATATTCCGATTATGTCGTATTCCGTCAAATATGCGTCTGCTTTTTATGGGCCTTTCCGGGAAGCGGCAGATTCTGCACCGCAATTCGGTGACCGCAAGTCCTATCAGATGGACCCTGCCAATGCGCGTGAAGCATTGCGAGAAGCAGAATCCGACGTGCTGGAAGGTGCGGACATGCTGATGGTGAAGCCGTCCCTTTCGTACCTGGACGTGATGCGCACGATTAAGGATCAATTTGATCTGCCTATGGTGGCTTACAACGTCAGCGGTGAATACGCGAT
Source organism: Paenibacillus sp. RC73 (assembly GCF_044908085.1). Lineage (NCBI taxonomy): Bacteria > Bacillati > Bacillota > Bacilli > Caryophanales > Paenibacillaceae > Paenibacillus > Paenibacillus sp. RC73. Next base: position 350,273 of record NZ_JBIYCV010000007.1, read on the forward strand.
GGTCAAGGCGGCAGCTCTTCAAGGCTGGATTGATGAAAAAGCGATGGTGCTGGAGATTCTGACGAGCATGAAGCGCGCAGGTGCAGACATGATTATTACCTATTCCGCCAAGGATGCGGCAAGATGGTTGAAGCAATAAACGTATCTTCCAGAAGACAGGAGTGATCAGAATGATCAACGAACAACGAACAGTGCGCGAGGATGCGCGCTCCAAAGTAGCCTTTGATGAGGCAAAGCAATATATTCCGGGTGGCGTAAACAGTCCGGTCCGGGCTTTTAAATCCGTCGGCATTACGCCTGTTTATATCGACCGTGGAGAAGGATCGCGGGTATATGATATCGACGGTCAATCCTATATTGACTATGTATGTTCATGGGGACCGCTCATTATGGGACATGCGCATCCTGAGGTCGTTAAGGCTTTACAGGCTGCAGTTGTCAAAGGAACCAGTTTCGGAGCGCCGACGTTAGCGGAAACCGAAATGGCGAAGCTCGTTTGTGAGCGTGTTCCTTCTATGGATATCGTTCGTATGGTCAACTCGGGAACCGAGGCGACGATGAGTGCGATTCGACTCGCACGCGGATTTACGAGCCGCAGCAAAATCCTTAAATTTGAAGGCTCTTATCATGGTCACGCGGACAGCTTGCTGATTAAAGCAGGCTCTGGTGTGGCAACACTGGGTCTGCCCGACAGCCCCGGTGTACCTGAGGTCGTGGCTTCACACACGATCACCGTTCCTTACAATGATTTGGCTTCGGTGAAACTGGCCTTTGAAAAATTTGGCGAGGAAATTGCCGCCATTATTGTCGAGCCAGTAGCCGGAAATATGGGAGTCGTACCGCCACAACCCGGATTTTTGGAAGGACTGCGCGAAGTAACCCGGCAGTATGGAAGCCTGCTGATTTTTGATGAAGTCATGACCGGATTCCGGGTAGGACTTCATTCAGCTCAAGGTCGCTTTGGTGTGACCCCGGATCTCACATGCCTGGGTAAAGTCATTGGCGGAGGTCTGCCTGTAGGTGCTTATGGCGGACGTCGCGATATTCTGGAACAGATTGCTCCTTCCGGTCCGATCTATCAGGCGGGTACGCTTAGCGGAAATCCGCTGGCTATGGCAGCAGGCTATTCGACGCTTAAATTGCTGACGCCAGAAGTATATGATCGACTGGAAGAACGGGCAGCCCGGCTTCAGGCCGGATTCGAGCGTAATGCACGTGAGTTGGGTATACCTGTCACGATCAACCGTGTGGGTTCCATGGTTTGTCCTTTTTTCACGGAGGAGAAGGTTGTCAATTTTGATACAGCCAAAACAAGTAATCAGGACCACTTCCGCCGTTACTTTACCGAATTGGTGAACGAGGGGGTCAGTGTGGCGCCATCCCAATTTGAGGGCATGTTTGTGTCGGGTGTGCATACGGTGGAAGATATTGATGCTACCATTGAAGCGAACTATCGCGCGCTCAAACATCTATGAGCTGGCAGGGCGGCTGGAAAAGACGGGGACCGTGGCTGGAAGTCACACCGGGACGGGAAATCACAGAGGGTGAACATTACACCGATGCTGTAGATCATTGGTTGCTGAACCGTTTGGAGCTACCGGACAAGCTGTGGCGCAGACTGCGACATGAAAAGCAGATTGAACTTGCGGGGGACCGGCTGCGGCTGGCCCTTTTTCCCGTTACAAACCTTGGCGTGATTCCTCGCTGGTATGATTTGAAGGTGCTGTATGAGGATGATTTTTGCTTGGTCGCACACAAACCGGCGGGTATGGCGGTACATCCGGACGGAGCTGTAAAAGAGGGACCACTGACGTTGGATCATGCGGTCGCATCGTATTATGAGATGAATGGCATCCATGCGGCAGTACGGCATGTGCATCGACTGGATACGGATACGACAGGCCCGGTGCTGTATGCCAAAAATGAATTCGCGTTGCTCAAGCTGGACGAGCAGATGCGGGCCAAAGATATCGGTCGCCGTTATGTGGCTTTGGTACGGGGTGAAGTCCCTTCATCACTGCGGACGCTGAATTGGCCGATTGGCAAGGACAGGCATCACAAGCAGCGTCGCCGTGTTTCTTCGACCGGACAGAGCGCGGTTACCCATGTGGAGCTTGGTGAAGTGTGGGGGAGCGGTCAAAAGGCGGTTAGCCTCGTATATTTAACACTGGAAACAGGCCGAACGCACCAGATTCGCGTTCATCTTAGCCATGCGGGCTATCCGTTATTGGGGGATGTATTATACGGGGGACGGGCTGCTGATTTTGGCAGGCAGGCGCTGCACGGAGAGCGTCTTACCTTCCGTCATCCGCTGAGCGGTGAAACGATTACTGTGGAAGATGCTTGGCCGGATGATTTTCAAAAGCTGCATCAACAGCTATAAAAGATGGCATGCCTTCTATTTTGGCGCATATACTTGAACCTAGAAACGGTTTGCAATATGGAGTTTCCGTGCGCCTGACAGGAGTCAGAGGATGTGCGGAGGCTGCCCAAAGGAGGATGCCATCCTTGAACAAACAACAGAATGATCAGCCGCAAGGCTTGCGTTTTGATATTTATGAACGCATTCATTTGACGGAGGAAGCTGCCGGGATTGCTGAGTTGGAGGAAATTGAGCTTCTGCCACGCATTCAGGTTGTAACCCACGGCGACCATGCCGCTTTGCGAGGGCATTTGCTGCTGGAGGGCGTGTACCGCACACCTGAACAGGTAATGAATGAGCTTCATCATTTGATCCCTGTGGAAATTACGATTCCACTGAATCGGGTAGGAAGATTGGAAGACATTTCAGTTGAGATTGAGAATTTCGATGTGGACCTGCTATCATTACGTAGTCTGAATATTACAGGTGTTCTCTCCCTGCACGGGGTGGAAAGCTCCCATGCGGAGGAGACAGCGGTTTGGCTGGATGAGGAATTTACGGTGGTGCACGCACCTGAACATCCCGCTCGCCCCTTTTCCGCGAATGCAGAGCAGCGTCAGGAAGAAACTTATGCCACTCAGAATTCTGTATCCGATCATACGACGGAGTCTGAATCTTCATACAGGGTGCCAGCTCAGCAGGAGTACGCTTCCTGGGAACAGCCATCACAGGAGTATGGGGAGCAGAAGTCATCACCGGAACACCAAGCTTACGAGTCTGCTGTAGACCCGAACCGGATCTATGAGCCTTGGACGGGTAAAGCTGTTGAAGACAGCACTTCCGAGGTAAAGCATGAGCATGAGACACCAGAAGTATGGGGATTTCAGCAAGAGGAAGCATGGACGGGAAGTGAGCCGAAAATATCCTCCACAGCTCCCAATGTGGTCTATGATCCTTTGCTGGCTGAACCGCATCACGCGACGGAGCCAGAGATCTATCTGGAGCCGCAGCTGGAAGCAGGTCAGGTGGATGATTTTAGACGTGAGACATTAGAGCAGGTGGACGCTGTGTCCCAGGACACTGTTGCAGACGATAAACCGGAGATGCGCGTGGCGCTGAACAGCAAAAAGAACGAAAAAGCAGACGAGCCGGACCCGGTGGTCTACTCATCATTGCTACAATCCAGTCGTTCGGTGAAGGAAGCGGAATACCAGCAGCAACTGGAGCAAGAACCGCAGGGGCAGGAAGCCCAAGAAGAGCGTGAGGATGCCAAATGGAAAAACCTTTTTTTCCATACACAGGATGAAACGCCGTTCCGCAAGGTCCGATTATGCATCGTTCAGCGTGAAGATACACTAGAAACGATCGCTGATCGCTATCAACTCAGCACACGGGAGCTTCAACTGTATAACAAGCTGGCAGAGCATCATGTAGAAGAAGGGCAGGTATTGTACATCCCTTAATTCGGTCATTGGAAAATGAGCAACGGGTGTTGACTATAGTCAATGGGAAATGTATGATGTGGTATAGCTATTGAAAGACTGAGATCGGGAAGAGTAGGCAGCAAGCCCTTCAGAGAGTGGAATTGCAGCGCTGTGAGGTTCCGCAGGAAGCTACTGGCCGAAGTCACCCGGGAGTCGCCTGTTCGAACGGTCCCTCATTTAATCCCAACGGAAGGTACGAGGTTCACGGTAGAATAAGGCCGGTCCGCAGCCGTTATCTGCATAAGTGTCACACCATGTGTAATGGATCAGTGGATACATACACTAGGGGTGAAACAAAGGTGGTACCGCGAGAGAACAGCCTTTCGTCCTTTGAGGATGAAGGGCTTTTTTTATTTGCCAATTGAAAAATCATGGAGGTATCCTGATATGTCAGAACAAGACAACAAGACAACCTTGGAAATGCCGACAACGTACGATCCAAAATCAGCCGAGAAAAAATGGTACAAAACGTGGATGGAGAAGGGGTATTTCCGCGCTGGACGACTTCCAGAGGCAGAGCCTTTTACAATCGTTATTCCACCACCGAATGTTACAGGCATGCTGCACATTGGACATGCTCTTGATTTTACTTTGCAGGACATTATTATCCGCACCAAGCGGATGCAGGGCTATGACGCATTGTGGCTGCCAGGGGCAGACCATGCGGGCATTGCCACCCAGACGAAGGTAGAGCAGAAGCTGCGTGAGGAAGGCTTGACGCGCTACGATCTGGGACGCGAGAAATTTTTGGAGAAGGTTTGGGAATGGAAGGATCTCTACCTGGACAACATTCATAATCAATGGGAAAAAATGGGATTCTCTCTCGATTATTCGCGTGAGCGTTTTACGCTGGATGACGGGTTGTCTCAAGCCGTTCGCGAAGTATTCGTCAAGCTGTACAAGAAGGGCCTGATTTATCGCGGTAAACGCATCATTAACTGGGACCCTGCTGCACGTACGGCTCTATCAGATATTGAAGTGGAATACAAAGAGGTAAACGGAAATCTGTATCACCTGCAATATCCGCTTCAAGATGGCAGTGGGTTTATCACTGTAGCCACCACGCGTCCTGAAACCATGCTGGGCGATACAGCGGTAGCCGTACATCCTGAGGATGAACGGTACAAGCATATGATCGGCAAAACACTCGTGCTTCCGATTATCGGGCGGGAAATTCCGGTCATTGCGGATGACTACGTAGAAAAAGACTTCGGTAGCGGTGCGGTTAAAATTACGCCAGCTCATGATCCGAACGACTTTGAAATGGGGCAACGTCACCAGTTGCCACAGATTACCGTTATGGACGAAACAGGTACGATGAACGCCGAAGCAGGCAAATATCAGGGTCTTGATCGCAGCGATTGCCGTAAGCAAATCGTCGCTGACCTGAAAGAGCAGGGCGTGCTGCTCCGTATCGAGGAGCATGTGCATCAGGTGGGCCACAGCGAGCGTACAGGTGCGGTTGTAGAACCTTATCTGTCTACACAATGGTTCGTGGAAATGAAGCCTCTGGCAGCCAAAGCGATTGAAGTGCAGAAGGCTGGCAATGGTGTAAACTTTGTCCCGGATCGCTTTGAGCGTACTTATCTGCACTGGATTGAAAATGTGCGTGACTGGTGTATTTCCCGTCAATTGTGGTGGGGACACCGTATTCCGGCTTGGTACGATGAAGAAACCGGAGAAGTTATTGTATCGGCAGAGGATCCTACAACCTTGCCTGAATATGCTGGCAGAAAGCTGAAACAGGATGAGGACGTGCTGGATACATGGTTCAGCTCTGGTTTGTGGCCGTTTTCGACATTGGGTTGGCCTGAGCAGACTGAGGATCTCCAACGCTACTACCCGACCAATGTTCTGGTTACAGGGTATGACATTATCTATTTCTGGGTGTCGCGGATGATCTTTACCGCACTGGAGTTTACGGAAGAGATTCCGTTCAAGGACGTGCTTATGCACGGACTGGTTCGTGATGCGGAAGGTAGAAAAATGTCCAAATCCCTTGGCAATGGTGTTGATCCGCTCGACGTAATCGACCAATATGGCACGGATGCCATGCGGTATATGATTTCTACCAGCAGCACGCCTGGACAGGACCTTCGCTTCCGTTGGGAACGGGTAGAGCAGGCACGTAACTTTGCCAATAAAATCTGGAATGCGTCACGCTTTGCGCTGATGAATCTGGAAGGGGTCACTGCGGCCGATATCGACATTACCGGTGATTTGAGCACAGCGGATCGCTGGATCCTTCACCGTTTGAACGAAACTTCACGCGATATCACGCGTCTAATAGATGCTTATGAATTTGGCGAGACAGGCCGCCTTCTGTACAACTTTATTTGGGATGACTTGTGCGACTGGTACATCGAGTTTGCGAAGCTTTCCCTGTATGGCGAGAATGCAGAGGCGAAAAAGAAAACACAGTCCGTACTGGCGTATGTGCTGGATCGGACACTGCGCATGATTCATCCGTTCATGCCGTTTATCTCCGAGGAAATATGGCAGCATCTTCCGCATGAAGGCGAAACGATTACACTGGCCGCTTGGCCTGTTTACGATTCGGCTTTCGAGGACAAGGATGCGGTAGCTGAAATGAATTTGCTGATCGACGTGATTCGCGCAGTGCGGAATATCCGTTCTGAAGTGAACGTGCCGATGAGTAAAAAGATCGAATTGCTCGTAAAACCCGGCGATCAAGCCGTTCTCGATATCATTAACCGCAATGGGGAATATGTACGTCGATTCTGTAATACGTCTGAATTCGACACGGGATTGGAACTCTCTGTTCCAGATAAAGCCATGACTTCTGTAGTCAGCGGAGCAGAGCTATACCTGCCGTTAGCCGGGCTGCTTGATATTGCCCAGGAAATTAGCAGACTGGAAAAAGAGCTTCAGCATTTGAACAGTGAAGTGGAGCGCGTGGAGAAAAAGCTGTCCAACCAAGGCTTCGTGGCGAAGGCACCAGCCAAAGTCATCGAGGAAGAGAAGGCCAAGAAAGCCGATTATTCGGATAAGCGCGCCAAAGTTATCGCACGGATTGAAGAACTCAAGGGATAATTCCACTAACTATAAAATGACCTGAAGGTGAAGAGGATGTCAGATACAATCAGGGGCGGGGGAGTGGCTCCTTTACAAAGCTATGATGAAGCAGTGGAATGGATTAACGGTTTGATTCCGTTCGGAATCAGACCCGGACTGGAACGGATTGAGAAGTTAATGAGCATGTTGGGGGATCCGCAACGGCATCTTAAATTTGTGCATATTGCGGGAACCAACGGCAAGGGCTCGACCTGTGCTTTCTTAACCTCTGTTCTGCTGAAATGCGGTTATGATGTGGGAACCTTTACGTCTCCGTATATCACCCGGTTTACGAACCGATTCCAATTCAACGGGACGGATATTCCCGATGATACACTGGTCTTGCTTGCCAATCGTTTGTATCCGTTGGTCAAGGAAATCGCGGCCAGTGATTTGGGATCACCCACGATGTTTGAGGTATCGACAGCGTTGGCTATTTTATATTATGCAACGGTGACTTTTCCAGATGTTGTGGTATGGGAGACGGGCCTCGGGGGAAGGATGGATGTAACTAATATCGTGAGTCCTATCGTCTCGGTCATTACGAATGTAGGCTATGACCATACGGATATTTTAGGGGATACACTCGAACAGATCGCAGGCGAAAAGGCTGGAATTATCAAGCCAGGCGTACCTGTTGTTAGTTGTGTATCTCAGCCAGAGGCTATTCAGGTTATACGGGAAACGGCGGCAATGCAGGGAGCTACCTTGTATCTAGCAGGAGAACAGTTTACGTATGAACGGCTGAATGGGGACGAAACAGGACAGACTTTTTCGTTTGCGGGACCCTTCCGACACATGGAAATCGGCATCACGTTGTTAGGCGAGCATCAATGTGCTAATGCGGCAGGAGCTTTGATGACGCTTGAGGTGCTTCGTCAGTATATGGCTTTTGTGCTGGATGACGCTGAACTACTGGAGGGCTTTAGAGAAGCAGCCTGGGCAGGTCGTCTGGAACAGGTCAGCAGTTCGCCGCGAATTGTTATTGACGGTGCTCATAATCCAGAAGGGGCGCAGACGCTGGCAAAGAGTCTTCCCCAACTGTATTCGTACCGAAAAATGGTTTTAATGATGGGTATGCTGTCAAACAAGCATCATGAAGCATACTTGCAGCATATACTGCCACTAGTGGATACGCTTATCCTGACCGAGCCCGATTTCCGCCGCAAAATGAATGCCGCTGAACTGGCTCATCTCGTGGAGAAGCTGCGGCCGTCCTATGCCAAAACGGATTTGAAAATTATTGTAGAAGGTGACTGGAAAAAGGCTCTTCGCTTGCTTCAGTCACATACGGAAGCGGAGGATCTGGGGGTGGTGTCCGGAACACTGTATCTCATTGCGGATGTACGGGCTACCCTTATGTATCAAACCGATTCGGAAAAAGGTTGGTGAAATTTGTTGATTACTTCGGAACATGTTCATTTTATCGGTATCGGCGGTTACGGGATGAGCGCGATTGCTCGGGTCATGCTGGAGATGGGATATACCGTGACAGGCTCAGATGTGGCATCACAGGAGCTGACAGAAAAACTGGCGGCGAAAGGCGCAAAAATATATCTCGGGCACACGCCTGAGCACGTTACAGGCGCGGACATTGTCGTTTATTCGACGGCACTGTCCCGTGACAATGTGGAGCGGGTGGCAGCAGAGGAATTGAATATTCCGACCCTGCATCGTTCCCAGATGCTCGCACGGTTGCTTAACGAGCGTAAGGGAGTAGCTGTTGCGGGAGCGCACGGCAAAACGACAACCTCCTCGATGATCGCTCTGGTTATGGAGAGATGTAATGTCGATCCAACATACATTATTGGCGGCGAAATCACGAATTTGGGGACGAATGCCAAAGCAGGCAAAAGCGAGTTTGTCGTTGCCGAGGCGGATGAGAGCGATGGTTCTTTTCTGCAATATCATCCTTGGCAAGGTATCGTAACCAACATTGAAGCCGATCATTTGGAAAATTATGATGGCGACTTTAATCGTCTGAAAAGTGCCTACGTACAGTTCTTGGGTCAAATCCGGCCGGATGGCGCGGCTATCGTATGTGCTGATGATCAGAACGTACGGGAAATGCTGCCTCAGATTCAGACTCGAGTCATTACCTATGGAGTCGAGCATGAAGCAGATTATACGGCAACGGATATCCAGTTGGGTGACCGTCGTTTAAGCTTTACCATGAATCGCAAAGGGACGGCGCTTGGAACCATCGAATTGTCTGTACCGGGTAAACATAATCTGTACAACGCTATGGCTAGTGTAATTTCTTGCTTGGAAGCAGGCATCCCATTTGAGCAAATTGCTGCGGCTATTGTGGAGTTTCACGGAGCGAAGCGTCGTTTTCAGGTGCTAGGCGAAAGCAATGACATTCTTGTTATTGATGACTATGCTCATCATCCAACAGAGATTGAGGCTACGATTAGTGCAGCTACAGTGACTGGTAAGCGTATTATTGCTGTGTTCCAGCCGCAACGCTACAGCCGTACTTTTTTCCTGCTGGATGCGTTCAGTCGTGCGTTCAGTGAGGCGAATGAAGTCATTATTACCGACATTTATTCTCCAGCGGGAGAAAAACAAATTGAAGGTGTGCATTCTTCGAAACTCGTGGATTTAATCGTCCAGAACAGCAACGCGAATGCCATCTATCTGCCAACCAAGGAAGCTGTTATCGACGAGTTGAAGGATCGTCTTCAGCCGGGCGATCTTGTGCTGACAATGGGCGCGGGAGATATCTGGAAAGCAGGCGACGCGCTAGCACGTCATCTGCGCGAGCAGCAAGTGTAACAAGATGCATAAAGTGTTACGCTGATGAAATACTACCATCAAGGGTATTCCGAACACGAAACGTGTCTTCGGGATACCCTTTTTTGTAATGTCCAGGGCATATTTTCTCTTCCTGACTCATACAACAGACTATGAGGAAGTATGGGACAAGGAGGGAGTGCATCCGTGAACAAGGCAAAGATGACATTCCGGTTTGAGCAACAGACGCCGGAGACAAGCCGTGAGGAAAAGCTACAGGTGCTTCCATACAAAAACAGGCCGATAACTAGCCAGCAGCGTGAAACAAATAAAGAAGCAGAACGGTCTGAAAGCGAGAAACAGTATCAAGCTGCTAACCAGCATGAAAGAATGGAAAGAATTAGCGGCATAGGTGCAAACAACGGGACTGAACGAATTTCAGAAATTAACGAGCCTTCGGGCGTGAATAGACCTAGTACGAGGCGGCGTTTTGCTCCTGCCCCCATCGTGAAGGAAGGATGGGATGATCCGTTTGGGCGATCAGCAGCTTCCTGGTCAGATACGGATTTTCTGCCAGATCGTACGGAAGAGGATGAAGAAGAAACTCATCGTTCCAGTCAAGAGTACCGAAAGCGTCCGCCCCATCCCTCCAGATGGAAGCTGATTGGCTCAGTAGCCAGTGCGTTGATGACCGGGGGGATGTTTGGATACATCATGTTGCTGCTTTTTAACGGAGGTGGAGCTGTTCCTGGATCAGATCCGTCAACAGAGGAGGCTATACCGGTTTTTAAAGAATCAGTTAGTACACATACACCATCTGTAAAAGAGAATTCCGCTCCTGTTACAGTTGTATCGGCTCAGGTCCCCCCACAAACCTATTACCTGCTGCAATACGGAGTATTCAGCACCCCTGAACGGGCTTTGCAAGCAAAGGAAGAGCTGTTGAAGGCAGGCATTGCCGCCGGTGGGGACACCGAGGATCAGAACCGAGTCTATGCAGGAATATCGCCAGACAGGGAACAGGCCAAGCTGCTCAGCAATCAACTGAGAACACAAGGAGTTGAGCTGTATGTCCGTGAGCTTCAACTGCCTGGATTCGAAAAAGCAGCTTATGGGGGCGATGGTGAAAAGCTCACTATCTTTTTTCAGCTAAGCAGCACTTTGGTCGGCAAGCTGAGCGGGCTTTCCTCATCCTTGCTTGAAGCAGGCGGATCAGGTAAGGCAAATGCCACCGAAATGAAGGAACTGAACGATCTGCATCAGCAGTGGACACAAAATATCGCTGCGCTTCCCTCCGGTCTGCCGAAGGAAGCGGCTGCTTCCGCATCCACGCTGGAAAAGGCGATGAACAGTGCAGTCTCGGCACTTGGAGAATATAACAAGAACACAGCCAAGGAGCACATTTGGGAAATTCAGTCTTCGATGATGGAATATGTTTTGCATGAGAAGGAATTTATACAATTTATAAAACAATAGATTCTCAATGTTTTCCGGCAAGGAACTGGAAATAGTTCCCCATGCCGGATTTCTGTTTGTATTGCAGTTGAAATCACCGTATAATAATGAAGGTGTCAAAAAATGGCGAGGGAAGATCAGGATGAAAAAAAATGTAGGAATGCTTATACTGTTTTTGTTGCTCGGTTGGCTCTTGGGTGCATGGATTGCCAAAGCCCTTCAATCGATCAAATTCCTTTCCTTTCTGACCCACCCCACTACGATATCCTGGTCGCCGAGAGCGGATCTGGATATTATCAGCTACAACATAACGATAAATTTTGAATTGAGCCTGCTTAGTCTGATCGGCATCATCGCCGCGTTCTGGCTGTACCGCAGGCTCTAACTGATGAAAAGGAGCTTCCCTTATGGACGGGAAAATTACGCCCCGCATTATTCTGGCATCGACTTCACCGAGAAGGAAGGAATTGCTTTCATTTCTTAGACTACCCTTTGACGTGATGCCGAGTCATGCGGATGAAAGCACGCCTGAGAGCTGGACGCCTCAGCAAATTGTGGAGACCCTTGCGGTACGCAAAGCCGAAGTGGTCGTGAACATTGCCAGCCAATCCGAAGAAGGTGGATTAGTAATTGGCAGTGATACCATAGTCGTGCTGGATGGTTTGGTACTGGGTAAGCCTGCCGACCATGCGGACGCGGTTCGCATGCTGACAGCATTGCAGGGAAGAACCCACCTTGTATTCACTGGGGTGGCCTGCATACATACCGTAACCGGCAAAACGCTTGTCAGACACCGCCAAACGGAGGTTACGATGAAGCCTTTGAGCCATGAGCAAATTGTGGCATATGTGAATACGGGCGAACCGTCTGACAAAGCGGGAGCGTACGGCATTCAGGGTTTGGGTGCTACGCTGGTGGAATCTATTCAGGGTTGTTATTTTAACGTCGTAGGATTGCCGCTTTCCCTGCTGTCGGACATGTTGTCCGAATTCGGAGTGAGCGTGTTGCAACCTTAAAGGGGATAAACATATGTTAGAGTCGCCAACACTGATGCTTCGCGACCTCCCTCATGAAGAACGACCAAGAGAGCGCATGATGACATATGGGGCGGAAGCTTTAAGCAACGCGGAGTTGCTGGCAATATTGCTGCGTACGGGAACACAAAATGAGTCATCGTTGCATTTAGCGCAGCGTATTTTGCAGCAGGCGGGGAACTTGCGCCAACTGGTGGATATGAGTATGACCGAATTGACCCAGATTAAAGGCATTGGCAATGCCAAGGCGATACAGCTCAAAGCGGGTATCGAACTGGGGCGACGGTTGGCATTGTCACGCCATTTGGAGACCCCGGTGATCAGTTGCCCACGGGACGTGGCAGATTTGCTGTTTGAGCAGCTTCGTTATTTGCAGAAGGAGCATTTTGTATGCCTGTTCCTGAATACTAAAAATCATGTCATTGCCCAGGAAACGCTATCCATGGGCAGCCTGAATGCCGCCATCGTACATCCTCGTGAAGTATTTCGGGCAGCGATCAAATGCAGCAGTGCTTCGATTATTTGCGCTCATAACCATCCGAGCGGTGATCCGAAGCCAAGCCCGGAGGATGTCCAGTTGACCCGTCGCCTGATGGAAGCGGGCAACATCGTGGGCATCGACGTGCTCGATCATATCGTGATCGGGGACGGAACCTTCGTAAGTTTGAAGGAACAAGGTCTGATATAATATACTATTTAAATCAAACATTTAAATCCGACCGGCTAGGCCGGCCTGAATAAACCGTTTATACATGGATAACAGATTTCAGGGAAGAGAAAAGGAGATTAACATCATGCTGGGTGGCTTTACAAAAGATTTAGGAATTGACTTGGGGACGGCAAACACGCTGGTATACGTAAGAGGAAAAGGGATTGTGGTTCGTGAACCTTCTGTAGTCGCATTACGTACAGACACAAAAACCATTGAAGCGGTTGGTGAATCTGCAAAAAAAATGATTGGTCGTACACCGGGGAATATCCGTGCGATCCGTCCGATGAAGGATGGCGTTATTGCGGATTTTGACACGACTGCAACGATGATCAAATATTTTATTCGTCAGGCGCAAGCCCAACGTTCTTTGTTTCCACGTCATCCGAACGTGATGGTTTGTGTGCCTTCAGGCATTACTGCGGTGGAGCAGCGTGCTGTTGAAGATGCAACGAAGCAAGCAGGCGCGCGGGAAGCGTACACGATTGAGGAGCCGTTTGCAGCTGCAATCGGCGCTGATCTTCCCGTATGGGAGCCAACGGGTAGTATGGTTGTTGATATCGGCGGAGGTACAACCGAGGTAGCGGTTATTTCTCTGGGCGGGATTGTGACGAGCCGTTCCGTGCGTGTGGCTGGTGATGAAATGGACGAGTCCATCATCCAATACGTGAAGCGTCAATATAATCTGATGATTGGTGAGCGGACTTCAGAACAGTTGAAAATGGAAGTCGGGTCCGCAATGCCGCTGGAACAAGTGGAGACGTCGGAAATTCGTGGACGTGATCTGGTAACAGGTTTGCCGAAGACGATTACGATTACTTCGGATGAAATCAGTGAAGCGTTGTCCGATACAGTGAATGCAATTGTGGAAGCAGTCAAAGTGACACTGGAAAAATGCCCTCCCGAGCTGGCGGCGGACATTATGGACAGAGGTATCGTATTGACTGGTGGCGGAGCACTTTTGCGTAACTTGGACAAGTTGTTGGCGGCTGAAACTGGGATGCCGGTTATCGTAGCGGAAAATCCTCTGGATTGCGTGGCAATCGGTACAGGCAGAGCGCTGGAAAATATTCATTTGTTCAAATCGCGCAGCAGTTCCGCCGTCCGTTCCAAACGTTGAATCGGGGGTGTAGGAACTGTTTAAGCTGTTTGGCAATAAAAGACTATTTATTCTATTGATCGGAATCGTTCTGTTTATTGCCCTTATGGGGATTACACTTGGACAGAGAAATTCCTTAACCTGGCCGGAAAAGTTCGCCAGAGATTCAATTGGCTTTGTGCAAGGTATCTTTTACAGGCCCGCTTCAGCAATAGCGGGCTTCTTTGAAGATATCGGGAATATGCGGAGCATTTATAGCGAAAATGAACGGTTGAAAATTGCTGTAGCGCAGTTAACCGCCGAGCAGATTCAGACTTCTAACTTGAAAGAGACAAACGCCAGACTTGAGCAAGAACTGAAATTCACCCAAACGCAAAAGTCCAAAAATCAATATGATTATCGGATTGCACAGGTAAATAGCGTCAGTAATGATTCCAAAACGCTTGTCATTGATATTGGTGAAAAGGATGGGGCCAAGGTTGGTCAGGAAGTCAGATCACTTGAGGGGTTTGTAGGGGTTATTAGTCGCACAGCGAATTTCACTTCTACAGTTACGCTATTGACTACATTAGACCCTAAAAATCCAAATTCTTATGCTATTGCGGCGACAGCACTGGGCAAGGAAAATAATTCGTTTGGTATGATTGAAAGTTATGATCCGGCTACGAACAGATTTCAAATGACTCGCATTGAGGAAAATGATCCAATCGCAAAAGGTGATCAGATCATTACGTCCGGAGCAGGCGGGAAGTTCCGTAAAAATCTGTTGATCGGCACGGTAGAAAAAATCCAGGTTGGCGAGTTCGGACAAACACGTACAGCGATTATCAAACCGGCAGCCAGCTTCGTGGATTGGAAAGAATTGCTCGTTCTTTACACTCCTGAGGTACCGGAATAATGAAGATACGCGGTCAGGTTTTAATACTGCTGCTGTTTGTATTGTTTATAGCTGAAGGAACGATTCTTCCGTGGCTTCTTCCGGATAGTTGGCATCCGAGAATGGTTCCGAATTTCGTGTATGTCGTCATTTTGTTCGTATCCGTATATTATAGTCGCCATACGGCATTGGTACTGGGTATTGTTTTTGGGCTTATTCATGACGTTGTGTATTACGGGTTTATTATCGGACCTTACTCTTTTGCAATGGGATTGTCGGCTTATTTGCTGGGGCTGGTATTTACAGCTCGACGTGCGCCAATGCCTATTATGATGGGAGCTGTGCTGATCGGCAGTTTTCTGCTGGATTCCATGCTTTTTGCCATTGATCATCTGTTCCAGCTGAATCATCAGACTTTTGATTGGGCGCTGGCACAATATATGATTCCTGATTTATTTATCCATTTTCTGTTCGCCCTCATCATTTACGTCCCAGTCCGCAAGCAATTGCAGCGTTTGGATATCCGTGTGAAAAAGGAAGAGAAGGTCTAGGTCTTTTTACACACATTTTGTCCGGGTTAGCAGGGATTTCACGTTCCGGGGACGAAATGATTGAGATAGGAGGGACAGGCTAATGGCGGTGAAATCGAATCATGTCACGATTAAAGGCATCAAAGACGGCCTGGTATTCCTTCTGGACGATCAATGCGAGTTTGAGGATTTGCTGGGTGAGCTGCGTTTCAAGCTGGAGCACAGTCATCAAAATATTTTAACCGGCCCGATTATTCATGTAGACATTAAGCTGGGAAGCCGGGAAGTGACGGAGGAACAGAAGGAAAGCATTCTGGAGATTTTGAGACAGAAGGGGAATCTGCTCATACGGTCTGTCGAATCACCCGGGCTGCCTTCAGAAGTGCAGGGGAAAGCTCCCATCCACACCGTGACAGGGATTATCCGTTCAGGCCAGGTGCTTCATCATAACGGGAATTTGCTCTTTTTGGGAGATGTGAACCCCGGTGGAATTATAACGTGTACTGGTGATATCTATGTCCTCGGTGCCCTGCGAGGTATGGCACATGCGGGGATGGAGGGGAATGGCGAGGCAATTATCGCAGCCTCCTATTTTGCACCAACACAGCTGCGAATTTCCGAAATGATCAGTCGTCCACCCGATGAATGGGAGACGCGTGAATCCGGAATGGAATTTGCGTATCTCAAGGACGGCGCCATGCAAATAGATAAAATGAGTAATATTGTGCGTCTGGGCCGCGATTTTAACGTGTTCAAAGGGGTGTAGCACATGGGAGAGGCTATCGTCGTCACTTCAGGAAAAGGCGGCGTCGGCAAAACGACGACGTCAGCCAATATAGGAACAGCGCTGGCACTGCTCGGCAAAAAGGTGTGCTTGGTGGATACGGATATCGGCTTGCGTAATCTGGATGTTGTTATGGGTCTGGAAAACCGGATTATTTATGATCTGGTCGATGTAGCGGAAGGTCGTTGCCGTTTAAATCAGGCTCTGGTCAAGGATAAGCGCTTTGAGGAGCTGTATATGCTGCCTGCTGCTCAAACTAAGGACAAGAGTGCCGTAACGCCGGAGCAGGTTAAGGATATTATTTTGGAGCTTAAAAAGGATTTTGAATATATATTGATTGACTGTCCTGCGGGTATTGAGCAAGGCTTCAAAAATGCTATTGCCGGAGCGGATCAGGCCATTGTCGTAACGACACCGGAAAACGCTGCTGTGCGTGATGCTGACCGGGTTATCGGATTGCTGGAAAGCTCGCATGTGATCTCACCAAAACTGGTGGTTAACCGTATCCGTAACAGCATGGTCAAATCCGGGGATATGCTGGATATTGACGGCATTTTACAAGTGCTTAGCATAGACCTCATTGGGATTGTGCCGGATGATGAAATGGTAATCAAGTCAGCCAATACAGGAGAGCCTACCGTCATGAATCCGGATTCACAGGCAGCGATTGCCTACCGTAACATTGCTAGACGGATTTTGGGTGACACAGTGCCGCTCATGCAGCTGGATCAGAAGAAAAGCGTGATGACTCGCTTTAAAAAATTTTTTGGTATGGGTGGATGAAGAAAACAGTGAGTTATGGCTGGAGACGGCTCCGCGTGTGATTTGATCTTACGATCGCTGTTGCCACGGGATTCTTTTATTTGTAAAACGTTTAGTGGTAAGAATCCCATGGCAAAGGCGAACGCTTCGCTTCTTCAGATTCAAATCACCCGCTTCGCTACTGCCTGCAAAATTCCTACACTGTTTTAAGTAAGAGTATGGATGTAGAGGAAAGATACGTACGAAGAATTACAGGCTTTTTTAAGCCGCGTAGTCCTTTCATCTTAATAACTAACACTTAAATAAGTAATAAACTTATTTAAGTGTTTTTGGTTTGTCTTTTTAACTTCTATAATTCCTAGTTCTTAATATAAGGCTCACTACATAGCTGCTATATATTCAATCACATCCGGTGCGCTTGCGTCGGATTTTTTCATTTTCAGATACGTAATCCCGAACCGGACAACATAAGTTGAAGCCCGTCCTCATAAGATGTACCAAACATACCTCGCTGGGGGGCTGGAACAGGATGAATAAAAACTCCGGAATCAAGCAGCGCAGAGAAGAACGCATACAGCAGCTGATCGCGAGAAACAAAGCGGAAGAGTATTCCTCAGGCATGAATCAGGACAGGTACAGGAACAAGGAAATGAAGCCGATGCCAGCAGTCAGTACTAACGGACCCAGAGACCCGGAAACCGAATGGAAAAATGAACGACAACGCTGGCAGCAATCTTTTGGGGAGAACCGGCGTCCGTCTTTTTGGGTTTCTTTTTGGCGCAGGTCTGTGTTCGCTACAATGCTATTTGGGTTGGTGTGGGGATTATTTCGCTGGGATGTTCCCTATGCCGTCAATTTGAGAATGTTTATCGCAGATGCCTTAAATAAGGATATGGATTTTGCAGCCGCCGGACAATGGTATGAAACTTATTTTGATGGGGCCCCGTCCTTTTTACCGATCTTTGGAGAGGAGCCTGAGACACACAAGGTAAACGCAGTCCGCAAAGGCTCTCCGCCAATTCAAGGAAATATAACACAGCCATTTGCGCTAAGTCTCAAAGGAGTGGAAATTGCACCCAATGCTGCTGGTAATGAGGCAATCGCTGTCAAAAGTATAGATGCGGGACGTGTGCTGGACATATTTAATCACCCGGAAAGTGGAATTACAATTACGATTCGTCACACTGGAGGTATTACGGTAACGTACGGACGTCTATCCCGCTCTACCTTAAAGGTGAATGATTGGGTCCAGGAGGGGGACGAGGTCGGTGTGCTGCCAGCAGGCCATAGTGGCAGTGAGGCGGCGACTCTGTTTTTTGCGGTGCAGAGAGGAAATCAGTATATTGATCCGGCGGAAGTGGTAGCCCTTGATTAATGTCCGGGGTGTGACTTTGTCTCTGCATCCACTGTTCGTACTGGTGATGCTAACCTCTGTGTTGACAGGACATTTTATCGAGATCATGACTTTGTTTACGCTGGTGTTCATTCATGAGCTGGGGCATGCGACAGCAGCCACGTTGTTGGGGGCGCGGGTGCTGACCATACAGATGCTACCCTTTGGAGGGGTGGCCGTCATTGACGATCAGGGGAAGCTCAACGCGTGGAAGGAGATTGTCATTGCGCTGGCGGGTCCTCTGCAAAACGGAATTATGATTGTCATCCTTCTATTGCTCAGAAATGTGAGCGGGGTGGAGCATGAATATATAAATTATATGATTCAGGGAAATGCCGTCATTGCACTGTTCAATCTGCTCCCGATTTTACCACTGGACGGCGGGAAAATAATGCAGGCGCTGATGAGCTTATTCATCCCGTATCACCGTACTCTAGTTTGGACTTTTCGAGCCAGCATCGTGACCAGCCTGCTATTTTGTATCTATGGTATTTCGCCGTTATTAAGGCAAAATGGACCTGTGCATTTAAATCTGCTGGCGGTAGGGATTTTTTTGCTTTATTCTAATATTGTGGATTATCGTAATATCCCCTATCGTTTTATACGTTTTTTGCTGGGAAGGGACGAGCTCTTTTACCGCGAGGCGGCCAAGGGAAGTATTGCCTTGCCAATTGTATCCTTGCCTATGAAACATTTGGAGCCTGTTTTGCGTCTTTTCAAAAGGGACCGATACCATATGATTTATGTCATGAATGAGCAGGGACGGATAGTAGCTGTATTGCCTGAGCAACGCCTTATTCGCTCTTATTTTGCAGCGCGCCCGCCGGAGGGCGGAAAAACTAAACCTAAATAGAAAAGTTAGAAGTTTTTATGGAGTTGAGGAAAGAGGCTGTATCCAGAGAGGTTGAAAAACCATGAAGCAAATGATTGTACAATGCCAGCAACAGATGACCCAAATGGCACTGTTGGAAGAGGGACGATTGGTAGAATATGCAGCTGAATTGCCACGAAAGCGGGGAATTCTGGGTTCCTTTTTCAAAGCCAGAGTCGTCAATGTACTGCCGGGAATGCAAGCCGCCTTTGTTGACATTGGACAGCGAAAGAATGCCTTTTTATATGTGGATGACGTACTTCACGCCCATTTGGAAAAGCAACCTGAGGTGAAGCCGTCCATTTCCGAGCTGTTGAAGGTGGGACAGGAAATTGTAGTACAGGTGTTGAAAGAGGCCGTGGGTAGCAAAGGGGCCAGAGTAACCACTCATTTTTCACTTCCGGGTCGCTGGATTGTATACATGCCTCGCGCCGATTATGTGGCTGTATCCAAAAAGATCGAGCGTGAGGGAGAACGGGCTCGTCTGAAAGCGATGGGAGAGCAGCTTCGAACAGGTGAAGAAGGAGTCATTATCCGTACAGTTTCGGAGGAAATGAGCAGAGAAGCGATTGAAAATGACCTGAACCAGTTGCGTCAGCAATGGAAAGCCATTCAGCGTAAAGCTACTGAACACTCGGCTCCATGTGAGCTGCACCGGGATTTGAGCATCGTCCAGCGTTTGATTCGGGATGTGTTTACACCGGAGCAGGATGAGCTGATTATTGACAGTGAGGAACAGGCAAAGGAAGCGGAGATATTACTACGTCAAATCAGTCCGCAGAAAGCTCATGTGCGCATATTTCGTGGTGCAGAAGAGACCATATTTAAAGCCTATGGCATCCATGAGCAACTGGAACGTGATTTTGCGCGAAAAGTATGGCTTCAGGGCGGCGGATATATCATCATCGACCATACAGAGGCACTGACTGTCATTGATGTGAACACAGGGAAATTTACGGGGGGCAGCAATCTGGAAGAGACGGTGACCCGGACTAACATCGAAGCGGCTGAAGAGATTGCCCGACTGGTGCGTGTGCGTGATATCGGGGGCATTATCATCATTGATTTTATTGACATGGAACAAGAGGAGAACCGCCGTGAAGTGTCCTCTGTGCTGGAGTCTAGGCTGAAAAAAGACCGAACCAAATCATATGTCGTTGGCTGGACACGGCTAGGTCTTCTGGAAATGACCCGAAAAAAGGTGCGTGAGGAAAAGACGATTTTATAAGGCAATGCGTTTCCAAAATCATTTTAAACTAGAGGTTGAATGTGGACGAAGCTTATGCTACAATCTTTTAGTATGTGTCATGCGTAAGATTGGCTGCACATGCTGTAACCGCTCCAATCAGGTACTGAAGTACAGCATCCTCAGGGATGTTGTCACCTGCGATTAGGCGAGTCTGAGACATAAGGAGGTGCAAGCAAATGTACGCAATTATTGAAACAGGTGGTAAGCAATACAAAGTTCAAGAGGGCGATGTATTGTTCATCGAGAAGTTGGAAGCTACCGATGGTGAAACTGTAACGTTCAACCGTGTTCTGGCAGTATCTAGCGACAATGGCTTGACAACAGGTACACCGCTTCTTTCCGGAGCTACTGTAACAGCTACAGTTGAGAAACATGGTCAAGGCCAAAAGGTCATTGTATACAAATACAAACCTAAAAAGAACTACCATGTGAAGCAAGGTCATCGTCAACCGTACACGAAAGTGACGATTGGAAAAATCCAAGCGTAAGAGGGTGCGATAAGTGATTATCGTGCATATTACACGACTGGAGGATGGCAGCATACAGGGATTTTCCATTAAAGGTCATGCGAATTATGCCAAATCTGGCGAGGATATCGTATGTGCCGGCGTATCAGCGGTAACTGTAGGAACTGTCAATTCGATTGAAGCTCTTACAAACGTTGATATGGAATCGGAAATGGAAAACGGCTTTTTGAGCGCGTATCTTCCCCCTGAAGTTCATCATGATGTGAACGCACAGGTACAACTGTTGCTGGAATCCATGGTGATTATGTTGACAAGTATTGCTGAATCATACGGTAAGTATATTCAAATAGAAAATAAACAAAGAAGGAGGTAGACATCATGTTGAAATTGACATTGGATCTTCAATTATTCGCATCGAAAAAAGGTGTAGGTTCCACGAAAAACGGACGTGACAGTCAATCGAAACGTCTTGGCGTGAAACGTGCTGACGGTCAAGCAGTTACCGGCGGTAGCATCCTGGTTCGTCAACGCGGAACGAAAATTCACCCGGGTACGAACGTGGGTATCGGTAAGGACGACACTCTGTTCGCGAAAGTGGACGGCGTTGTGAAGTTCGAACGTTGGGGCCGTGATCGCAAAAAGGTGAGCATCTACCCGATCGACGTTGCTCCAGTAGCAGCTACTGTAGAAGCTTAATAGCGGCTTAGACACGCTGAAAAGCCTCCGGCAATTTTGTCGGAGGCTTTTTTGTATGATGGTAATGAACTGGAAAGTCAGTCTGTGCTATACTGGATTAAGGTTCTTTATTAATCCATTTTAATTATCGCAGAACGGAGAGAAGCCATGTTCCAGCGGATAAGAGCGCCTCATCTGGCGTTGGGTTCCATTCTGATTCCTTTGGTTTTTTCACTGCTCTATCCTGCAGCACTAACGATTATCATATTAGCCGCGTGGTCCGTTATTGCCGCCTGTTTTAGCATGTGGTATATACAGAGACAGGTTGAAGCTGAGCGGAAAGCTGCTTTGCGTTCTTTGGAGCGTACAGCTATCGCAGCTCTCAATCATCACCGGCATGACTGGATGAATGACTTGCAGGTGCTTTATGGCTATATTCGTATGAATAAGCATGATAAATCGGCTGCTTATGTGGAAACAATAAAAGGGCGCGTGGCAGAGGACAGTAAAATATCAAAGCTGGGTATTCCCTCGTTGGTGTTTTATTTGCAATCTTTTCGCGTGAACGCCGGAAATTTACAGTTGATGGTTCAGGTTGAGGAGCATTTAAAGTTGGACGCTGTCATGTCTCCCGAAGACGGCGAGTCGCTTGCCTCGGCCGTCATAGAAACGGTACGTGCGTATCAATATGGCGGGGGCCGGTCGTCCTGGGGAGAAGTGCGCAGATTGACACTTTATTTCGGTATGGATCAGAATGATGTTATCGTCCGGTTTGAAGGCAGTGACGTACCTGCTGATTTGAATTTGTTAAAGCAGGTCAGATCCGGACACGGAAGTGAACGCATTCGAACAGAGAAGCTTCCTACGGGAGAAATGCTTCAAATTCGGATGCAGTGTCAGACATAAGGAAGGTGTAACCATGTTTGTAGATAAAGCGAAGATTTTTGTTAAGGGCGGCGACGGTGGAGACGGGCTGATTGCGTTTCGCCGTGAGAAATACGTTCCTGAAGGCGGCCCTGGTGGCGGTGATGGAGGTAACGGTGGAGACGTGATCTTCCGCGTCGATGAAGGCTTGCGTACCTTAATGGATTTTCGGTACCAGCGGCATTTTAAAGCTAAACGTGGAGAAAAAGGCCGCAACAAAAGCCAGCATGGAGCCAATGCGGATCATATGATCGTACGCATACCTCCGGGTACAGTCATCATGGATGATGATACGGGTGAAGTAGTGGCAGATATGACACGTCATGGTCAGCAGGTCATCGTGGCCAAAGGCGGACGTGGGGGGCGCGGAAATATCCGTTTTGCCACACCAAACAATCCAGCGCCTGAGCTGGCTGAGAACGGCGGAGAGGGACAGGAACGTTATATTACCCTTGAGCTTAAAGTAATGGCCGACGTAGGCTTGGTTGGTTTCCCTAGCGTAGGGAAATCTACATTGCTGTCAGTTGTCTCCTCCGCAAAACCAAAGATTGGCGCGTACCACTTTACAACGATTACCCCGAATTTGGGGGTTGTGGATGTAGGCGACCATCGCAACTTTGTTATGGCCGATCTGCCTGGATTGATTGAAGGAGCTCATGAAGGCATAGGACTGGGACATGAATTCCTGAGGCATATTGAACGGACACGTATTATTATTCACGTCGTGGATATGGCGGGTTCTGAGGGTCGTGATCCGTTTGAGGATTGGACTAAAATCAACGACGAATTAAAGCAATATAACGCGACATTAGCCGAGCGTCCACAAATTGTGGCGGCGAATAAAATGGATATGCCGGAATCGGAAGAAAATCTGGCTCAATTCAAGGAGCAAATCGCTTCAGTTCGTCCAGATCTCGAAATTATGCCCATTTCCTCGTTGACACGCCAAGGCGTAAAGGAATTGCTCTATCGAGCTGCTGATCTGTTGGATCAAATACCGGACGAGCCAGTTGTTGAGGAAGTAGCGGAAGTGAATGAACGTAAGGTGTTTAAGCTGGATAAGGCAGAGGATGAAGGTTTCACCATTATACGTGAAAACGATACATTCGTGGTGCACAGTGTCAAAATCGAGCGCATGATGAAGCGTATGCAGCTGAATTCGCACGATGCGATTCTAAAGTTAGCAAGAACATTGCGCCACATGGGTGTGGATGCTGAGCTGCGCAAGCGTGGTGCCGTTGATGGAACGCCTGTACGCATTGCCGATTTCGAGTTTGAATTCGTAGAAGGCAGCAGCTATTATTAAAAATGAAATACTTGTCTGAAGTATGGACGGTTACTACGCTATAGGAAACCCTATAGACGGCAGTAGCCGTTTTTTTTACAGTTAGCTTGCCGATTGTCAGGAGTTTCGATATAATGTCCTCTATACAAAAACATAAGTCTTTGAGGAGAGGACGTTCGTGAAAGAGCGCTATTACTTGGTACGGGAAGATATTTTGCCTGAAGCTATCGTTAAGACGATCCAGGTCAAGCTGCTGCTTGCTTCGGGAGATGTTAAAACCGTGCATGACGCCGTGGAGCAAGTTGGGCTAAGTCGAAGTGCCTTTTATAAATATAAGGATGGCATTCATTTGGTCAACCAGTTGGAGCGTGAGCGAATTGTCAATATCTCCATTGATCTGGAGCATCAATCCGGCATGCTGTCCAGAGTTCTCGGCAGGGTGGCAGATTACGGAGGCAATGTGCTAACGATCCAGCAGAGCATCCCGCTGCAAGGCAGAGCCAATGTAGTCATTTCGGTAGAAATGTCCAGACTCAGTGAAGAGCTTGGGGTTCTGCTGGAGGGCCTGGAAACCATCTCCGGTGTGAAGCGCGTTCGCCTGATCGGGCAAGGTTAAGAGCTATAAAGCTCATCAGATATAAGTTAGCAGGAGGGGAATGGATGAAACCGGTCAAAGTAGGATTGTTAGGATTAGGAACGGTAGGAACGGGAGTCGTTCGAATCGTGGAAGGAAATCAAGAAGATTTGAGCAGGCAAGTCGGTTCGCCGATCATTATTGAAAAAATAGCTGTTAAAAATATAGAGAAATATCGTTCCATTGAAGTCGATCCCGCCAAGCTTACAGAGGACCCGTGGGAGGTCATCCGTGATCCAGAGATTGATGTTATTATCGAAGTCATGGGTGGCGTGGATCAGACGAAGAAGTACATTCTGGAAGCGCTGGAGCGCGGCAAGCATATCGTAACAGCGAACAAGGACTTAATGGCTCTGCACGGCTCTGAAGTACTGGCGAAGGCGCAGGAAAAGCAGTGTGATATTTTTTATGAAGCAAGTGTAGCGGGCGGTATTCCGATTATTCGTACGCTGATTGAAGGCTTCTCCTCCGATCGCATTACTCGTATTATGGGGATTGTGAACGGTACAACCAATTTCATTTTAACCAAAATGAGTCAGGAGGGGGCTTCTTACGAGGAAGTTCTCAAGGAAGCGCAGGAGCTTGGATACGCGGAATCTGATCCGACTTCAGACGTGGAGGGACTGGATGCTGCCCGTAAAATGGCTATCCTCGGTACGCTCGGCTTCCGTTCGGATGTAGAGCTTAAGGACGTAAGCGTTACTGGTATTACAAAGGTATCCAGTGAAGATATCGCTTTTGCCAAAACACTCGGCTATGAAATGAAGCTGCTTGGCATTGCGGAGCGTCAGGGTGATGAATTTACGATCAATGTTCAGCCGACGATGGTACGCAAGCAGCATCCTTTGGCCTCGGTGAACGGGGTATTCAACGCAGTTTATGTACACGGTGAAGCCGTGGGTGAAACCATGTTCTACGGTGCGGGTGCAGGAGAAATGCCGACAGCTACATCGGTTGTGGCCGATCTGGTGGCTGTAGTGAAGAACCTCAAGCTCGGCGTGAATGGGCTTAAGGCCATCGTACCTTATAACCCTAAAAAAATCAGCAGTGATGAGGACGTGTATTTCAAAAACTTCGTACTTCTGCATGTAGATGATAAGGCCGGAGTATTGGCGCAGATCACACAGGTATTTGCTGAATTCGACGTCAGTTTGGCATCTGTGGTGCAGCAACCAAATGAGGTCAATCCAGATGCTGAAATTATTATCGTAACCCATTTGGCTAGTAAGGCGAGTATGAAAAAGGTTCTGGAGCATTTTGAATCTCTGGATGTCATTCGCCGTATCAAGAGTGTGTATCGGGTTGAGGGATAGTTCAAAAAAAGCAGGAGGAATTGTTTGTATGACTGTTTTAAAAACAGCAAGAGTGCGTGTGCCTGCAAGTACCGCCAATTTAGGCCCCGGTTTTGATACACTGGGCATGGCGTTGTCCTTGTATGCATGGGTTGAATTGAAAGAAGCCGGACAGACGGCTTTCCATTTATACGGGGACGAAATGAACGGCATTCCCCAGGATAAAACGAATCTGATTTATAAAGTAGCACAAATGGTTTTTCAGGAGGCTGGAGTACCAGTTCCTGAGTTGGATATTTCAATGTATTCGGATATTCCACTTACCCGTGGTTTAGGCAGTAGTGCTTCAGCGATTGTGGGTGCGCTTGTGGCTGCAAATGCGCTGATCGGCTCACCTCTGTCTGATTCCAAGCTGTTTGACATGGCAAGTGCTATTGAAAAGCATCCTGACAATGTGGGAGCCTCCTTGTTTGGTGGCATTATTACAGCGATGTGGGATGGCAAACATGCCAAGCATTTACGGCTTGAGCCGGATGCAAATCTGGAGGTTTTGGTAGTCATTCCAGATTTCCAATTGTCTACCTCCAAGGCCAGAGAGGTTCTACCCGCGCATGTATCCTTGAAAGATGCCGTATATAATGTGAGCCATGCTTCGATGCTCGTAGCGGCATTGGCATCAGGCCAAACCGATTTGATCGCTGAGGCGATGCAGGATCGGCTTCACCAGCCTTATCGGGCGGCGCTTGTGCCGGGTATGGCGGAGATTTTGCAGGAAGCGCACCATTATGGTGCTTTGGGGGTGGCTCTCAGCGGAGCTGGACCGACATTGCTGGCATTGGCGGATCGCCGGGAAAACCGGAGAGATGAACTGGAACAGTATTTAACCGAAACGATGAGCAAGGAAGGAATCACTGCATCTGTTTTAAAATTGCGCCCAGAGAGCGAAGGCGTTAAAGTATATACTGATAAGAAAGAGATTCCTTTTATGGACTTGGTTAAAGGGGAAATTACGATATGAAACGAATTGCACTTCTTCCGGAGGGGACCGTTTCCCATGAAGCGATTCGGTATTTGATAGGGGATACGCCCTGTGAATTGCTGTTTTATAAGTATATAGCAGATGTATTTCAGGCTGTGGACAAGGGAAAGGCTGACTACAGTGTAATTCCGATTGAGAATACAATTGATGGCTCTGTAAGTCTGCATATGGATTGGCTTGTACATGAAGTGGACATTCAGATGCAGGCGGAATGGGTGTACCCTTCTATTCAAAACCTCATTGGATATCGCAATGAATTTACTAATGACCGGGGCGAGCTGGATTTGAGCAATGTGGTCAAAATTATGTCTCATCCCGTAGCACTTCCGCAGTGTAAGGAGTTCATACAGACTACGGCTGCTCAGGCTGAGCTGGAGAGTGCAGGAAGTACGGCGGAAGCCGTCGAAATTGTTAAACATAACCCGGGCAAAGGCTGGACTGCTTTGGGAACCAAGCTTGCGGCTTCCAAGCACGGACTGGATATTTTGGCCAGCAAGGTGACGGATCACGATAATAACTTTACCCGCTTTGTCCTGATCGGCCATCAGCCTATCAGCCTCCCGCGTAAACCTGAAGGTCAACGGACCAGTATTTTGGTGACACCTCCGCAGGATTTTCCGGGGGCGTTGCATCAGGTATTATCTGCATTTGCGTGGCGCAGGTTGAATCTGTCACGGATTGAATCGCGTCCGACCAAAAAGCAACTGGGGAACTACTATTTTTACATTGAAATTTTGGAATCTTTGGAATCCGTCCTGCTTCCCGCAGCATTTGCAGAGATTGAGGCTTTGGGATGCCACGTGCGTATCCTTGGTTCCTATCCAAGCTACAAGTATGTTGAAGTAGTAGAACCTATTTTAGAAGAACAATAATCGGAGGTGCGGTTCTTAATGGCAGAGCAATGGATTTATCTAGATGGACAGCATGTAACTAAGGAAAATGCAAAGGTTTCCGTATATGATCATGGTTTTTTGTACGGGGACGGGATATTTGAAGGCATTCGAATTTACAACGGTAATATTTTTAAATGCAAAGAGCACTTGGACCGTCTGTACGATTCTGCAAAATCAATTCAGTTAAACATTCCGCTGTCTCCTGATGAAATGCTGGAAGCGATGGCGGAAACGATCCGTCTTAACGAGATGCGTAATGGATACATTCGTCTGGTTGTATCGCGTGGTGCTGGAAATCTTGGGCTTGATCCTCTTCGCTGTCCGAAAGCAAGTATTATCATTATCGTGGAGCAACTCGCCATCTATCCCGAGGAAGCTTATCTGACTGGGCTTAAGACGATTTCCGTCTCTCAGCGTCGTAACATTCCAGATGCTTTGAATCCGAAAATCAAATCGTTGAACTACCTCAACAACATCCTGGTGAAAATTCAGTCTAACTATGCTGGTGTGGGCGAGGCTATTATGCTAAATTCCCAAGGATATGTGACGGAAGGTTCCGCGGACAATATTTTTATCGTCAAAAACGGAGTGTTGTATACGCCGCCTTGCTATCTGGGAGCGCTTGAGGGTATCACGCGTAATGCTATTATCGACTTGTGCGCCGAGCTCGGTTATGCGCTCAAGGAGCAGCCTTTTACGCTGCATGATGTGTATGTCGCTGATGAGGTGTTCTTTACGGGAACTGCAGCAGAAGTTATTGCTGCTTATGAAGTAGATGGTCGTACGATTGGTTCTGGAGTTGCGGGTCCGGTGACTTTGGAGTTACTGGCCGAGTTCCGTAAGATCGTGGATCAAGACGGCTATAAAGTGTGGCAGGACTAAAAATATGAATCCTTTTGACTGGATGCCCGCAAGGGGATTCGGTTGAGAGGATTTTTTTGTTTGTATGGGGTCATTCGCCCGGGAAGTGCATAGGATGTAATAACAGAAGCCGGGCGTTTACCCTATCCTGCCCGAACGAATGTCTAGGAGGTTTGTGACCTGTGAAAATACACATCGTCAAGAAAGGCGACACACTGTATTTGCTTGCCCAGAAATATAATGTGTCACTGGAAAAAGTTATTGCGGCCAATCCCCAATTGGCTGACCCGAATCAGTTAAGTATCGGCGAGAAAATCAAAATTCCGGCAGACCCTGTTGCGATGCAAGAACAGCCATCAACGGTTTATCAGCACAAAGTCAAGCAGGGTGATTCATTGTGGAAGTTGTCCAAGGCATGGGGAGTCCCGCTCAAGCTAATTATTGATGCCAATTCCCAACTTAAAAACCCGAACGCTCTACTGGTCGGGGAAACCGTCAATATTCCTCAATACAAAGGCGAGGCGAACAATCCTGCTTCGGATCAAAAGAAGAACACAGGTGTCAAACAAGAGCCAACACAGCCTGAATCAGAGTCACCAGCATCAACTGCAAATAATGAAAACGAAAACCTACCCCAGACCAAGGCGGAACAGACTCAACCTAAAGCGGAGCTAACTCAGCCCAAGCCAGACAACACACCTATCCCTAAAGAGCAGGTGAACCAGCCTAAGGAAATAGTGAACGTTCCCAAGCTGCCTGAATTGAAACTGCCCGAAATTCCGATGGCGCCCGTAAACCCTGCTCCTCAACCTATAGCTTCGCAACCAGTTCAACCAAAACCGCAGCTGCCTGCAAATGTTGAACTGAAGCCTGTAACGGAGAAATTTTGCGGTTGCACGAACTCGGAGCCAGCGACAAATTCCCAATGGCCGATGCAGCAACCAACGCATGATTACAACTCACCAACAAATACGGGACCAAACTCATGGTACCCAGGCATCGGGGTTGCCCAGCCATGGGGGAATGCGCCAGTAAATACTTCCTTTGTAGAGCAATGGGCTCCTTCGGTAGCCCCCAACCAGGGATATCAGCAAGACTGTGAGCACCCATGGAGTTGGGGAACTGTACAAACAGCGCCTATAAATGTTCAACCGACACCATATCCTGTCTATCCGGACTGCATGTGCCCGGGGTATCATCCAAGCTATGAAGCGGCTGAGAATACATCCTATCCTGTCTATCCTCCATTTATCCATCAAGGTTACCCGCAACATCCTGAGAGTGCAGTCCAAGGCAGTCAGTGGGGTCATGAATGGGGATCCCCCCATCACAGCTTGCCTATGGGCGGGTATGTATCGGACTATAGCCAGTTACAAGGGCAACAATCCGCGAATCTCCCGCATCATCCGTTCGCCCATGAGAATGCACCTGTGAATCCATTAGAGGGGTATACCACTCCCTATATGTTTTTGCCTGACTGCGGCTGCCGGGAGGGGAACGTGGAGTCAGTACCAGATTTCTCCGGAACGCAGGGAAATGGCGAAAATCTGAATATTGGATCCCAAAACGAAGTTAACTCTTCTCCCAAACATAAAGATAGCAACGTGAGTAAAGGCAAGGGGAAAGATACCTCAGGCAATACAGCCAAAGAAGAGACATCCAAAGCCAAGGTTTCAGGTAAAAATAGTACTGCTAAAAATCAAAATTCCCGCAAGACGGTAGCAACAGCTTCCCATTCCACTGCCCGTAGTTCCCGCTCTCGCAAAAATCCCTGGATTAAGGACTGACAAAAGGGGATTAAAAGTGAAGGTAAACTCCATGAAAGTGAGTTCAGCTTATGATTGACCCAAAAGAGTGAAATGTAAATATAGAAAGGCTGTTATTCCTCGGAAACGGAATGACAGTCTTCTCTTTTCGATTAGAGGTGAGGACATAGAAAATCAATCAAAAAAAATGTTGCTAAGTAACAGGAGAATATGATATATTCTTATAGCTGTCTTTTCTGAGATAGTTAGCAACACAAAGCAGAATGAAAATGCTCGAAAAATTATCTTAAAAAAAGTGTTGCAAAGCCTTAGAAAACATGATATATTATTTAAGTCGCCGCTGAGTTGCGGTGGTGAAAGAAAGTAAAAACAAACGCAAGACATGATGCAGGTTTGATCTTTGAAAACTGAACAACGAGTGAGTACGGATTTTGCTTGCAAAATCCAACGCTGAGATTTTGGTACATGCCGTCAGGCTGTATAAAATGGAAGCGAACAATGAGATATTTTATCTCGTCAGT